>CAYQDJ010000048.1:0-24310 GCA_964416255.1 uncultured Nitrospira sp. | reverse complement strand
TTCCGGGCCGCCACCGACCTCCCGCTGACTTTGGTTCCCACGCTGGAAGCCATGGCCCGTCATGTGGAGGCCACAGCGGCGGCGAACCCCCTCTGTCCCATATTGACCAGCCGTAAGGGGGAAATTTACTGGGCGATATTCCAGTGGCAGCATGGAAAGCTGGAGCGGCTGGTGGGGGAACACGTCGGGCCGCCGCAGGCCTTGGCACAGTATCTCACGGAAGACACGATGGTGTTCGGAGACGGATTCGCCGCGATGGAGTCGGAGATTCGGGCGGCGCTTCCTCCCTCCATCGGCCTCACGGTCGGTCCGCCGTCGGCCGCGAAGCCGTCGGCGGTGACCGTGGGATTGATCGGCCTCGAGCAGCTTCAGCGAAGGTATCTTGCGGGGCCGGTGGTGACGCCCTTATATGTGCAGCGGGCCGAAGCGGAAATTCGGTATGAACAATCGGGAGGGATCTCCCCGGTCGCCCGTCGGCGGGCGCGCGTGGACAGAAAAACGACGGAACGGCTGGCACGAGGACGACGGACCCAGGCGAACCGGGTACCAAACCGACCCCATGGACAATAACCCTGTGATTCTGCCGGCTTCGGTAGAAATGTTACCTGCGATTTTACGGTTGGAGGAGGCTTGCTTCTCGGCACCTTGGACGCGCAAAATGATGGAGGCTGAACTCACCGGCAACCCCTTCGCACACTTTCTGGTGGCGCGGGACCCCCTGGGGACGATCGTCGGTTATCATTGCTTCTGGGTCGTGTTTGAAGAATTACGATTGATGAATTTGGCTGTCTGCGAGTCGATGCGCCGAAGAGGGATCGCACGGGCGCTGGTCACTGAGGCCCTTCGCACGGGCCGGAATCAGGCCGCGTCCCGGGCCGTCCTTGAAGTGCGAGCTTCCAACCATGCCGCCTGCTCTCTGTATCGACGGATGGGGTTTGTGCAGACCGCCACACGCACCCGCTATTACGAGAACCCCGTCGAAGATGCCGTCCTCATGGAATTGGAGCCGCTTGCCGTGTCCCCTATGTGTCGCCAAGCTCAGGGGCCTGATAACGGAGGGTCGATCAGTCGCAGCTCGTCAACCTAACGCAGGAGGTGCAGCAATGCTGACGGAACATGTGATCGCGGAACGGCTTCGCCAATCCAACCATGCATTCCGGGAACTGGAAGAGACCCACCATCGCCTGGATGTTGAACTGAACGAATTACAGAAACGCCACGTCCTGACACCGGCCGAAGAACTCGAGAAGAAGCGACTGCAAAAGGAAAAGCTCGTGAAGAAGGACAAACTGGCGGAGTTCATCCGAGGGTATCGCGAGCCTGATATGGAGCACGCCGCCCGGTAAAGGAGTCTCACCGGTCGCCGGCTCTGCCGGCGGCCGAGTCCGTCGCCATGGCCCAGATCCTAAATCCGCTTGCCGCCCATATCCGGACCGTCAAGCGACGACTGATCATCATTGGTGCGACCATTCTGACGGCTCTGGTCGTCGCATTCTCTTTTTCGGCCGACATGGTGGCCTGGCTGAACCGGCCGTTTCCCAACCAGCTCGTGTTCTATGGACCGACGGAGGCGCTGTTTGCGTCCATTAAAGTGTCGCTTCTTGCGGCGGTGATACTGAGCCTCCCCGTCATTTTCTATCAGTGTTGGAAGTTCGTTGAACCGGCCCTCTTGCCGAAGGAGCAGCGCTGGGCCGTGCCTCTGTTTGCACTGGCCGGCGGCCTATTTGCGTTGGGGCTGGTGTTCTGCAACCTCGTGATCCTGCCGCTCGTCATCGACTTCTTCGTGAGCTTCGGAGCCGATCGCGATATTACGCCGCTGTTGGGCGTGGGGATGTACATTGATTTCAACGTCAAGTTCTTGCTGATCTTCGGGATCGCGTTTGAGCTGCCGTTGGCCATGACCTTGCTCGCGGTGGCAGGACTGGTCACGGCGCGGATGTTCGCGCACTATCGAAAGCACGCGATCCTTCTTTGTCTTGTCGTGTCGGCCATCGTCACGCCGGATGCGACGCTGTTCACCATGCTGTTGATGGCCGTCCCCATGATGGTCCTCTATGAGATCGGCATCATCGGGGCCCGGTTGTTTGGGCGGAAAGACACCGGTGGCGGAGTGGATCTGCCGTTGGACCCGGATCTTCCGATTGGAACGGCGGGAACCAGAGTCCGATGAAGAAAGGGAGCGCAATCATGACGCGCTGGCGATGGCTGCTGGTCACGGGATGGCTGTGCGGAGCCGCCATCGGCCTGACTTGGGCGGAGACGCCGCCTGAGTCCGGCATCCCCAAGCCCCATGCCCAGACCCCGGGATCGGGGCCCGGCCCATTCGATCAAACGGTCGCGAGCGTTCAAGCGTTGACCATGGCGGGTAAGGCGACTCTCTATGCCGGATCCTTCGGTCATGGCATCTTTCGCAGCCAGGATCGAGGAGAGACATGGTCTCAGGCCGGCCCAGGAGTGACGGATCCGTTTATTCTCAGCTTGGCGACGGGAAAAGACGGAGCGATTTATGCCGGGACGTTTCGAGGCGGCGTCTTCCGCTCGCGGGACGAGGGCAAAACGTGGCAGGCGATCAACGGGGGGCTCAAACGATTTGAGGTCAAGGCCCTGCTGGTCGCCGGCGATGAATTGTATGCCGGCACGGGCGATGGGGTCTATCGGCTCAATGAGGCGGGAGACCGGTGGGCGGTCGTCACCACCGGCTTGGACGATATCCTGGTCCATTCTCTCGCCAGGGCCGCGGACGGGACCCTGTTTGCCGGGACGTCTGGCAAAGGCGTCCTGCGGTTTACACGCGACGCGTCCGGATGGGTGCGGATGCGGCACGGGCTGAAAGATCATGAAGGGATGGTGGAGAATTTCATCCGCGTGTTGGTCATCGACCAGGACCAGGGCATCTTCGCCGGCACGTTTGACGGCGGGGTGTTTCGAAGCGCCGACGGCGGCAAGACCTGGCGGCCCATCAGCCGGGCGTTGCCCAACGATTCCATTCGTGGGATCGTCTTGATCGAGCAGGGGGTGATCGTCGCCACCGGAAACGGCATTTTCAAAACGGTCGACAAGGGCCGACAATGGACGCCCGTCAACCAAGGCCTCACCAATCTGTCGATACAGGTCTTGATCCGGTCCGGGGACGGCGGACTCTATGCGGGCACCAGTTCGGGAGTATTTCGGAGCGACGACGGTCACTCGTGGGTGGCCATCAACCAGGGATTAGAGGGAGGCGCGGCCCCGCCGCCCTTCTTCTTTCGTTAAGGAAAGGACGCACTATGGCGGATGTCAGCGAGCAGACCAGAGCCACGATCGCCGTGACCAGCAAAGGGCAACCATTGGGAGAGATCGTGCTGCGTTTTTTCCCGGACGTGGCCCCTGGTCATGTCGGTAATTTTGTGAAGCTTTCGAAGGAGGGGTTCTATAACGGCACGACCTTTCATCGCGTGATTCCCGGCTTCATGATCCAAGGGGGGGATCCCAACAGCAAGAGCCCGGACCGGGCGTCGCACGGCATGGGGGGGCCGGGTTATCGCGTGAAGGCCGAATTCAACAGCAAACCACATAAGCGCGGTATCGTGTCGATGGCTCGGGCCAACGACCCGGACAGCGCCGGCTCGCAATTTTTTATTTGCGTCGCTGACGCCAATTTCCTCGACTGGCAGTACACGGTGTTCGCCGAAGTCGTAAGCGGCATGGAAGTCGCCGATCAAGTGGTGAACATGAAGCGGGATGGACGGGATAATCCGCTGGAACGCGTCGAGATGACGGTCACGGTGTCGGAAGGCAGAGGTTGAGGCTAAAATTTCGACCAGGATCGAGGTTGAAGTCGAGGCTCTTGACCTCAACTTTCACCTTATCCTGTCTTCTTTTCCTTCTGGCGGCCTGCGCGATACCCCAGGTGCCCTCCCGCATCGTGTATGAGGACCCGGTCAACTTTGTCCGGTTGGAAGAGGATCCCGTCGTGCTGCCGGAATGGCCGCCGACGTACTATGCGCACCCGGCGGCCATCGGATCGGAGCAACTGCGGGAGATTCTGTCAGGGCTGAGGATCCGGGAGCATCGTGTGGCATTGCAACGATGGATCCAAGGAGAAGCTCCGCTCGTGCCAGCCTTTACCGACGATGAAGTGGCGTTGCTGTCGGTACAGATATCGGAGGCCCTCGCCCAGGCCCGGTATAATGAGCGGATCACCTTCTACCTCAGCCAGCCGCAAACCTCGGCCCGCCGGATCATCACCTCAGGCGGGCTCTATCTCACCGACTCCAAGCTGCACGTGCTCTTGGGAAACTGGCAAATCGTGTACGGGATTCCGACCTACGGCATGATTTACGACCGGCGGTACCCGATGCGACCAACCGCAGCGAAGGGATTTGATTTGCTCTTTCACGAGCCGACTGTCGTGATTCCCGTGCATAACAGCTGGGTGGACAGCTTGTTTGCCAACACGACCGACGAACTGGTGATCGATCTCAGCAGACTCAGGGCGCCCGACCCGGCGCCGCCGTCGATCGCCGCACCGATCTCCTGACTCGGTGCGCCTCTAGTCTCACCGCAGGGTCGGATCGATCTGCAACTGCGCGCCGCCGCCCGCGGCATAGGCCAAGGTGACTTCGGCAATCTTATAATCGTACTGCGCTTCCGCGAGCCGCGTTTGCGCCATGGTCACCGCCACTTCCGACTGGGTGACTTCCACGATCGAGCCCAGTCCAAGTTTGTACCGCTGCCTCGCCAGATGCAGGGCCTCTTCGGCTGTCCGCACCTGCTCCTCGGCCAGTTTGATGTGCTGGGAAAAGGTGACGGTGTCGAGGTAGGCGTTGGTTACCTGTTGCGTGAGCGCCTGCTCGATGTCGTTGCTCTTGGCCGAGGCGGCCGCTTCCTGCGCCGCCGCTTCCTTCACCTGATTCTCGATCAAGCCTCCGGTGAAGATCGGCATGGACATGGAGCCGCCTGCCGCCCACCAGCCGCCGGTCGCCACGTTCCGATTGGGATCGAACGTATCATAGTAGCCGCCACTGACAATGGCCGAGACGGTTGGGAGGTACTGGCTCTTCATCGCCCGTTTCCTGGCTTGAGCGGACGACGCTTCTTCCTTCGCCCGTTTGAGTTCCGGATGAGTGAGACTGTCGGCGACGAGATCGCCCAGCGCGCGCTGGGGGCGCACGTCGATCAGGACTTCTTCCAATGTATAGTCTTCCGGTCCCGGCACCCCCATGGCCCGATTCAAATCGGCAAAACTGGCCTTGAAATCATTGCGGGCGCGGACCAGGAATGATTCGGCATTCACGAGCTCCACGCGGACCAAATTCAGATCCAGTTTGGATTTGAGCTGCTGGCGATGGAGAATTTCGATCTGGTTGGCGATGATGCCGCGCTCGCGCACCGTCTCCTCGGCAATCCGGACCAGCCGTTGCCGCTTGAGGCTATTCAGATAACTCCGCTGAATGTTCACCATCACCAGCGCGCGCCGGGCCTGGACATCCTGCTCTTGAGCGCGTTCACCATACTTTGAGGATTCGACGAGGTTTCTGACGAAGCCGAAATCGTAGATGCGCTGGCTGGCAATGACACCAGTCGTATATTGGCTCAAGTTGGGTTGGAGCAACCCTCCGGCCGGCGCCAGGAACCTGGCATTGATGCGCGCGGCTCCGGCCGCGCTCTCTGCATTCGCATAAACTTGAGGATAATACAGTGATTTGGTCTGCTCTTTCCGGGCGACGGAAGCCTCTAGCCCTGCGGTGCCCTCCTGCACGAGCGGATGGTGTTGTAATCCCATTTCAATAGCCTGCTGCAAGCCGAGGAACCGTCCTTTGGCGGTTTCCTCCATCGATCCTGCCAGCTGGGCCATGACCCAACCCGGCGCTGCGAGGAAGAGCATCAGAATCACGAATGGCACGATCCTCTTGGTCATCGCGTCGCTCCTTCTGTGTTCGATGTGATTGAAGCGGCTGCCGGCGTCTCCTGAGGCAGGCCGGCCGAACGTCGGTCGAATTTTTGCTGGGCCGGTTTGGCGTCCGGCAGCAGAAACGGAGAGGTCCGCACCGGGCTTCCTTCGAGGAGTCGGCGTTTGCCGACGACGACGATCTCTTCGTCGCCGGTCAAGCCGGACGTGATTTCAACCCAGTTCCCGTCGGTGATACCGGGCCGCACGGAGACGGATTTGGCCTTGCCCTGATCGACGACAAAGACCGTGTGGCCCCTTTGCCCCCCGATCACGGCTTGCGGCGGCAGGACCAGGGCCCCGGGAATCTCGCGCAAGCTCAGGGTGACCTCCGCAAAAGTCCCGGGACGCAGGGCGTGGCCCGGGTTCGGCAGATCGATCTCCACCAGCAGGCTTCTGGTGGAGGGATCGAGCGCGAGCGTGGAGCGGGTGACAGTTCCCATGAAGGTGCGCCCCGGAAGTTCCTTCACCGCGACGAGGGCTTTCGTCCGGCCCGGGGTTACCCAGGGCGAATCGTCTTGCGGAACGTTGGTATAGATCCGCACGGTATCGAGATCCATGATGGTAAACAGCGGGATGGCAGTGGTGGCCGACGAGGTCGCGCCCTGGATCAGAGCGCCGGGATCGGCGAAGCGCGCGGTGACAATGCCGTCGTAGGGAGCGCGTACTTTGGTATAGTCGCGCAGGATCGCGCGCTGCTGCATAAAGTCCTTCGCCCCATGGTAGGCCGCCTCCGCCACGTCCACATCCTGTTTGGCAATCACGTCCGGCGATTCGTTCCAGACTTTGCCCAGGCGCTCGAACGTGATTTTCTTGATTTTGTAGTCCGCAACGGCCTGCTGATATTGTTCCTCCACTTCAGGCGCGTCGATGATCGCGACCACGTCGTTCTTCTTGACACGGTCACCTTTGTCGGGGCCGATCCATTTGAGGTAGCCCGAGACTTTGGCGTAGAGGGTGGTCTGATAGAGCGGGGCAATGTTGGCGGGGAGGGTAATGCGGTAGGCCAGGTGCTGTTTGGCGGGCGTGATGGTCTGGACGTCGACCGGCCGGCTCTCGGCGGCAGGGGAGTCGGTCGGTTGGGACGGCGCGTCCCTATCGCATCCGGTCTGGCCCGCGAGACCCGCGAACAGTACAAGGACGAAGAGGGTGGCCGTTGCTGGCCTATCAACGAAGGATCTCGAGGTCGAAGGGATACGCGACGGACGGTCCATTAAATTTCCTCTTGCGTGGCCGGGGGAGTCGGTGATGCAACGAGGTGACCGCGCCGCGCCAGCAACATCGCGTGCATGACCGGTACGACGATGAGCGTCATCACGGTTGACACGGCCAGGCCGCCGACCACCGCACGGGCTAGCGGCACCATAGTTTCATTGCCTTCGCCAAAACCCAACGCGAGCGGCAGCAATCCCAAAATCGTGGCCAAAGCAGTCATGAGAATTGGACGCACTCGGCGCCGACCTGCTTCCAGCACGGCCCGCTCCGCCGATGCCCCGGCACGGACCATGCGATTGGCAAAATCGACCAACAAGATACTGTTGGACACCACGATCCCCATCATCATCAGGGTGCCGATCATGGACTCGACATTCACGGAGGTATTGGTGAGCAGCAACATCAGGACCGTGCCGATCCATCCGAGCGGTACGGCAATCAAAATGATGAGAGGATCGGTCATCGAGCGAAACAATCCGACCATGACGAGATAGACCAACAACACGGCCAGCGGGAGGGCCAAGGCGAAATTGCCGAATGCCGCCCGCATATTGGCCACCTCACCCTTGATGTCGATGGTGACGTCCTTCGGGAGGTGAACGGTCGACAGCACCTGTTCGATTTCGGCTGCCACCCGGCCCAGGTCATTCCCAACCGGAGTGACCAATACGTCAATGAGGCGGGACAGATCGTAGTGGTCCACACTGTCCGGCCCCGTCCTCATGTCGAGCGAGGCCACGTCGCGAAGCAACACCGGAGGGCCGTGAAGCGTGTCCCCATTCGCATAGAAGCCGGTCGAGAAATCCAGCTGTCGTCCGACAAAGGGGGTATTCTGAAGGGCGACCGTTGACCCACTCAGTCCGGCCGAAGTGAGGGCGGCCGTGGGATTCAACGGCGTCCGCGCGCCGATGACGGGAATGTTCAGCAGATCCTCCGTCGTCTGAAGGGATTGCTCAGGGTATTGGGCCAGCAGGAAATAGCCGTTTGCCGTCTTGGGATCGAGCCAATAATTGGGGTTCAGGGCGAGGTTGGAGCTGATGCCGGTGATCACGTCCACAATTACCCGATGCTGAGTCAGGCCGTAATAGGCGGCCTTGGTACGGTCCACGTTCACGTGCAGTTCCGGATAACTTTTCCCCTGCTTGATGCGCACGTCGGTTGTGTCGGCCACCTGGGCGACCTTGTCACGGATTTCCTCGGCCACCGGACGAATGAGGTCCAGACCCGGGCCCTTCACTTGAATATCGATTGGCGCCCGCAGCCCGAAATTCAGCACGTCGCTGATGACCCCGCCGGTCTGAAAGCTCACCTCGACTCCCGGCAGTGCCTCGCGAAGTTTGATCCGTAACTGGGTGACGTAGTCGTCCGTGCGCCCTTCATGCCCGGTCACCAGGTTCACCAGGACATAGGCTGTGTGGTTGCCGGTATTGGGGGCAAATCGCGCGGCGTCGCCATAGTATAGGCCGGTGTTCGACACCACTTCTTCGAGTTCATGTTTCGGGATGATCTCCTGGATCAACCGTTCGATGTCGGCCACGATGGCGGTCGTTTTTTCAATGCGCGAGCCTTCCGGGGCGCTGACGGTCATCGTGAAGTTGCCGGCGTCGATCTTGGGAAAAAATTCGGTGTGGAGGCGGGGCACGAGCAAAGCCACGGTGCCGGCCAGCGCGAGCAACGCCACGGCGATCACCACCGGTTTGAACCGCAGGCCTGCGCGCAGGACCGGTTCGTAGACGGACAAGACGTGGCGGAACCAGCCCTTCAGATCCTCTGCTTCCTCGACTCGGAGGCCGTGTCCCCGGTGATACAGGCGCGCCAAGATCACCGGCGTGACCGACATCGACACGGCATAGTCGGCGAGCATGGCGAAGGCCACGGTCATGGCCAACGGGACGAAGAGATACTTGATGATCCCGGTGAAAAAGACGATCGGCAGATACACGATCAAAATGCAGATGGTGGCGACGAAGATGGGGAGCGTGAGTTCCGTGGCGCTGTCTTCGGCGGCGGTGCGGCCTTCTTTGCCCATCTCCAGATGCCGGTGCAGATTCTCCTGCACGACGATATTGTTGTCCAATAACGTGCCGATCACCAACGCCAGCCCGCCCAACGTCATGATGTTCACGGTTTGTCCGGTCAGATAAAGGGCGACCAGAGCGGAGGTGAGAGAGAGGGGAATCGCCAACCCGACGACCAGCGCCGCCTTGATGCTGCGCAAAAAAAGAAAAATCATCAGGCCCGCGAGCGCCGCTCCCAACAGGCCCTCTGTCTGGAGATTGGCAATGGCTTGGCGGATATAGAGGGACTGGTCGTAGATGAATTTGACGCTGGCGTCCGCGGGAATGTCCGTCAGCTTCTTGAGTTTGGCGCGGATACCGTCCGTCACTTCGAGGGTGTTCGCCCCTTCCTGCCTGGTGATCGGCAAGTACGTCGCTTCGCGCCCGTTCACCCGGACGATGGAGGTTTGAATCGCCGAACTATCGGCCGCCGTGCCGATATCCCGCACGAACACCGGGGTTCCGTTCACGACCTTGATCGGAATGTCGTTGAGTTTGTCGACCACGTCGACGAGGCTGTTGGAATAGACGTAATAATCCAAGTCGCCGAGTTTGATGTCGCCGGCCGGAATGATGGCGCTTTGCGCATTGATCGCCTTCACGACTTCCGAGGGCGATATGCCGCGGGCCAGCAATCGTTGTTGATCGAGGAAGACGGTAATCTGGCGGACCTTGCCTCCCAGCGGCGGGCCGAACGAGATGCCCGGTATGCCGGCGATTTGCTGACGGACATTGAAATAGGCCAGGTCGCGGATTTCTTTTGGCCCGAGCGTGTCGCTGCTGACGGACAGCAGGCCGATCGGCAGGCTCGCCACTCCAAACTTGTAGACCGACGGAGGATAGACCCCCGGCGGCAGCAGGCGAATGATGCTGTATGCCAGGCTGGTCAGTTCGGACTGCGCCGAATCGATGCTGTATTCCGGTTGGAAAAACACTTTGATGTAACTCATGCCGGCCAGCGATTGGGACTCGATGTGTTCGACGTAGCTGGCCTCGATGAATCGTTGCTCCATCCGCAGCGTGATGGCGCCTTCCATTTCTCCCGGGCTCAACCCTCGATAAAACGTGGTCACGAGGATCGTCGGAATGCGGATTTCAGGGAAGATATCCACGCGCATCTTGTCGTACGACACCGTCCCGAGGACGAGCGCGATCATGCAGAGCGAGAAGACGGCATACGGGTTTTTGAGAGCGGCTCTGGTCAGCATGGAGTCTTGATGTGAGCAGGTGTGCGGTTCCAAGTGAGCCAATAACCGCATAGGTTGGCCGCAAATCGAACCAACTCATCGAAGGTGCCGGGTTTGACCACATAACCGTTGGCGCCGCATCCGTACCCGGCCGTCATGTCCACCACATCGTCTGAGGTCGTGAACACGATCACGGGGATGGATGACAGGCGGGCATCGGATCGGAGGCGAAGCAGGAACTTGTCGCCGCGGGTTTTTGGGAGATGCCAGTCGAGGAGGATGAGGGCCGGTAGGCGGCCGTCCGCAACGCCTCTCATCAAGCAATGAACGGCGGACTCCGCGTCCTGCTCCGCGTACAACGCGACATCCAAGCCGCTGTGCGCCAAGGCCAGCCGGAACAATTCGCATTCGCCAGGACTGTCGTCGATCAACAAAATGGAAGCTTGGGCGAGCATCGGATGGGCGGAATGAGCAGGGATTGTGCCGACGCGTAGCTGATGGAAGATTGTCGTATAAGTATGATCTTGTCCATATACTTATGTGAAGAATCTAATGTGACGAGAGAGATGTCTATTGTGAGAACCGATTGGGCAGCAAGGGAAAAATTCCAGAGAAACGGGAAGACTTCCAGAGCGGAGAAGGGGTAGCTCCCTCCTGTCCCTCCAGACCAGAGACTGTTTATCTGTGACCAGGAATGCACTCTGGATGTTCACGTGCCGGACGAGATCATTCGTCCCGGGCAGAAATGGTTGGCCGTCCAAGTTCCGTGACGTGAATAGGTCGCGTTGACAGAGGATCGGCAAATCAGTAGCGTATCCTAGTTTGAACCATGAAGCCATGTTCTGCTCCCACCTGTGTCCAAGGAGGCCCGTATGTTCACCTTCATGCAACCCTATGCCCCGCAGACGTACGCCTTGATGCGCATCGTCACGGGCTTCCTGTTTCTTTGGCACGGGACCCAAAAACTGTTCAACATTCCGATGCCTCCACCGATGCCGCTGCCATCCTTCGTGGTCTCGATCGCCGGTCCGATCGAATTGGTGGGCGGCGCGTTGGTGATGATCGGACTGTTTACCGGCTGGGCGGCCTTCCTGTGCAGCGGGCTGATGGCCTTCGCCTATTGGATGGCCCATGGGATGCAGGCGCCGCTGCCGATTCAAAACATGGGTGAACTGGCCGCGCTCTATTGTTTTGTGTTTCTGTACATCTCCGCAGAGGGCTCGGGTATTTGGAGCGTTGATGCGGCGAGGAGGCCAGGCAAGAGGTAATGGTGCCGGCGGCCAAGCGGTGGCGCCTCTTCCAACCCCGGCGCAGGAATCCGCGCATTCTCATGGCGGAACCCGCATTGTGTTTCATCCGGCATTCAGGCAAGCTGTTGCTCCGGCGGTTTAGAGCTGAGATGCCGATGTGACAAACCATCTCCTTTTCCTCCTTCTCCACACCGTGCACGAAAGGGTGCTTCATCATGGCGACTCGCGCTGCGCTCGTTCCCACGAAGATCATGCAACTGGGTTTTGGCTTTTGGGGCTCAAAAACCTTGCTCAGCGCCATCGAGTTGGGCCTCTTCACGGAATTGGCTCGCGGTCCGCTCGACGCGGCGGCCCTGACGACCCGGCTCGGCTTACACCCACGGAGCGCGCGCGATTTTTTCGACGCCCTGGTCGCGTTGGGAATGTTAAAACGGGCGGGGACTCGCTATGCCAACACGCCGGAGACGGCGAGGTTTCTCGATCGGAGCCAGCCTTCGTATTTGGGAGGCATGTTGGAGATGTCCAATGCCAGGCTGTATAAATTTTGGGGGTCGTTGACGGAAGGCCTGCGCACCGGGACCCCGCAGAATGAAGCCAAAACCGGCGAAGATTTTTTTGGAGTCCTCTACGCGGATCCGAAGCGGCTGGAAGGATTTTTGAAGGCGATGACCGGATTGAGCTTGGCCTCGGCTCGCGCGATCGCCAAGAAATTTCCCTGGAAACGATACCGAACCTTTACCGATATCGGCTGTGCGCAAGGAGGAGTGGCCGTTGAGATCGCAAGGGCCCATCGGCATCTCGCCGGCGGGGGCATGGATCTGCCGGTCGTGCAGCCCATTTTCGACGCGTATGCACAGGCGAGGGGAGTCGCCAAACGGTTACGATTTGTTCCGGGCGACTTTTTTAAGGAGGCGCTGCCGAAGAGCGATGTCTTGATCATGGGCCACATCCTGCACGACTGGAACCTGGATGAAAAACTGATGCTGTTGCGAAAGGCATACGAGGCGCTTCCCCCCAACGGAGCCCTCATCGTGCACGAGGCGCTGATCGATGATGCGCGGAAGAAGAATGCGTTTGGGCTGCTGATGAGCCTGAACATGTTGATTGAGACCCACGGCGGTTTCGATTTTACGGGCGCGGACGGCAGACGCTGGATGAAGGAGGTAGGGTTCAGACGCTCGCGAGTGGAACGGCTGGCTGGCCCCGACAGTATGGTCGTGGGATTTAAATGACCACCACGGGGATCCGCTGAGAACGACTGCTGCCGCTGCTCGCGCAGGCCATTTCTTCCACCGAATTGGATCGGCCCCGACCATGCCGCGGGCGTGAGGCCCGCCTCGTTCGTCAGCATGCGCCACGGCTGGGCTCGTTCCCGGGGTTTCCCTACTCCCTCCCAACGGAGGTGGAGCGATATATAACGACTGGGACCGGGCATCATGACAAACCACACGCGCGTAAACATCGGAGCGTCGGCATGAGGCTTCACCTCGTGAGCATCGTGCTCCTCACCCATTGGTTCCTGTGCGTCGGCACGGCCGCCGCCAGTCATCAGGAACAGGGGAGTCATGCCGGCCACGCGCATCGGGAATCCTCAAACACCGGGTATCCGGTTCCGGGAGCCTCCTTTCACGTCGTGCTCAACGGATGGTCTGCAGAGGCGGCCGAGCAGCTTCACGCCGAGCCCGTGCTCCGGACAGTCATCGATGCGCTGGCCCTCCTGGTTCGGGACCGGACGAAGTATCCGCGTGTCGATGAGAGTCTGGAGAACGAGCTGTTGCGCCAGGTGGTGATTGAACCGTCGGTCGTGAATCAAGAGGGGAAAACGTTTCCGTTCTTGGTCGCCAGGACCGACGTTCCCGGGCGCGTCAGGCTGCTGATCAGCGCGGCATCGCTCAATGAGAAGGGCTATGTGCATCATCCCAAGCAACTGGCTCCGGTGCTGGCGAGGGAATTTCAATGGGTGGTGAGCAAAGCCGACACCGCTCCGAAACAGAAGCAGCTGTCGGTCGAGCGAAATCTCGCACGTGCTCCGATTCGTCGGGACCAGGACATTGCCGCCTTGTCCGGAGAGGAACGCCTCCGCCTCCTCGAGCAACTGCTGGGCACCTATCTCAAGACCGTCGACGACCACAACAGTTTGGCGCAGCAGCCCGCGTACGAACTCGGCACGACCATTTTGATGCCTCCGACGCAACCGGATTCCACGACCAAACTCTACGATGTACGGGTACGGGAGGCGCTCCAGACCATCGTGCGGGACCCTTCCTTCATGGGCCGGACACCCAACGCCGTGCGCAGCCTGTTGAACGGAAAAATCTGGAACGTATCGTACGTCGACGTGCAGGCGCGGGATTGGGCAACCCGTACGAGGGTGATGCCGGAGGAGAAGGCGGTGGTGGTGGGAGAGCCAGGGCGCACGATCCAACCCGCGGCGGTCCTCGTAAATCTCCATCGGACGGCCTCGCCGGACGACCCGTTCTATCGCGAGACCCAAGGATTGCCCATGGGAGCGCTGTCGACCGAGCAACTGGCCCACGTGATTGCGTTGGAAATCGAAGGGAACATCGTTGAAAAGTCGATGCGGGGTCATGTGGCGCAAGACGAACTGACGGCCCCTCGGTGACACGCGGTGTGGCACGGCGGCTTCGAGCTCGGCTCCGGTGAGGGTAAGGCTTCACTGGCTGCGGTAGGGGGTCGGGAACAGGAGCGAGAGCAACGTCATATTGTGTTCCCAGAACCACACGCTGATGACCGTGATGATCGCAAGAGTGGGAAGCGTCAAGCCGGCAATGAGCAACAGATCGGTCGCCCTCAGGGCACGGCTGCTCACAGCACAGGTCCCGTCTGCCCCCCGCTTGACGGCCCGCAGGAGGAGGGACGCATTGATGGCATTGCTCTTAAAATGAAACGAGTACGCGTCGCCGAAGAAGGGTACGGATCCGATGAGACCGTTGACCACTTGGTTCTGCCACATGCGGAGGACCAGGGGCCAGGGGACGTCAAGTTGCCGAGCGATGAGTAACAGGGACGCGCCCATCGCGGTGACCATCATGTCTCCGACGATGGGCAGCAGCCCGACGAGAGGGTCCACGCCCATTCTGAGCCGAGTGCCGGGGATGCGCAGCAGGTCGTCCAACAGGTGGGCCATGAATTCGGCTTGCTCTTCTCGCGTGCGAACCAGCGCCATGACGTATTGTACTCTGTTCAAACCAGGAGTGCCGTGATTGGAGGCGCGCCGGCATTCCAACCGAAGAGATTCCGGAGATGCCGGGACACTCGCCATCCCGGGAGAGGGCAGTTCCGCTTCAGTACTACACTGTGACGCACGGCGCATGACGCTGCTGCGGATCGCGCGGAGTCACGTTCAACTCGATGCGACGTTCAGAATCGGAGATGTTGCGAAAGCTCCCGCCCCTTGATGAGGGTCGTCCTGCGCCGGCCGTGTTCAAGCCAGGACAAGCCCTGGCGACGTGGTCTCTGCTGACGGCGGGCATCTTTGCCCTTGATTTGATCACCCCCCCGGCACTCGATGTCCCCATTCTGTACATGTTTGTCGTGCTGCTATGCCTGAAGTATCCCTGGGCCCAGGCGCCCTACGCGGCTGCGGCGATCGCCATTGGATTGCTCTGCATCCCGCTGGCGCTGTTCGGGTCGACGCACCTTGCGTGGTCAATCCTGGTCAATCGCGCCATCACGGCGGTCGCCCTGGTGATGACCGCGGTGCTGGTCGCCAATCGTGCGGCGACGGACACGGCGGTGCGTGAGGGACATCGCCAACTCGGCCTCCGAGTCGAGGCGCGGACCGCAGAGTTGCGCGAGGCCAACCGGGCGCTCGAGGCTGAAATTGCGGTTCGACGGGAGACGGAGCGGTCGCTCCAGGAAAGTCAGGAGCGTTTGGCCAGCCGGGATCAGATACGCACCAGGTTTTTGTCGGTCATCTCTCATGAGCTCCGCACGCCCATGGCGGCCATCAAGGGGTTTGTCGACAACATGCTCAACGGCATCACCGGCGACCTCACTGGTCAGCAGGCGGCGTACCTCACCAGAATCAGGAGCAATATCGACCGGCTCACCCGCTTGATCGCGCAGATCCTCGACTGGTCTCGGCTGGAAATGGACGGGTTGCCGCTGGTCCGCGTTCCCATCTCGCCCGGCGACGTAGTGAAGACCGTCTGCGACAATGCGCAGCCCATCGCCTCCTGCAAATCCATCGTGCTCTCCGCCGACATCGAGCCGGATCTTCCGGCTCTCGAGGCGGATGCCGACAAAGTGGAGCAGATGCTGTGGAATCTGGTCGGCAACGCCATCAAGTTCACGCCGGCGAACGGCCGGGTGGTCGTCGAGTGCCGGCGTTCGGGTGATCAGGTCCTGCGCTTCATTGTCCATGACACCGGCTGCGGGATTCTTCCCGATCAGTTGCCCAAAGTGTTCGACCAGTTCTCGGGCGTCACGTCTCCGGTCTCGCCGGCGCGCGGCGCGCAACTCGGCTTGTATATCACCAAGCGGCTGGTCTTGTTGCACGGCGGCCGCATATGGGTTGAGAGTGTCGTGGGATCCGGAAGCCGGTTCTATGTGGACCTGCCGCTGAACCCGCCGGTCGTGCAGCCGGTGCCTCCCGTCGCCTAAGTGGTGCTTGGGACGTATGCCCATCATGCCCGGCGCGGCAGGATCTGGACGACCGACGCGGCCGTATAGCCGGTGTCGCCGATGGGCAAGGGTTCCAGGCGGATCTCGATGGGAAATTCGGCGCCATCCTTCCGCAGGCCCCTGATTTCGCGGTCGGCGCCCATTTGGCGTGAGGTGGGTCGGGCAAAGAAGGTGCGGCGATGGTCGGGATGCCGGTCCCGCAGCCCCTCCGGCACCAGCGTATCTACGGACTGTCCCTGCAACTCGCGCGGTTCGTAACCGAAGAGCCGGGCGAGGGCCGAATTCACCAGGACGATGGTCCCGGCTTCGTCGACCATGACGATTCCGGTGGGAGACAACTCGATCATGAAGCGAAGCCGTTCCTCGCTCAGGCGCAGCGCTTCTTCCGTTCGCTTCTGCTCCGTCATATCTTGGGCAAAGACCAACACCCCGAGCACCGTCCCGTCCATATCGCGGTAGGGGACTTTGTCCGTCCGGACCCACCGTGTGTCCCCCACACCGGTCGAATACAACTCGACAATCCCGAGTTTGGGGTGCCCGCTGTGGATGACCGCCAAGTCGTCCTGATAATACTTCTCGGCTTCCTCCGGATACAGCTCGTAGGTCGACCGGCCTTCCACCGCTTCGACCGTCTTGCCGATCGATTCGGCTGCCAGCCGGTTGACCCGAAGAATCCGATTCTTCGTGTCTTTGTACCAGACCATGGCCGGAATCAGGTCCAGGAGGGTCTGCTGTTCGATTTGTTGACGACGTCGCAGCGCGTCGGCTTCATGCCGCGCGGTGACGTCGCGAAGAATGCCGCAAAAAAATCGCTGCCGGCGGGAAATCCAACTGCTCAAAGACATTTCCACCTGGAATTCCCGGCCGTCCTTCCGCAGTCCTCGCACCTGGAGCAGGTCGCCCTTGTGCCGCAGGTCGCCGCTGATTCTGACCTGCTGGAGCGCCTTGAGGTGGGCCGGATGAAAAGAGGGGGGCATCAGGATGGTGAGCGGCTGCCCGGTCACCTCCTGCGCCGTATACCCGAACAGCGATTGGGCCGCGGGGTTCCAGGAGATGATGCGGCCGTCCTCGTCGGCCAAGATGATGGCATCCGTGGCGGTCTCGACGACCTCGCGGAAACGTTCCTCGCTGGCCGTCAGCGCTTGCGCGGCCTCCGCCACTTGGCCCGAAAGGTGTTTGACGCCGATCGCACGCAGCACCAACGCCTTCAGGTCTTCCGTATCAAAGGGCTTCGTCAGATAGCCGAACGCCCCTGCCGCCAATGCGTCATGTTTTTTCTGGGTGTCGGCGAAGGCGGTGATGATGATAATCGGCAGCGTGGAGTCGACCGTATGAAGCCCGGACAGCACCGACAACCCGTCCATGTCCGGCAGCATCACATCGACCAGGACTACGTCGTACGTCGTGGCCCGCACGCTCGTGAGGGCGGCGGCACCGGTGTGGACTACCGTCACCTGGAGGCCCATAAAAGCCAGCAGATCGCTGAGCCCGAGCGCGATATCGACGTCGTCATCGACGATGAGGACAGCGGCCGGTGGTGTGTGGGGGATCGACATCGTGGCGTCTCGGGACAGAATACTCTGCTTTTTGCCGTCGCGAAGCAAGGGTATGGGGGTGCCAGCGGGCCAGCCTGATATTGCGCGCCCATTACAACGTTGGCTTGGGCGCCATGATCCTGAATCGGGTTTCGTCCACCTGCGTATAGGCGGAGGTCCGCTCACCCGAGAATAATCCGCAGCGGTACAGGCCCGGGGTCCATCCGGTCTGAGGGGGAGAGAGCATAAAATAGCCCGATTGATCGTTGGTCGAGGTCAGCACGCGGTCCTGCGCGACGATGCGCGGCTCTCCCGTCATCTCCAGCGGTTCCAAGACGCAGCGAGCGGTCAGAGGCACGGCGTCGTACGAGGCGGAGACGAGTCCGAACACCAGGTAAATCTCTTGCTGACCGGAGGGGAAACTGTCTCCCGGATTGAGCGGGATAAACTCATGGGCTCCCGTGGGAAAATCATCTCGGAATACCTTGCTCGCGGGAATGACAAAACGAAACCAACTGAAATCGGCATCTCGGCCGAACAGGGAGGCTCTCGTGTCGAGCGTGTTCTGAGGCGGCAACAGCGCGGTCGCTCGTTCCCGCAAGACTTCCACCGACAACTCCGGGGCCTCCTTCTGGGCTGAGAGAGCGGCGGTCGGCTCGGTCGGGACGAGCTTCTCCCAGCCGGGCACATGCGGACGGACTTGCTCCAGCCACCCAGCGAGTTTGGCGGTATCAAGGACACGCGTGCCCGCCGGAAGGGGGACGTCCTTATTCGCTTGGTCAAACTCGACGGCGGCGTCATACAGCACCTGAAAATGCATCAGGGCGTCTTCCCACTGTTCCAACTCCACCAGGCACCGCCCCATGCGGAAGACCGTGTCCGCGTAATCGTCTTCGCTGGGGTTGAGGTTCAAGACGGTGCCGAACACGGCCAGCGCATCTTGGCATCGGCCGAGCTTCATCAGGATGACCCCCAATTGGTGGGTGGCGAGCGGGTCTCGAGGGTTCAACGATAGGACGCGCCGGTACACCGGCTCCGCCTCTTCGTAACGCCCCTCGGCAAACAGGTTCCAGGCGTCTGCACGAATGGCGGCCCATTCTTTCAACCGGTCGGCATTTGCGTCGGGTGTGAGTTGCGGTCGAAACCGTCGGCCGCGATCGATGGAATCCGTGAGGACGGACCGAAGATTTTTGGCGGACAATTCGAGGGGAGACCCGGGCGGCATGTGGTCGAGCACATACTGGATGTCTGCATCGGCACCCTGATAATCCAAGACGTCGAACCGAGCCCGGGCCATGTCCAACCGCCAGCCGAGCAGATCCGGCGCCAGTTCGACGGCTTTCTTGTAGGCGTTCAATGAGTCCTCCAGCTGGTCTACTTTGCGAAGCTCTTGTGCGAGCCGAAGGTGAATCAAGGGATTGTGATCGTCGATCTGCGCGATGCGGCGCAATTCCGCGATAGATTCCTCCCCCTGTCCGGATCGAGTGAGCACGCTCCATTTCGCCCATCGGACGTCCAAGGCGGTCGGGTCTCCGGCCAGCGCCTTCTCATACGCCGCGACCGCCTCCTGGGCGCCGCGGGAGCTGGCCAGAATATCGCCGCGCATCTTGTGGAGCGTCAGCGCGTCGGGATGGTCCTGAATGCCTTCATCGAGGATGTCGAGCGCAGGGGAGAGGGCCCCGCTTTCCCATACCGCCTTGGCCCGCTCGGCGACGCGGGCTTCGGTGTCCTCAGCCGGAGCCGGGGAGTGCATGAGGAAGATCACGGCCGGTGGGACCATGAGCAGCCGGACGATGGGGCAAGCGGTCAGTCGATGGAACCAATTCAGCAGACTCTTCACGCCATCCCTGTTCATTCGCCTGTCATTATAATGCAGATGAAGCCTCCCGTGTGGGCTTCAGCACGTCGCGGCGCGGGGGCCTGATCATCCCGTGCCACGGCAGGCGGGGTTGGCCAGAGGCATCACCTGGACAAAGGATTTGTCCGGTAGACAGGGATTCGGTGAGCCGCGGCGCTCTACGGGAGATCGCCAGCGGTCGGGCCCCGGTGGAGCTGAAAGAAGCAGGTGAGCGCCGCGTCGTTTTCCTGTACTCTGTGTCGAGCCACGTGTGGCCTGGTGTCCAAGTCACACGCAGGCACGGGTTGAACACGGCCGCTGTGGCCGTTTTGTTCCATGGGAGATGACGAGATGATTCTTGTGACCGGGGGCGCGGGCTACATCGGATCGCATAGCTGTGTGGAATTGTTGCAGGCGGGGCATGAACTCACGGTGTTCGACAACCTCAGCAATAGCCGTTTGGAATCATTGGCCCGAGTGCAGCGCATCACGGGAAAATCCGTGCGTCTGATCGAGGGGGATTGTCGAGACCGGGCCGCGGTGGCGGCGGCATTGCGGAAAAGCGGGGCGCGCGCGCTCATTCACTTTGCCGGGCTCAAGGCGGTGGGAGAATCGGTGCAGCAGCCATTGTCCTACTATGATAACAATGTGGTCGGCTCGCTGCGCGTGCTGGAAGCCATGCGTGAGTGCGGCGTCAGGACACTGGTGTTCAGTTCGTCAGCCACGGTCTATGGCGATCCGTTGCGGCTTCCCCTGACGGAAGATCATCCCCTGAGCGCAACCAATCCCTACGGCCGGACCAAACTGGTGGTGGAAGAGATGTTGCGCGATCTCAAACGAAGCGACGCGTCCTGGAACCTCGGCATCCTGCGCTATTTCAACCCCGTCGGCGCGCATCCCAGCGGCCTTATCGGGGAGGATCCGCGAGGCGTCCCGAATAATCTGCTGCCGTACGTTGCGCAGGTGGCGGTGCGGCGATTGGATCGTGTGAATGTGTGGGGGCGGGATTATCCGACACCGGATGGCACCGGCGTGCGAGACTACATCCACGTGGTGGATCTGGCACAGGGACATCTGAAGGCTCTGGAAGCCCTGAATCGAACTGGAGAGAATCAACGCGACTGTCTGACCGTGAACCTCGGCACCGGCTCAGGCCACAGTGTCTTGGACGTGGTGGCGGCGTTTGAGAAGGCCAGCGGCCGACCTATCCCGTACGAGTTTGCTCCTCGACGTGCCGGGGACGTCGCCGCCTGTTATGCCGACCCGAGCCGGGCGTTCCGGCTGCTTGGCTGGCGGCCCGAGCGCGGGCTGAGTGAGATGTGCGAGGATGCTTGGCGCTGGCAGAGCCAGAATCCCGATGGGTACGGCGGGTGAGGACTTCGTGCAACGGAGGATGCCATGGCACGCGTGACAGAGGTAGCACCGGATATCTTTCAGATCACGACGTTCGTCGAGCCGTTCGATCTTCAGTTTAGTCAGTTCTTGGTGCGGGACGACGAACCGCTGCTGTTCCATACCGGTCTCCGCTCCCTGCTTCAGGGCGTGAAGGACGGCGTGGCGTCGCTGATCGACCCGGCACGTGTGCGCTGGGTAGGATTCAGCCATGTCGAAGCGGATGAATGCGCCTCCCTGCCGGAGTGGCAGCGGCTGGCGCCGCACTCCACGGCGGTGTGCAGTCTCGTGGGCAAATTGGTCAGCGTCGACGATTGTGTCGCGCTCAGGCCCGCCAAAGGGATGACGGACGGAGAAATTTTGCCGACCGGGAAGTATCGATTCCGTTTTCTCGGCACGCCGCACGTCCCGCATTGCTGGGAGTCCGGCCTGCTGTTCGAAGAGACGCATGGGACGCTCTTCTGCTCCGACCTCCTGCACCAAAGTGGAGACGGGCCACCGACCACGGAGTCGGATGTCATCGAACGGTGTCGCCGCGTGCTGGTGGACTATCAGCAAGGACCGTTGGCCAACTATCTGCCCTATTGCACGCTCACGGATCCCACCCTGCAGCGGCTGGCTGCGCTCAAGCCGGCGACGCTGGCCACCATGCATGGGTCGGTGTTTCGGGGCGACGGCGGACGGGTGTTGCAGGACCTGGCCACAGTCTATCGCGAGGTCTTCCAACCTCGGTAGCACCGCCGGCCGGGGATAAGTCCGCCCGCACTCCCAGTCCTATGTTCAACGTCATTCTCTATCAACCGGAAATCCCGTCCAATACCGGCAACATCATCCGTCTGTGCGCGAATACCGGGGCCGCGCTGCACTTGGTGCGACCGCTGGGCTTCAGCCTGGAAGACCGGCTTTTGCGGCGCGCCGGGCTCGACTATCACGAGTATGCCTCGATCACCGTGCATGAGACCTGGTCGGCGTGCGCGGATCACTTCAAGCACCACCGGCTGTTCGCCGTGTCCACCAAAGGTCGGCAACGGTACGATCTGGTGACGTATGCGGATGATGACGCATGGGTGTTCGGTCCGGAAACACGCGGGCTGCCGGCGGCCATGCTTGGCAATCTTCCCGATGAGCAGTGCATCCGCCTGCCGATGGTGGCCAAAAGCCGGAGCCTCAACCTGTCGAATACCGTGGCCGTGGTGTTGTACGAAGCTTGGCGCCAGCGCAACTTTGTGAAAGGGACGTGAGGGTCCATGGCGTCGGCTTTTGCTCACGCGGTTGTGGCGCTGACCATGGGACGCGCGGTTCACGGCCATCTGATGAACCGGCGTACGCTTGCACTGGGGGTTGCCTGTTCCATCCTGCCGGATGTGGACGTCATTGGATTCGCGCTTGGCATTGACTATGGTGCAGTGTGGGGGCATCGCGGTATCACGCACTCGCTCTTGTTTGCCGCCCTGGTGAGCGCCGCGCTCACCGGCGTGTGTTATCGCGGAAGGCCGTCGGTGGTCATGGGAGCCGTCGGACTGTATTTGTTCCTCTGCACCGCGTCACACGGCGTGCTGGATGCCTTGACCAATGGAGGGTTGGGCGTGGCGTTTTTTGCTCCCTTCGAGAACAACCGGTATTTCCTCCCGGTCAGGCCCGTTCTGGTCTCTCCGATCGGAATGCAGGAATTTTTCAGCGGATACGGCCTGCGCGTCCTCGGGAGCGAAGCGGTGTGGATCGGGCTCCCGTCGACGGTCCTCTGTCTCTTGCTACGTACCGTCTCACGCAGGTGGGCGGACCAGCAGCCGAGTGTCATAACCCCTCCTCGGTGAGGCAGCGTCCGGAGCCCAACTGTTCGGCATAGTGGTACGCATAGTGAGTGGCGGCGAGATTGGCCACCCGTTCCTCCGCGTCCTCGCGGTTGTCCGTATAGATGATGTTGAGTCCAAACCGGGCGGTCAACGCATCCAGGAAATCGAGCAATCCGTTTTTATGATATTGGCCGAGGCGGCCTCCGCCCTTACTGTACTGGATGGTGCCTTCGATAATGAGAAAGCGATGCGGAAAGGCCAGGAGCGGTTCCAGTTCCGCCGCAAAGCGAGGCCGATTGTCGGAGGGATTCGAAAAAATTGTATTAAACTCGTCGACACGCCGGCGCTCCACACGAAAGATGTCCGGTGCTTCGGCAATGGCATAATCACCCGCAGACAGGGACGTTCGAGTGGTGCCGGCGATGCGGACGAGCCCGTGAAACTCGTACGGATGGAGTTCCTTCGCATCGACCAGCATCTGGATGGCCGGCACCAGGGTCTTGGGCCGGCCCTGGCCGGCAAGTGTGATCAACGACTGCGGTCCTCTGGGATCCTGCCGTGATCGTGGCGTCGGCCGCGGCGGCGGGGGGGACGACGGCCGCGGGGGCGGAGTGGTGGTTGTCGCGGGGGTGGAGGAGGCCCGCAGTGTGCCATCATAACGCGCACGTGAGACGGGGTCGCTCAAGGTTTGATAGGCCCGGTTGATTAGTTGCGTCCGACTCTCCACTTTGCGCTGGAGGGCGGGAGAATGGGCAAAGCGGTCGGGATGCCACACCTGCATCTGCTCATGCCAGGCTTTCTTGATCTCCGTTTCGGTGGCCGTGGGGAGCAACTCCAGTACCGCATAATAATTCGGGTTGCGTTCAGTTTGCATAACCGGCTCCATCCTGAGGAGAGAGGAGTGTAACGGAGAGCCGGGGAAAAGCGCCAGCGCAAGCCGGCGTCCGGCTGGAAGCCGGCGGCCGACTCTGGTACAGTCCCTCCCCGCGGGATCCTGGTTGGGCCGGCATACCGTTCAAGATCCCGCACCAGCATCCAGCATGCCGACAGGCATCTCACATTTCCGACAGCTGGTTGACATACGTGTTGAGTCGCTGTGGTCTCCTGGACAGCGGAAGCGTCTTCCCGGCGAAGGGTGAGCGTCTCGGCGCCGAGGGTGGCGTGAGCAGACTGTGACGATTGCAGGAGAAAGCATGGTGCTGCGCCAACAGCGGCGCGGCCGGCCGTTCTTTCGGAAAGTTAGGGTTGAGATGGATTCGTCTTCGATGGACAGGGTGCCTGGGGCCACGCAGTCGACCATCGTTCATGCCCTTGCCCGGGAATTGTCGGTTGGTTCGCAGCAGGTGGCGGCGGCTGTAGGGCTGTTGGACGACGGCGCGACGGTGCCCTTTATTGCGCGGTATCGCAAGGAGGCGACGGGGACGCTCGATGAAGTGGCCATCACGTCGATCCGCGACCGGCTCGAGCA
>CAYQDJ010000047.1:0-24703 GCA_964416255.1 uncultured Nitrospira sp. | reverse complement strand
TTAAACGGATCGGCGACCACTATGCCCAGACTAAGGCCCGGCGTGAGGCGGTGTACAAGGAAGCCGAGATGGAGGCGCTGAAGCTCATCCACGATCGTCACAGTTCTCTGTCCGCGGTGGAATCGGCGGTGCACCACGCGGATGAGGAGCACAGTAAACTGCGCATGGTCGGCATTACCGCATGGCGGAAGGCTGCGGATGTGCTGCGGCCGGAACAGTACACGCAATGGCGTCAGTCCTATACAGCACGCAATATGACCCGGTCTGCGGAAGGCCCGGCGTCCGGCGAGGCACCGGACCCGGAGCGTCTCGCGCCGCATTAACAGGCTGCGGAAAAACTCTTTTTGAGCCTCTCACTGGCGTCGCGATCCCGAAGTGTGAGGCCATACCAAATAGCCAGGCGGGATGCTCACAATGGCCGTCCAGCAAGGCCGCAGCGACCGAAGAGGCGAATCGTACTTTATCCCGTACGTGGAGCCTATGAGCGACGCGAGAACGCGGCTGGCGGACTTTTTCAGTGTTAAAGCCGCGCGCAGACCGGGAGACCGGAGAAAGGCAAGACGATTATGAGACTGCTCGGCATCTGGGCGCTGCTGACGATCATGGCGGGGGGCCTCGCGGTGTTGCCCACCGCACAGGCCGTCGACGAGGTCGTCGTCGGCGACGGGATGACCGTTTTGATGGAGTACACCATCACGGTGCCGGACTCCCAACTCGTCATCCCCAAGAATGTCAGCCAATTCGCACCGGGGCATCATGACATGTTGCCCAATCTCGAAAAGGCTCTGTGGGGAATGAAAAAGGGGGAAGAAAAACGCGTCGACTTGTCGGCGGATGATGCCTTCGGCCCGTACGACGATTCGAAGCTCACCGTCATTGCGGCTCGTCTGTTACCGTCGGATGTGATCCCCGGCACCGTCCTCACGACGGAGGAGGGCATCCCCTTTGTGGTCGTCGCGTTGACGGGAGACGAGGCGCACGTAGATTTCAATCACCCGCTGGCGGGCAAACAGGTCATTATCGACGTCAAGATTCTCGACATTGAACCCGAGGCGCGCATCACCAGCTGAAGAGGAGCCGTATGCAACGAGATAAACCATACCGCGTCCAATCGTTCGATCTTCATAGTTTGCAGGGCATTTCCGACCGGACGTTGGAGATGCACTTCGCCCTTTACGAAGGATACGTCAAGGCCGCCAACGCCTTGAACGGCCAAATCGCCGAGTTTCTCAAAGATGGGACCGTGGATCAGGAGGAGATGCCGGCCTACTCGGAACTCACCCGGCGCCTGGGTTTCGAATACAACGGGATGGTCCTCCACGAATATTATTTCGGCAACATGCGGAAACACGCCTCTGCGAGGCCGCCGGCCGACGCGCCGTTCGTCCGTCGCACCGAAGATTCGTTCGGCAGTTTCGAGCGATGGAAAACCGATTTTGTCAGCGTGGGGAAGATGCGCGGAGTCGGATGGGCCATCTGTTATCAACACCCGGCGACCGGACGGCTGACCAATCATTGGACCTCGCTGCACGAACACGGCAATGTCGCGGGATTTATTCCGGTGCTCGTGATGGACGTGTGGGAGCATGCCTATCTGCTCGACTATACGCCCTCGAAGCGGGCGGATTATATCGATGCCTTTTTTGCCAACATCGATTGGAAGGCGGTTGATCATCGAGTCCAGGCCGACCTGGCCTATCCGCAAAGTGGTGCGGCCTAGCAGAGAGAGATTGTTCGGTCAGGCGTCAGGCGGCGAGTTCAGTGGAGGCCGGTTGCGCGCGGTCCGTGGATGATGTCGGCTCGGCGGCCGGCGGGCGGCGCGCATGGCGGCAGGACAATGCCGCCACGCAGGCCGTACCGAGCAGAACCAGCCCGATTCCCAGCACACTGACGTGCGCGCCCATCGTATCGGCCGCCCAGCCGAATCCCGCCATGCCGGCCATGGCCGACGCCATGGACCCGGTGCTGAAGGTCGCGAAGACTCGTCCCAAGAGAGGCTCCGGCGTCATTTCCTGCAAGACTCCCCAGACGATGGGCATAAACATGGCGGTGCTGCCGCCGATGATCAGCATGAATGGCCCCGCCGCCAGCGGGGCGGTCAGGAGGCTGAGCCCGCACATGGCGAAGCCGCCCACGATCATGGCGCGAAAGATCATGGTGAACCGCCCCGCGAGATCGCCTTGGGATCGCGAGGCCAGCCAGGTGGAGGTCGCCAACATGCCGGCGCCCAACGCCGACCAGAGAAGGCCGAGTTCAAACGCGCCGGCGCTCAAGTTCTGTACGGCGAAGACGGGCAGCATGAAGACGAAGGCGCTCGTCGCCAGGCTGTACAAGGTCGTCGCCAGCATGAGGTTCAGGATCGTCGGATGTTCGAACCAAATAAATCGAAGCCCGGCAAACAACTCTTCTCCCCAGGTGGCTCGAGCGGAGTCCGCCTCACTCGAACGTTCAATCGGGCGGAAAGTGATCGGCAACAGGCAGAGTGCCGAGATAAAAAACGTGCCGGCATCGACATACAACACATTTTGAGACCCGATCAGCGCGATGCCGATGCCGCCGACCAGAGGGCCGATCAGGAGGCCGATATTATAAGTCGTCTGCAATATGGCATTGGCGGCTGTCAACTGATCGCGGCGGACGATTTGAGGAACGGCGGAAGACAACGCCGGTCCAAAAAACGTGGACACGACCGCCAAGAAAAATACGGCGACATACAGCCGTTCCAACGTCAAGGCGTCGATGGCGTAGAGCAGCGGGATGGCCAAGACGATGACCGAGCGGAGCAGGTCTACCCAGATCAGGACCGATTTCTTGTTCGCGCGGTCAAGATAGACGCCGATGAAGGGACAGAGCACCAGCGGCGGGACGGTTTGGAGTAAGCCGATGATCACCATTTTCATCGCGGAGCCGGTCACCTGGTAGACAAACCAGAGGAGAACGATGCGGTTGAGGCTGTCTCCGATCTGCGAGGTCAACTGTCCCCAGAACAACAATCCAAAGTTCTTCGTCGACAGCAATTGCCAGCCGGGCGCCGCGGCGAGCTCGGGACGGGAGATCGATTCATCGTGCACGGTGGTCGGCATCTGGACGTTCCTCTCCACCTCAGGTGCCGCCTATCCATGCACAGACCTTGCCTCATTGTGAATCACGCGAATCACCTGAACATACGGATTCTTCGGAGGAATTGCGCAGCGGCACGGACAGGCTGTCCCGCAGCAAGCGAGCGCGCCTCCGGCTCCGGCGAGTGCGTGTCGCTGGCGATGCCCACGTACGATGGATCCCCCTAGTGGGGGGCTCTTATGGGGGCTCGAACGGAACGAGCGATGGAAATTTAGGTCGTCTTTGGATCGAGCCGCGAGAGGAAGAGACCGGCCATGAGCGCGGTGGCGCACATGACGATCCCGATCATGAAGACCGACGTGGTTTCGCCGAACTCACCCGTCACCCACCCGAAGAACGTAATGCCGCCCATGGCCGCCATCATCGCCCCCATCGTATAGAAGGCCAAGGTCCGCCCCAGCAAATGCGGCGGCGTCCATTCCTGGAGCACTCCCCACGCGACCGGTGTGAGGACCCCGATGCCCGCTCCGAGCACCGCCAGCAGGGCGGCGGCGACCAACGGCCCCGTTGTCCACACCATCGAGAACAGCGCGAAGCCGCTGATGGTACTCGAGACGGCGATAATGCCGATGCGCCGTGGGATACTCCACTCGCTGATCGCGGTAAGGCCGAGTGAGGTGGCCAGGAGTCCAACCCCCAGCATCGACCACAAATAGCCGACTTCCACCGGGCCCAGATCCAGCAGCTTCCTGCCGAACACGGGAAACAGCGTTGTGAAGGCGCTGGTGGCGAACGTATACACGGCGGCCGTGGCCGTGAGGAGCAGCACGGCCGGCTGCCCCTTCATGACATAGCGGAGGCCTTCGAGCATGTCATGGAAGATGGACGTGACGGGCGGTTCCTTGACCAAGGGAATCGTGGGAGGCACCAGTCGAATCGGCACGAAACAGGCCGCGGCGATCAAATAGGTCACGGCATTCCAACACAACACTTCTTGGGAACTGAGGGCGGCGATGCCGATTCCGCTGAGGGTCGGTCCGACAATAATGCCCAGGCTGGTGGTGCTTTGCAGCAGGGCGTTGGCCGACGTGTATTGGGACGGTTTCACGAGCGAGGGAATGGCCGCGGTCATGGCCGGACCGAACACGGCTGTGGCGATGGCGTGCACGGTGACCAGGACGTACAAATGGCCGACCGAAAACGTGTCGGTCGGCATGACGCACGGGATGACTCCCAGGACGATGGCGCGCACGACGTCGGACCCGATCAGCAAGGCTTTTTTTGGCAGCCGGTCGACGATCACACCGATCAAGGGGGCGAGCACAATGGCCGGAATCGTCTGCAGCAGGCCGATGATGCTGGTTTTCATCGGCGAGCCGGTGACCGAGTACACGAACCACAACAGGGCCAGCTTGGAGACGCCGTCGCCCATCTGGGACACGACTTGTCCCCACCACACCAGACGGAAGTCGCTGGTGAGCAGCCAGCGTCGTCGGCTTCGCGCTCGT
Source organism: uncultured Nitrospira sp. (assembly GCA_964416255.1). Taxonomy (GTDB): domain Bacteria; phylum Nitrospirota; class Nitrospiria; order Nitrospirales; family Nitrospiraceae; genus Nitrospira_D. Next base: position 20,135 of record CAYQDJ010000047.1, on the reverse strand, counting down.
GCGGTAGAGGCTGTGACCGGTCGAAGGCCCGCCGTAAGTTCCTCCTCCGGCATCCGGCTAATCTTTCCCGGTGAGGAGCACGCTGCTGGTGTTGACCGAGCGCACCCCGGGCACGTGCCGGGCGGCTTCGGCCGCTTCGAGCGCGATCACTTGGAATCGGGTTTTTCCGCTGAGAGACACGACGCCGTTCTCCGTCTTGACATCGAAGCCGACCGCCTTCAAGGTCTCGCTTCTGCTCAGCCGGTCTTTGACCAATTGCGTGATGGTCTCATCTTGTTTCTTTGCCCAGGCGGCCCGCAAGGCGGGGTTCACCGTGAGCTTGTTCACCACCGACTCGACACCGTCGACGGATTTCGCCAGCTCCGCGGCCTTGGTTTTCTCCTCGTCCGAGGCAACCGCTCCACTCAAGACGGCTTTGTGGCCGTCCAGTGCGACTTCCAACTCATGAGGGAATAAGGATGGTTCGGTCATCAACATGAGTTTGATCGACAGGGTGAGCGACGCCACGGGTTTTTTTGCACCCGGGTCCTCCACGATCGGCGTCGGTTGCGGCGGGGGTTCTTCGGACGGCTTTGCCGCCGGCTTGTCCTGTTTATCCGGTGCCGGTTTGGCCTCCGGCTTCCGGTCCGCCCCCGGTTTCTCCGCAGCCGGTTTCTGCTCCGGGCTCGGCTTGCGTTTGGGCTCCGCCGACTCGGGCTGCTTGTCCGCCGGCTTCTCAGGCTTGTCGTCCGCTCCCGGTTTGGCGTCGGGTTTGCGGTCCGGGGCCGGTGCCGGTTTCGGTTTTGGTTCGGGTTTTGGTTCGACGGCTTGCCCGTTCTTGGGCGGTTCCTTCGATTCTTTTTCTTTCGGCGGTTCCTTCGGTTCTTTTGGTGAAGGTTCTCTGGTCTGCGGCGATTCCGACGGCGGTGTGTCTGTGGGCGACTCTTTCTGCGAGGGCTCCTGCTGCGGCGGTTGATCGGGTTGTTCCGCCGGCGGGCCATTGTCCGTGGCCGCGTTCGCAGCGGCACCCAGGGAAAGGCTGACGACCGAGATGAGGAGGCACACAACGAGCCGGATGTTTGACATGGTGGTCTCCTTCAAAAGGGATCACTGCGAACGACGTCAACGTACCAAGCCGTGCAGACCTCCGCAAGTGTTTCCGCAGAGGCCAAAATGGCCGCGACCGGGGCCGCCCTCCGAGGATCTCAGGGGAACGCCTAGTTAGGGGCCTGGAATGCCGTTGTTATCGTCACGACACGGCACGAATCGCCACCCGTTCCTGTGGGTGGTCCGTCTCACACCGGAGGAACGGGATGAATCCAGTTCGTGTGCTGGGCATGATTATGGCCGGCGGCAAGGGTGAACGGTTGCTCCCGCTCACCGCCGAACGGAGCAAACCAGCCGTCCCCTTCGGCGGGCAATACCGTATCGTCGATTTTGTGTTGAGCAATTTTGTGAACTCGGGCCTGTCCGCGCTGTATGTGCTCGTGCAATACCGATCACAATCGCTCATCGAGCATCTCCGGCAAGCGTGGCACATCGGGGGACGAAACACGCACAGCTTCATCAGCGTGGTGCCGCCGCAAATGCGCGCCCGGGAAGGATGGTACGAGGGGACCGCGGACGCCGTTTATCAAAACCTCAATCTCGTGGAGGACTTTGCCCCCGACGTGATGGCCGTGTTCGGAGCCGACCATGTGTATCGGATGGACATCCGTCAGATGGTTCAGCAGCACGTGGCGCGCGACTCCGATGTGACCGTCGCGTCATTGCCGGTTCCCGTGGGCGACGCCAGCGGGTTCGGCATTCTCGAGGCGGATGCCGACGGCCGCATGATCGGGTTTGAAGAAAAACCCGCCAGCCCCAAACCCATGCCGGGGCGCCCCGGGCATGCCTTGTCGTCCATGGGCAATTATTTGTTCTCCACGAAGGTGTTGGTGCCGTTGCTGAAGCGGGATGCCTCCCGCCCCGGCCCTCATGATTTTGGCCGCACCATCGTGCCCGAGCTTCTGGCCGGGCATCGCGTGCACGTGTATGACGTTCAGTCGAACCGGATCCCGGGGGTCCGCTCCTATGAGGAGCAGGGATATTGGCGCGATGTGGGGACAGTGGAAACCTATTGGCAGGCCAACATGGATGTGCTGGGTGAGCAGCCGCTGTTCGATTTGCGGAATCCTGCCTGGCCGATCTTGTCCGGTTCGTACGACGGGCCCCCGGCCTGTTTCGTGCGGAGCTATGTGGATGCGTCCATGGTCGGGCCGGGCAGCCTGTGCCGGGATGCCAGGGTCCTGCGATCGATGGTGGGACGCGGCGTGCGGATCGACCCGGAGGCCCACGTAGAAGAGTGTGTCCTGCTTGACGGCGTATCAATCGGTCCGAATGCGCGGCTCCGGCGGGTGATCGCCGACCGGGGCAGCTCGATTCCAGGCGGGAGCCGCATCGGATACGATCAAGCCGACGACCGCCGCCGGTTTCATGTGTCGACGTCGGGGCTGGTGGTGGTCACCCGAGCGGACTGGTCGCAGCCCGACGCCATGCGCGCCGCCGTGTGACGGGGACGATCCATGAGCGCACGCATCCCGCTGGCGACCTACCGACTGCAACTGCACCATGCCTTCACGTTTGGCGACGCGGCGGCCATCGTGCCGTATCTCGACGCGTTGGGCATCTCGGACTGTTACGTGTCGCCCATCATCAAGTCGATGCCCGGCAGCGAGCACGGGTACGACACGATTGATCCCACTCTGCTCAATCCCGAATTGGGCACGGAAGAAGACTTCTTCCGCTTCGCGGACATCCTGCGCGCCCATCACATGGGACTGCTCGTGGACGTGGTCCCCAACCACATGGGGATTGGAAAGGCGTTGAACCCTTGGTGGCGGGATGTGCTGGAAAACGGCCCCAGTGCACGGTATGCGCAGGCCTTCGACATCGACTGGCATCCGATCAAACGCGAATTGCACAACAAGGTGCTGCTGCCGATCCTCGGCGACCAGTACGGGACCGTGCTGGAAAATCAGGACATCGCCGTTGAACTTAACCGGGGCGACCTCGCCGTGCGGTATTACGACTATCGGTTGCCGCTCACGCCCAAATCATGGAGCCGGATCCTGGGCGCGCGCCTGGATCGATTGATCGAACAGGCCGGTGAGTCCGACCCTTCGGTCATGGAACTGCAGAGTATCCTGACCGCGTTGCGGAACCTTCCGGGGACGGATGCGACGGAGGAAGACCTGATCGCGGAGCGGTCCCGTGAGGTGGAGGTCGTCAAGAAACGACTGGCCACCCTCATGGCGCAGAGTCCGCTCGTCGACGCGCATGTACAGGAAAGCGTGGCCCGCCTCAACGGCATCAAAGGCAAGCCGGAGAGTTTCGACGAAATGGACGCCTTGCTGGACGAACAGGCCTATCGGCTGGCGTCATGGAAAGTCGCCTCCGAAGAAATCAACTACCGCCGCTTCTTCGACATCAATGAACTGGCCGCCATCCGCATGGAACATCCGATGGTGTTTCAAGAGTCCCACCGTCTGCTGTTCCGACTGATCCGGGCCGGCGCGGTGACCGGGGTGCGGGTGGACCATGTGGACGGCCTGTACGATCCGGGCCGGTACTTACGGGACCTGCACACGATGGCCCGACATCCGGAGGGCGGCAATCTCGGCGAGGCGTCGCTGTTCGTCGTCGTCGAAAAGATTCTCGGCACCGGCGAGCCGCTGCCGGATTGGCCGGTGCAGGGCACCACGGGGTACGACTTCATCAATCTGGTGAACGGGGTGTTCGTGCCGAGCGCCAACGAACGGGCCTGGACCGACATTTACAGCCGCTTCATCGGACGAGAGCCCGTCTATAGCGAGCTGGCGTATGCCGGCAAACAGTTGATCATGCGGGCGTCCATGTCCAGTGAGCTGAACGTCCTCGGACATCAGTTAAATACGCTCTCAGAGCGCGACCGCCGATCGCGCGACTTTACGCTGAACAGCCTCACCCATGCGATCAGGGAAATCATCGCGAGTTTTCCTGTGTACCGTACCTACGCCACCGACGGGCCGGAGCCCGTAGCCGAGCGGGACCGGGCGTTTATTCATATGGCCGTGGCGCGGGCCAAGCGGCGCAATCCCGCGCTGAGCGGACAAGTGTTCGATTTCATCCGGTCGATTCTCCTGAAACAACGGGAGGCCAGGACGGCGCAGGAGCGCGACAACCAGAACCGCTTTGTCATGAAGTTCCAGCAAACGACGAGCCCGGTGACGGCGAAGGGCATCGAAGACACGGTGTTCTACCGGTTCAACCGCCTCCTGTCCCTGAACGAGGTCGGCGGCGAACCGGAACAGTTCGGCCTGCCGATCGAGGAGTTTCATAAACGAATGCGCGAGCGACAAGCCCGATGGCCCCATGCGTTGTCGGCGTCGTCCACGCACGACACGAAGCGCAGCGAGGATGTGCGGGCGCGTCTCAACGTGTTGTCCGAAATGCCGCGGGAATGGAAGGCTGCGGTCAGCCGGTGGAGCCGCATGAACCGCAAGTACCGGCGGGATTCGGAGGGCGAGCGGCTGCCGGACCGGAACGACGAATACCTGTTTTACCAGACCGTGCTCGGAGCTTGGCCGCTTGAGGCGATGGATGACGACGCGTACGGCGTGTTTTGCGGGCGGATCCAGCAGTACATGGTCAAGGCCGTCCGTGAAGCGAAGACGCATACGAGCTGGGTGAATCCCAATCAACCCTATGAGCAGGCCGTACAGGAGTTTGTCGCGGCGGCGCTGGACCGGACCCGCTCCGGCGCGTTCCTGGCAGATGTGCTCGCGATGCATACGCACCTCGTCCATGCCGGGCTGTACACGGCACTGGCCCAGCTGTTGGTGAAGCTGACGGCGCCGGGCATTCCAGATTTCTATCAGGGCACCGAACTGTGGGATTTCAGCCTCGTCGATCCCGATAACCGGCGGCCGGTCGACTATGACGTTCGATTGAGGCTGCTGAACGATCTCCGCCACGGCATGGAGGTGCAGCCGCGGACAGAGTTCATCCGTTCGCTGGTGGAGCAGGTTCCGGACGGACGACTGAAACTGTTTGTCATCATGACGACGCTGGCCCAACGGCGTCGTCATCCGGCGGTGTTCCAACTCGGGGAGTACGTGCCGTTGGAAAGCGGCGGGGCGAGAAGGCAGCAGCTCTGCGCGTTTGCGCGCGTGCATGAGGCGCAGGCTGTCATGACGGTGATCCCGCGGTTTCTGGCGACGCTCACCTCCCAGCGGTCAGAGCGTCCGCTGAGTGTCCCGTGGGAGGACAGTTGGGTGGCAGTGCCACCGGGACAGAATGCCGGGCGTTTCCGAAATCTGTTCACCGGGGAAATTGTTGAGCCGGAATCGATGCAGGGGCGACGAGTGTTGCCGGCGGCACAGGCCTTCCGCCACTGCCCGGTTGCGCTCTTCGAGCGGCTCGGCTGATTCGAGCCCTGGCAGGTGGTCAAACAGACCGCCGGTGCGAAGCCTTGCTCGGTGTGCAGTGGCTCACGCTGAAAGGTCTTGTGGTATTGACCATTTGCTAGGGAAGACACCAGTTGGTGACGTTTCACCAGGTTGGTACTGTCGAAGAAGGATGTTCGGCTCACGACGGGCGCAGGGACGCGCTCAGCGCAAGCAGGGCCGCGAGGCGGGTCATTGAGATGCGGCAGAGTCCAGGCCGGGACCACACTCGTCATCGTGAGAAAAGGGGGCCCGCGAGGGCCGGACAGCGAATCTCCAACGCCCTGTTGCTGCTGAGGGCGATGCATGAAAACCTACAGAGCCACTATGACGGGTTTGAGACCTCGGGCGGTGACGACCGGTATTTCTTGGCGAATCGACTCTTGCGTGACATCGCGCGCTACACGCAGTTGAAAGCGGAGGTCTTTTACCCCGCCGTCCGGCAACAGGCGGAGCGGCAAGGGCATCGCCAGGCGGAGGGCTGCATTCGGGAAGCCTTGCGCGAGCATCGGGCCATGGCCTCGCGGATGACTCGTCTGCATGAGGTGACGCAAGACGACGTGTTCCTGCGAGGGGTCGTCGATCTGATGCAGCAGGTCCGCAACCATGTTGAGCGCGAAGAGCGCGAATTCTTCGGCATGGCGGAGGCGCTGCTTGGGGAAGGCGGCCTGGTAAGGCTGTCTCGTACTCTTCAGCAGCGCAATGAGGAGCTTGAATACAAAATTGCGGTTTAGCGGGGAAGGCGGCACGGATGTCCGCCGGCCTCGACGGACGGGTCGTCTCGGGAAGCATCCCGGGACCGAAACCTCTGTGAGACTCGTGGCCGGGTATGGGCTGTTGGCGGCCATCGTGTCGTTGATCGTCTCGCAGGATCGAATAGCGGACATGCACAGCCGAGCCTCGGTGCTCGTGCCGCCGGCGAATGCTGAGCGAAGCGGCTCGACCGGGCTTCAAGAAATGAGGAGAGACGCGATGGATGAGCCGCAGGCCCCTCTTTCCACAGTGATCGGATCCCAAGGGCAAGGGACGGCACCAGGTGCCGGCCTAGCGGAAGCGCCGCGGCCCGTCACGTCCCGGCGGAGTGCCGAGGCGGCGGTGACCTCGATGGGCGACACCGCATTGCGGCGGCTGGAACTGCTCATCCAACAGAACCCCTGGCCGGCCTTGGTCGCCGGCGTGGGAGTGGGATATTTTCTTGCCCGGCGTATGAGGGTGTCCTATGGCCGCTAATCAATCCAGACTTGGGCTTGCGGATATTGTGAAGGGGATTCTCCAGGATGCCGCGCTGCTCGTTCGCCAAGAAGCGCAGTTGTTCCGCGATGAAGTGAAGCTGGAGGTGGGCAAGGCCGGGCGGGCTGCGACCGGAATGGGGGTTGGAATCGGTTTTGTCGCGATCGGCGGACTGTTCTTATTACTGATGCTGGTCTATGGCCTGCACGAGTGGTTCGGATTGCCGTTATGGGCGTCCTACGGACTCATCGGTGGCCTGCTGGCCGCAGTGGGGGCCGTGTTACTGATCAAAGCCAAAACGCTGGCCGGTAGCGTGCAAGCGATGCCTCGTCGAACCCTTTATGCAATCAAGGAAGATGCCCAATGGATCAAAGAACAAGTGATGTCGAAGCGGACTTGAAGCAGATTCTTCAAACGCGGGTGGCGCTCGCCGACAAAATCCAATTGCTGGAACGGCGGGTTGAAGAAACCGTCTACACGACCAAAACCGCGGCCTTGGACGTCATCTCGCAGGCACGAAACACGGCGGTGGCTTGGGTCGAATCCACGGCGGATCAACTTCATCCGGCGACGCAGGCGGCGCGCCGACCATGGGTGTTGGTGGGCGGAGCCGTCGCCATCGGAATTATCGCCGGGTGGCTGGACCAACGGAGAAAAAGTGCGGCCGTGTACGACTATGCGCCTGGCGAGGCAGACGCGGCCGAGGTGATGCCTCCGGACGGCCGGGATCGTTCGCCCGAAGGCGTCTATCCGTTTTATGGACGGAGTAGGCCCAGGGCGAAGAGGGTCACAGGGCGACCGCGCCGGCAGTCGGAATCGCTCTCGATGCAGGTGCGATCCTTATGGGAGGATTTCGCCGGAGAATTCATGCAGGAACGGGAGCGCCTTCACGGGGCCGTGCTCGAAACCGGCAGGACTTTTCTCCAGGCGATCGCCCATTCTGCCGTGCAGTCGCTGGTCGATTCTCTGAAGACCCGGACGTTTTCGGCAGGACCGGACCACGACACGGACGTGGCGGTGAGGCCATCGCGGAGCAACGAAGAGGCGCCACCAACCAGAACTCGCGCAGCCGCCTGACGATTCACTCAACGCGATGGTCTCCCATCTGTGACTGCCGCCGCGGCCTCACGGCCCCGTCATCGGTCGACCCATGACATGCTTGGACGAGAGCCCCACCGATATCCGTTCCGGTCGGCCGGTTGCCCTATGACCGGCGGCGGACGGACCCGAACGGAGGAAGGACGCAAGGAATGCGAGAATGGATAGGGCGAGCGCTTCCGGCGCGGCGTGGATGGCGAATCGCACTCGGCGTGTTCGTCGCCATGTTGCTGCTCGTGGTCGTCGGCTCCTTCCTTGTCGAGGAACCGTTACGGCGGTATGCGGAAGCGCAGGCCAATGAGCAGTTGCCGGCATATCACACCACCATCGGCGCGCTCACTGTGCATCCTCTGATGTTGGCCGTGGACCTTTACGATGTGATGATTCGTCAGCAGGCCCATCCCGACCCTGCGCTCGCCGTGGTGCCGCGCATCCGGGCCCGCGTCGGGCTCCTTCCCTTACTGACCGGAACCCTGTCGGCGGATGTCCGGCTGCACGGGCCCGTCATCTCGGCGACGGAACAACAGGTGGATGCCGTCATGCATTCCACGGACGCGCCGGCGGCCACGGAGGCGGACTGGCAGGACACGTTGCGGGACCTGTGGCCGGTTCGGCTCGGTCTCTCGGTGATCAGCGGGGAAGTGACGTACCTCGGGTCGCAGGTGGCGGAGCCGGTGCGGCTGCATGTGGACCTGGCGGTGGAGGGTCTGACGAACCGGCCGCCCGCGGACGACCCACGCCCGGCGAACCTGTATCTCAGCGCGGCCTTCCTGAACGGAGCGCGCCTGACCATCAACGGTCAGGCGGATCCGCTTGCTATCCCCTCTCCCGACGTTCAGGCACATGTGGAACTGCGCGAGCTGGACATCGAAAAGGCGCTCAAGACCGTGGGGCTGGTGGATACGCCCGTGAAACGCGGGCGGGTCGAGGCCGAGGGTTTTGTGGACTATGGACCGTCGAAACAAACCGTGCGGATCGCTCACGTCACGGTGGCTCATCCCGTCATCGAGTACGTGAATGATCCGGAGGCCGACGACGCCGGTGTGCCGGAGTGGCAGGACATGGTCGCGGGGTTGTTTCCCATGACCATTGACCGCGTGCTGGTTCAGGAGGGCGAAATTCTCTACCGTCCCCGTCCCAAGGCGGAGCCGGTGCCTCTGGTCCAGCTCGAGATCAAGGCATTGGAGATCAGTAATGAGGTGTTCACACCGGGGCGCTATCCGTCCGAATTGCACGTCAGTGCCCAATTGCCAGAACAAGGCCGGCTTGCCTTCGCCGGAAGGGCGGATTTCATGGCCAAGCCTCTCCCGGCGGCGGAGGGCGAAATCTCGCTGCAGGGTGTGGGGCTCGCAGGGCTCGCTTCGGCGGCCGAACCGTATCACGTGCGCCTGCGTCAAGGCGCGCTCGATCTTGCCGGTCATGTCCGCTATGCGCCGGACGACATGCTGATCGCCGTGAACCATTTTCTCTTGGATGGCGCCCGGCTCGATTACGTGCATGCGGCCCAATCCAAGAAGCGGAACCCGGCGCGGGCGAAGTCGCCGGACCGGGACGCACCATCTCTCTATGAAGATCCTTCCGTGGCGATCAAGATCGACCATGGCAAAATCCTACGGAGCGAGGTCGGCATCATCAATACGACGGTGTCACCGGAATACCGCGTATTCATGAGCGACATGAACGTCGAGCTGGACAATGTGAGCACCCGTACGGCGGAGGGAACGGGGGCCGTCAAGGTGACGGGGAAATTCATGGGGAGCGGGCCGACCGTGATGACGGGCACCTTCCGGCCCGAGAAGCCGACGCCGGACTTTGATTTGGACGTCCGGATCATCAAGACGGATCTCACCGCCTTCAATCAGGTATTCCGGGCGCATGGAAATTTGGACATGCACGAGGGAGTCTTTGCGTTCTTCAGCCGGATCACCGTCAAGGACGGAAAAGTGGACGGGTACGCCCGGCCGTTCTTCAAGGATGTAGAGGTGTACGATCCGGCGAAGGACCGGGGCAAGTCGCGGCTGAACCGCGCGTACAAGGCCGTGGTGGATGGGATCGTGAAGGCCCTCAAGAACCAGCCGCGCGATGAAGTGGCGACGCATACCGAGGTCAAGGGACCTGTCGAGAATCCTCAGGCGAGCACCTGGCAGATCGTCGGCAATCTGGTTCAAAACGCGTTCTTCAACGCCATTGTCCCTGGGATGGAAGGAGCGACATGAGCCGGCTGCCGCACTCCGCTTCCTTGACCAGCGAATCCCACGCCGACAACCCCTGGAAGTTGGGCGGGCTGTCGATCATGGAACTGGGACGCCGGTTGTGGCGGCAAAGTCAACGAGATGACGTGCTGGGCCGGGCGGCCCAGCTCTCCTATTGGGTCCTATTGGCATTGTTTCCCGCGCTCATCGTCCTCACGGCGCTGATGGGCGCCTTCTCGGTGCAGAACTACATGCCGGAGCTGATGAGCTATCTCCGGAACGTAGTGCCCGAGGATGCGCTGTCCTTGGTGGAGCGGTTTTTGGAACAAGTGGCCGAGGGCAGCGGCGCGAACATCGCGTCGTTTGGTGTATTAGCGGCGCTCTGGGCCTCGTCGAGCGGATTGACGGCCATTATCGAGGCGCTCAATATCGTCTACGATGTCAAGGAAGACCCCAGGCCCTATTGGAGGGTCCGCCTGATGGCGATGGGCTTGACATTGGGATTGGCGGGGTTCGTGATCGTGTCCGTGGCCCTGGTGCTGTATGGAGAGGCCATTGGAATATGGATCGCAAGCATGGTCGGGCTCGGACCCCTGTTCGCATGGAGTTGGAGCATTGTGCGCTGGCCGGTCATCGTCGCGCTGATGCTCACGGTGGTGGCCTGTGTGTACTACTTCTGCCCCGCAATCGAGCAGGATTGGCGTTGGGTCTCGCCCGGTTCCGTGTTTGCCGTCGTCATGTGGATTGTGCTCTCGTTGGGTTTCAAGATCTATGTCGATAATTTCGGCAACTACAATGCGGTCTACGGGTCGCTCGCCGGCGTGGCGGTGTTGATGCTCTGGCTCTATATGAGCGGACTCGTCTTGTTGGTTGGCGGGGAGATCAACGCCGCAATCGCGCAGGCGGCCGCGCAGCGCGGGCGGCACGGATCGTCGCAGGCGGCGTAGGGCAGACGGGCCCGAGCGGACGGAAAGTGAGGAGCCTATGCCGAGAGTACTGTGGAAGGGCGCCATCAGTTTCGGGCTGGTGCACATTCCCGTCGGTCTGTATTCGGCGGAGAAGCGCAATACCTTCGATTTGACCATGCTCGATCGCCGCACGATGAAGCCGGTGGGATTCAAGCGATACAACAAGGAGACCGGCGAAGACGTCTCATGGGACGACATCGTAAAAGGCTATGAATATGAAAAAGGGCGGTATGTGGTCCTGACGGAGGAAGATTTCAAACGTGCGAACGTCGAGGCGACCCAAACGGTCGAAATCGTCAGTTTTGTGAGCGGTGACGACATCGCGCCCATGTATTTTGAAACGCCGTATTACCTGGCGCCGGACAAGCGCGGAGAGAAGGGTTATGCCCTGCTTCGAGAAACGTTGCTCCAAACCGGCAAGGTGGGTATCGCCACGGTGGTGATCCGCACGCGCCAGTATGTGGCGGCCTTGTGGCCCGTGGACCAGGTGATCATGCTGAACACCTTGCGCTACACGAACGAGCTCCGGACGGCGGACGAGCTTGATGTTCCGCTGCAGGACTTGAAAGCAGTCGGGATCGGTGCCAAAGAGATCGACATGGCGCGCCGGCTGGTGGAGGGGATGACGGACGAGTGGAAGCCGGACGCCTTCCGCGATACCTATCACGAGGACTTGCTGGCGCTGATCGACAAGCGCATTCAAGCCGGACAAACCGAAGCCGTCACGGAACCGTCGGAACGGGAAGAGGAACGGCCGCCCGCCGGTGACGTGATCGATCTGATGGCGCTCCTCAAACGCAGCGTCGACGCCAAGTCGAAGGCACACACGCCGGCTAAGGGCGCCGCCAGGAAGAAATCGTCCCGCAAAGCGGCGTGACCCCGGCATCGTCCTCCCATCCCGCGCCGAGGCCTCCATCGAGGCCGACATCTGGTACAATGATGGTGTACGAGAGGCTCCCATGCTCATCTGGTTCCGGCTCGCTGCATTGAGTGTCCTCCTTCTGTGCGGAGGGGGAGAGGCGGTCGCGTCACCCGGGGCACCGCTGATTCAACGAGACCGCACCATCCCGATCCTGGGCATTACCCTGTCCAAGTCGGGGCCGATCGGGGTGGTCACAAGCGTCAATCTGCATTTCGAGCAACGCGATGATCAGAGCGGGTTGATGGTTCAATTTGTCAGCGGGGCCGGCACCTTCTCGCCCAAAGCGCAGACGTCGGTCCAACAGGCAATCTACCGGGCCGCGCGGGCCGCCGGACTTTCCACGGACTCGTGGACCGTCAGGTTGTCGGCTCCCGATGATCGCAGAGTCTATGGGGACAGCCTCTCCGCAATGATCGGCCTGACGGTGATCGCGTTTGCCAAAAACGACAGGATCTTGGAAGACCGTATCATCACGGGCGGTATTGCTCCGGACGGACGCATCAGTACGGTCGGGGGACTGTCGCTGAAAATTGACGCCGCCAGGAAGGCCAATATCCGCCGCGTCCTCATTCCCGAGGAGTCGGATCCGACCGAATCCGATTGGCAGACTCCGTTTCTCATGCACATCAGTCCGGTGGGTTCCGTTCAGGACGCCTATCTGGCATTGACCGGCAACTCCCTGGAGTAATCTCCATCATCGATCTCCGGCCCGGTCCACGATACATCCCAAGGGTGTGTGCGTCAGTTGATGCCCGTGGATGATTAAAAGGAGGCAGCGGCCAAGGGGCTGATGAAGGGGCCCAACATGGTCTGGATCGTTTCAATCAGCGGTTCGGGATACAGACCGAACCAGATCAACAAGGAGGCGACCAGACCCAGCGAGAGCGTCGCCATCCATTGGGCCTCGGTGCCCGTTTCGAGCAATCGCCATTCCCGCTCGTCCACCCCGTCACGCGCCGGCTGTTCCACCATCATGAGGATCAATCGCAAATAATAGTAGGCTCCGATCGCGCTGTTGACGATCAGGAGGATCACCAGCAGCCACAGCCCCGCGCCAAGACCGGCCGCAATGACATAAAACTTCCCCATAAAGCCGGCGGTCAGCGGAATGCCCGTCAGCGACAACAACATGAGCATCAACAAACCGGCCGGCCAGGGGCGCGTCCAGAAAAGGCCGCGATAGTCTTCCATCGCCTCCGCATCGCCCGCGGTCCGGGAGAGCACCGTCACGACGCCGAAGGCTCCAAGGGTGGAGACGAAATAGGCGACGAGGTAAAATGTGACTGCCTCCGCGGCCGCCGGACCGCCGGCCAGCATCGCGACGAGCAGATAGCCGATGTGCGCAATCGATGAATAGGCCAACAGACGCTTCACGTTCTGTTGTTGCAACGCCAGGAGGTTGCCCACAAACATGGAGGCAGCAGCCAGCAGGCCGAACAACAGGCTGAGCGAGCCGAGTTGCAACGCGTGCACATCGCCGACGAAGCGCAGCAGCACGGCGAAGACGGCTCCTTTGGACACGGTGGCCACATAGGCCGTGACGGGGGCTGGTGCGCCCTGGTACACATCGGGAATCCAGAGATGGAAGGGCGCCAGCCCGAGCTTGAATCCGACTCCGACGACGACGAGCACGAATCCGGCCAGCCACAGCGCGGGCGTGTGATCTTCCGCGGCCACGAGCACCCCCATCCGGTTGAACGCCATCGCGCCCATCTGAAAATACATCAGGGCCATGCCGAACAGCAGGAACGCCGAGGCGGAGGCCGACAGCAGCAAGTATTTCACCGCCGCTTCCAGGGGCGCCCGGCGGGTCCGCATGTACCCGATGAGGCTGTAGAGGGACACCCCGAGCAACTCAATCCCGAAAAAGAACGTCGCGAAGTGCGCCGCCGAGACCAGGATGAGTCCGCCAAACGTTGCGATCAGCAACAGCAGATAGAATTCTTCGAACTCTTCCTTGTCCGCGAAGTACAGTTCCAGGTATCCGTACGACAGCGCGATTACGATGACCGTCGCCCCCAAGAGCAGTCCCATGTAGAACAGGGCAAACCCGTCGATGATCAGCAGTATGGTGACGGGGAGCGGCGTGACCGTCGCGGCGAGCGGTAACGTGGCCATGGTGGCCAGACAGGAGATCGCGGAAATGGCGGCGATCGTCAAGTGATGGCGGCGCACGGCGATCGCGAGCATGGTGACGATGCTCAGAAGCCCCAGCGTGAGAATCGGGGACAGGGCGAGTAACTCGGTTGCGGTCATCGGGAGGCTCCTCGAGCAAGCGAATCAGGCGTAAACGGGAGTTCCGAGACCGGGCCCTGGGCTCTCGCCTCGGGCCGATTGGAGTGCAGGAGCAGGTGCATCGCGGGTTCGGTCGTCGAGAGCACCGGCCGCGGGTACCATCCGAGCCAGACTTGGACGGCGGCCATCACGAGGAGCGCACCGAGTGCCAGGCGGGAAAGATCCGGACCTGCCTTGTTCCCGACCGGTGGCCCAAACACCGTTCGCTGCAACAGGGCCAGCGCGTATACGGCGGCGGCCACCAGGCCCGCCGCGGCCAGCATGGTGAACACCGGGTGTCCGGCGTAGGCTCCGAACAGGACGAGAAATTCGCCGACGAAATTGGCCAACCCCGGCAGGCCGAGCGAGGCCACGGCGAAAAACAACACGAGCGCCGCCCAGCGGGGCATCAGGGACCACAGACCGCCCATGCGCCGCATGTCCCTGGTGTGGAGCCGCTCCTGCAGCGCGCCGGCCAACATGAAGAGGGCGCCCGTACTGACCCCGTGCGCGACCAATTGCATGACCGCGCCCTGAATGGCCATATCCGTCATGGCAAAGATGCCCAAGAGCGCGAACCCAAGATGACTGATGCTGCTATACGCGATCAATCGCTTGAGATCGGTTTGCGCAAACGCCAGCGCCGCGCCGTAGAGAATGCCGATGACGGCCAGGCCCATGGCGATCGGGGCAAACTCGCGGGAGGCGTCGGGAAACAGGGGAATCATGAAACGGAGCAGGCCGTAGGCTCCGGTTTTCAAGAGCAGGCCGGCCAGGATGACGCTGCCGCCGGTCGGCGCTTCGGTATGGGCATCGGGCAGCCATGTATGGAACGGCACGGCCGGGAGTTTGACGGCAAAGCCGACGAAGAAGCCGAGCATCAGCCACCAGGCGGTGCGCGGCGCGATGCGCATCCCGATCAAGTCGGCGACATCGAAGCTCGGTGTTCCGGCGGTCTGCTGGTGGAGCAAGGCCAGCATCACCATGGCCGCCAGCAGCAACAGGCTGCCGGCCTGGGTGAACAGAAAAAATTTGAACGAGGCGTAGCGCCGCTGCTCATGCCCCCAGATGGCGATGAGCAAGTACATCGGCACCAGCATCAGCTCCCAGAACAGGAAAAACAGGAAGAGATCGAGGGCGAGGAACACACCGACCACGCCGCCGAGCACCAGGAGCAGGTTGAAATGAAAAAACCCGACCCTGGTTTGAATCTCCGTCCAGGAGGCGATCACCGCCATGATGCCAAGAAAAGCCGTGAGCAGAATGAGCACGAGGCTGAGCCCGTCGAGCCCGAGGTGGAGACCGATGCCCCAGCGGGGAATCCAGGTCCCTCGACTTTCCAGCAGCCACGGTCCTCCGTCGGGGGCGAGGAGCGCCTGATCTTGGCCCCACAGGAAGAGCGCCAGGCCCAGATCAAGGGCCAGGGCGCCCGCGGCCAGGCGCCGGGAGGCGTCCCGCGACCAGGCCTCGGCCCACCAGGCCAGAGGAGCCGCAAGGAGCGGAATGAGGATGAGGGGCCATAACATCATAATGCGAACAATCCGATCAGCAGCAGCGCCCCGGTCACCACTGAGGCGGCATACCAGCGGACGCGGCCGGTCTGCGTGCGGCTCAGCGCGGTATGCGACCATGAGGCCGCGGTCGTGAGCCCTTCATACCAGGCGTCGAACGCATCTCTGCTGTCGCGGGTGAGGAACCGCCAAGGCTCTACGAGGAGCCGGTGATACAGCCGGTCGAATCCCCAGCCGTTGAACCAGAATTGAGAGAGCGCCCGTCCCCACCGGCTCTCGGCCAGGGAGTCGGCCATACTGCGGCGAGGGAAAAAGAATGCGGCGGCCAGCCCGATGCCCAGCAACGAGGCCATGGTGACGAACAGTTGCACCACCGCCTCCGTGGCCAGCGGCGCATCATGCGCTCCCTCAGCGATCGGCAGGGCCGTGGACAGATAGCGGCTGAACAGCGGCAGGTCTCCCAACGTGCGCGGCAGTTCCAGCCAGCCGACCACGAGCGACAGGAAGGCGAGCACGACCAACGACACCGACATGGCGGGACCGGGGGCCGGCCCGGGCCGTGTCTGGGGTTCCCCGAAAAAGACGCGGAACACCAGCCGAAAGCTATAGAGACCGGTCAGCAGGGCGCCGAACACGCCGCCCAGCCACAGCCAGGGGCCGCCTAGGGGAGAGGCCCAGGTCTCCCAGAGAATCCAATCCTTGCTGAAGAATCCCGACGTGACGAACGGGACGCCTGACAGGGCGGCGGCGCCGATCAGCATCGTCCAAAAGGTCAGCGGAAGCCGGCGGCGCAGGCCGCCCATGCGAAAGATGTCCTGTTCATGATGCAGGCTGGCAATCACGGCGCCGGCCGCCAAAAACAGCAGCGCTTTGAAACAGGCGTGCGTCAGAAAATGAAACATGGCGGCGGACCAGGCCCCGACTCCAAGGGCGAGAAACATGTAGCCGATCTGACTGATGGTCGAGTAGGCCAGAATCCGTTTGATATCCCGTTGGACGAGGGCGCTGAAGCCCGCGATCAGCAACGTCAGCAGCCCGATCACGGCGACGGCGAACAGCACGGGCGGCGCCAGGCTGAAGAGCGTATGCATCCGGGCGATGAGGTACACGCCGGCCGTCACCATGGTGGCGGCATGAATCAGCGCGCTGACCGGTGTCGGGCCGGCCATCGCGTCGGGCAGCCAGACCTGCAGCGGGAGCTGCGCCGATTTCCCCAGCGCTCCCGCCAACAGCAAGGCGGCGACGGCGACGGCCATGCCCGAGCCGACCGGCCAGGCGCCTCCGGCGAGCGCTTGAACCTCCTGAATGTTGAGGGTCTTAAACTGCGCGAATAACGCAAAGAGACCGATGGCGAACGCCGTATCGCCGATGCGCGTCACGATGAACGCCTTTTGCGCGGCCACGCCGTTTTCGGCTTCCCGATACCAGAAGCCGATCAAGAGATAGCTGCAGAGCCCCACTCCTTCCCAGCCGAGATACAACAGGAGCAGATTGTCCGCGAGCACGAGGGTCAGCATGCTGGCGACAAACAGGTTCATGTAGGCGAAGAACCGCCGATAGCCGTCATCCTCCTGCATATATTCAATGGAATACAGGTGGATGAGAAACCCCACGCCAGTAATGACGAGGCACATGAGAAGGGATAAGGCGTCCAAGTGCCATGCAATGCCGACGGCCAGGCCGGCGGTCTCCACCCAGGTCCACAGCGTTTGGCGATAAACGGCGGACTCGGGCAAAATCCCGAGAAAGGCGACCGTGACAAGTCCCGTGATCAGTGCGGCGCTGCCCACCGAGCCGGCGCCGATCCAGGCGATGTGCCGACGCGAGAGCCGCCCGCCGAACAACGAGAGGAGCAGAAACCCCGCCGTCGGCAACGCGGGTATGAGCCAGAGGAGCTGAAGCATGGTGGTCCGTTGTCTGGTTTGTCTGGTTTATCGGATGAACACGACCCGCTCAACACAGGAATCCAACGAGTCCCCGTTATCCCTTCAACCGGCTGAAGGCGTCGGCGTCGAGTGTCTGGAATCGATACGACAACTGAAGGGCGATGCCGAGCGCCACAGACACTTCCGCCGCCGCGAGTGTCAGAATGAACATGAACATGATCTGTCCGTCCGGTTCCGACCATCGGGAGCCGGCGGCGATAAACGCGAGGCTCGCGGCGTTCAACATGATCTCAATGGACAGCAGCATATAGAGGACGTTCCGGCGGACTAGCAACCCGATCAGGCCGAGGCAGAACCACACCACGGCGAGGATGAGGGCGGGCGTCGCCAGAATCATGGGCGCTCCTTGGCCAGGCGGCGGCCCAAGTGATACGCGCCGATCAATCCCGGCAGCAACAACATGGACGCCAGCTCCACACCGATCAGATAGGGTCCGTACAGCGTCGTGCTGACTTGTTTCTGGGTGACGGTCACGACTTCCGTGGCAGGAGCGTTCCCCCTCAGGATGATGAAGGAGACCTCTCCGAGCAACACGAGCGCCAGCAGCCCCGGTCCCAGCCACATCCTCGGCTTGAGCCAGCGTTCCTGCTGGTCGGTGGTGACGGGGCCGATATTCAGCAGCATCACGACGAAAATAAAGAACACCATAATGGCCCCGGCATAAATGATGATCTCCAGGACGGCCGCGAACGGCGCGCCGAGGAGATAGAAAATGAGCGCCAGCGCCATGAGGGCGACCACCAGATACAGTAACGCGTGCACCGCGTGCAGATGCGTGATGACCCGGATCGTGGCCAAGACCGATACGACGGCGGCAATGTAGAATAATAGTTCCATGGTGCTCTCAGCGCTCAGCCTTCCGCTGTCCTCGCGTCCTCACGGCATCAAACTCCGGACGTCGACCGGCGGCAATTCGTGTTGGGCTTGGCCCTTGTCCTTGTCACGAATCTTCACGCCCGCGACCCGATAAAAGTTGTACTCGGGGTACTTGCCGGTGCCGCTGATCAGCAGATCTTCCTTTTCGTAGACCAGATTGCGTCGGGCATATTCACTTTGTTCGAAATCGGGAATGAGCTGGATCGCGTAGGTCGGGCAGGCTTCCTCGCAGTAGCCGCAGTAAATGCAGCGCGAGAAGTTAATGCGGAAGAACTCGGGATAGCGCCGATCGTGCGCGGTCGAGTCTTCGGTCGCCTGCAAGGCGATGCAATCCACCGGGCAGGCGACGGCGCAGAGATAACACGCCACGCAGCGTTCGTCTCCGTCGGGGTCGCGGGTGAGGACAATCCGCCCGCGCCACCGTGGCGGCAAATACGGTTTCTCCTCCGGATACTGCACGGTCACCGGTGTGCGGAACGTCCGCTTGAAGACGATCCAGAGACCGATCACAAAATCGAGCGCGTAACGGAACGGTTTCATCAAGAGGTCTCTCCGGTCTTCCGGTCTGTCCGGTTCAATCGGCCTCGCGGGGGGTCCGATCCCAATTGGGCGAGACAGACGGGACAGCCGCTTCAGGTTGTTCTCAAAAGCACCACGCCTCCCGTGACGAGGAGATTGATCAGGGCCAAGGGCATCACCACTTTCCACCCGAACGACAGAAACTGATCGAACCGGAGCCGCGGTAAGGTGGCGCGGATCAGAAAAATGAGCACGACGAAAAAGAAGGTCTTGCCCAGAAACCAGACTACCGGGGGCAGGATCGGGCCGTGCCACCCTCCGAAAAACAACACGACGGTGAGGGCCGAAATGAGGATGACGCTGGTGTACTCGCCGACGTAGAACATGCCGAACTTCATGCCGGAATATTCCGCATGGTAGCCGGCGACCAATTCCGTTTCGGCTTCAGGTATGTCGAACGGGACTCGATGCATTTCGGCCAGTCCTGCGATGAAGAACCCGAGAAAGCCGAAAAACTGCGGGACGACAAACCACAGCCCGCGTTGCGCCTCGACGATCTCGGTGAGGTTGAAGGAGCCGGCCAGCACGACGGTTCCCATCAAGGACAAGCCCATGAACACTTCGTAGCTCAGCAGCTGGGCGGTGGCACGCAAGCTGCCGAGGAAGGCGAATTTGCTGTTCGACGCCCACCCGCCGATGAACACGCTGTACGCGGCCAGGGCCGACATGGCGAGAAAGAACAGGATGCCGATGTTGAGATCGGCCACGACGAATCCCGGGGCGAGGGGGACGATGGCGAACGACATCAGCGCGGTCACGACCACGATCGCCGGCGTCAACACGAAGACGTATCGATCGGCAAAGGGCGGGATCCAATCTTCCTTGGTGAAGATCTTGATCATGTCGGCGAGCGATTGCAGAATGCCCCAGGGGCCCAGGCGATTCGGGCCGAACCGTTCCTGCCAGCGGCCGAGCAGACGGCGTTCGACCCAAATCATGAGCGCGCTCAAGGTCAGCACCCCTCCGAGCATGATGGTGACGGTCAGGAGCGTCCATCCCCAGTCCATCAGGCGGCCCTCCATTCGACGTGAATGGCGGTGCGCAGATCGAGCCGCCGCGGCAGCCTGACCGCCGAGAGGGTCCCCAGCCGGGGCA
>CAYQDJ010000046.1:0-25173 GCA_964416255.1 uncultured Nitrospira sp. | reverse complement strand
AGTCTCTCTTAGGCGGCTTTCTTGACCTGGTTTCCACCTACTCTGGCAATGTATTTAGAGCTTCAATCTATTTAGGGCTATTTTTGTTTCCATTCCTAATTCTCAATCTCTCCAGTACACTCGAACTCAAAATCTTATCCAAAAAGAAGATCAGTGTTTTTGCAATGCTTTTTATAGTCGCGGCAGTGGCAATGTTTGCAGCCAAATATCAGCGAATGCCATCTGTGGGCAATATTTTAGATATTGTCGGCATAGGTCCTCAACAATTTGATCGTTACTACTTATTGTCAGAGCCTAGTTCAAGGATCCTAATTCACAGAGTCTGGCAGGTCATGACTGTACTAGGTGTCATTGGAGCTGCTTTATTGTTTCGGTGGCTCTTCTTTGTTGCGCTTCAGGTATTTACTCAGAGAGATTTGGATAAAAAGTGCCTGGCAGCATTAAGTTTTGCTAGCGTTTTTCTTTATGTTTTACCGATTCTTGCGTTGAGGAAAGGCTATTGGTTTGATCGATATCTTCTTCTGTTATTGCCGTTGTGCATGATCCTTGTCTCAATTGTGGCGACAACTAGTATGCAAAGAAAGATTGCTCCTTGGGCAGGATCTATCTGCTTGATCATGGTTTTGGTTTACGGAGGCTTTACTATCAGTGCGACCCATGATTACTTGGCGTGGAGTCGAGTCCGTTGGCATGCAGTAAATAATTTGATGCAAGAGTCTGAAGTACCACCTGTGGAAATAAACGGCGGACATGCACTGTACGGCTGGTATTTTGGAAATAGATTGGAAACATGCAATCCTGAATATAAGGAAGGCGCCAGCCAAACCGATGATTATTTAAATGACTTTACCTGCTTCAGGGCTAGAGACAGAGCTAAGTATACTGTGTCGCTGATGACTCACCCTGATTATCAAGTAGAGAGGGAGTATTCATTTAGAAGGTGGCTGCCCTGGAGAGAGCAGAGGCTGTTCGTATTGCGCACGGGTATTGATGGAAAGAATATTCATTAGGAGCAAAGCTAGGTCGCTCTGTCAAAATTGCCTCGTCGTTGTTGGTTGGATGTTTCAGGTATCACCTGAAAGTCATGTGTCACGTAAATGACAGAACCACAGAACAAGGCAATTGAAACGCTAGGCCTTCGTGAGCAGTTTCGTGACCAGTACTGGCTCACACGGGATCCCATCCGTCATGATCGATTGCTGTGGCGAGCCCAGTCGTTTCGGCATCTGGTCCATCTGCTCCCCGGGCAATCGATCTTGGAGCTAGGATGCGGTCAAGGCCTGTTGACACAACAACTGCTCCGTGTATCCCGGGGTGAGAATCCCATCACCTCCGTATCATTCCGTCCTGACGGTGCCCGCCCGGATCCATTGCCTAAAGAAGTCGAATTCCTGAGCGTCGATTCGTTGCCTGCGGCACTGGCCGGAAGAACGTTTGATTTTGTCATTGCGGCGGACTTGTTGGACCAGCGGAATTGCGCCTGGTTTCTCCAGCATGTTTATGAATTGTTGAAGCCGGGAGGACAGGTCATTTTCTACGAAAGCAATCCATGGAATGTGGTGCTGAAACTGCGGCAATCCCTCATGCGACTGTTTGGAAAAGAGGACCCTCGACGATTGTTGAGTCGTCCCGCCTTGTATGAATTGATTTCAGAAGTGGGCTTCATCAGAGTCTTTGCCGTGTACAATGATTTTGTTTATGGCCCGCTGGCCCGCTCCTTTGTCTGGGTGCTTAGGAACATCTCTCTCCTCCTTGAAAACACTCCAGGAGTCCGGACCTTGGCAGGCGCCATCCTGATCCATGCCCAAAAACCTCCACGGGTGATTCACAGACCGGACGTGTCGTTGTGTGAGCATGAGCAACTTAAAGAAGCCGTGTCCGTTGTCATACCGTGTTACAACGAACAGATGAATATCGAGCCTCTCATTACGAAGCTTGAGAATCTGTATGGAGCGTATCTCCACGAAATTATTCCAGTTGATGACAATAGTCAGGACGGTACCGCTGCTGTGATCCGCAGGCTCGCCGAAGCAGATTCGAGAATCAGACCGATCTTTCGCACACCGCCGAACGGAGTCGGTAGAGCGCTTGCGGATGGGTATCGGGCGGCGACAGGGCGTTATGTTTTGTCCATGGATTGTGATTTTCAGCATCTCTTGCCGGAAATCCGAGACCTGTTCGATGCGGCTGCCAGGGGATATGATGTTGTCGTCGGAAGTCGATTTTCCCGCCACAGCGTCCTGCTGAATTACCCATTAAAGAAGATTGCCGCCAACCGGGGGTTCCATGCTCTTGCCCAAGTCTTGTTAATGCGCAAGTTTCGTGATCTCACCAACAACTTAAAGCTGTTTCGCCGAGAGGTCGTCGAGCGCCTGCAGTTGACGCAACCACACTTTGCCGTGAACGCCGAGACAGGCCTGCAACCGCTGCTTATGGGGTACTCTGTCAAAGAGGTTCCTATTTCCTGGATTCAGCGGACGCCGGATATGGGTGTGTCATCCTTTCGTTTGGCGAAAGTGGGCAGTGGCTACTGGCAAGTCTTATATCGGTTATGGCTTAAATCCATTTTCGGCGACGCAAGAGGCAACCGGAGGATTCGCCATAGCGGCCAATTTAAATAAGACACATGAGTGGCAGCCGAATCCACAGTTCCTGGCCGATCCGCCTCTCCGGTCCGCACCAGCAACAGCCCTTCACGAAATCATCGAGCGTCCCATTCTTTTGGAGGGGTATCTTTTTAGCCCAATTATTGCAACAATTGCGAGGCATTCCGGGGTGTTTGGAATATCAAACCCCGCCATTTCGAACTCGATAACCCGGCAGGTTCCCGTTGAACTCTTCGAGTGCTAGCGTCGCCATTTCCGTCATCATCCCCGTGTACAACGGCGGATTGAAGTTCCGCCAGTGTCTCACCAGCGTGAAGGCCTTGTGCCCATCCCCCATTGAGGTCATCGTCGTGGGAGATGGTGATACCGATGGATCTTCGGAATTTGCCGAGGAAATCGGCATGGCGGTGGCACGGCTTCCGAGTCCCGGAGGCCCTGCGCGGGCGAGAAACATCGGCGCGTCACGGGCCAAAGGGGAGATCGTGTTCTTTGTGGATGCCGATGTCACACTGCCCTCGGATGCAATCGGCCAAGTGGCGAGCCTCTTTCAGCAGGACTCTCATCTCTCGGCTCTTTTTGGTTCCTATGACGATCATCCGGGTGAGCCCTCTTTTCTTTCGCAATACCGCAATCTTCTTCATCACTATGTCCATCAACATGGACGGGAGGAGGCCTCCACGTTCTGGGGTGCCTGCGGAGCGATCCGCCGCAACGTGTTCATTGCAATAGGAGGCTTTGATGACCGGTATCGCAAGCCCTCCATTGAGGACATTGAATTGGGGTATCGTCTCAGAAAGGCCGGGCACAACATCCGGTTGTGCAAATCACTTCAGGTCAAACATCTGAAACAGTGGACTGTCGCCTCGATGCTGACCGCCGATATGTTTCAGCGGGCGATCCCATGGACTGAACTCATGCTTCGGGATCGCAATTGCATTAACGATCTGAATACGGGGATGTCCGGTCGGGCAAGCGTCATGGGGACATTCGTGCTGGTTGGCGCCTTGCTCCTCGCGCCCTGGTATGGTCCGATGTTGGCGGTTGCCGGTGTCATGGCGGTATTCTTGCTGGTGCTCAACGCTGGAGTATATGGGTTTTTCCTTCGGAAGCGAGGTCTCCTCTTCGTGCTTCGGGTCATCCCCTGGCATTGGTTCTATTTCTTTTACGGGGGGCTCGGCTTTCTGATCGGACTTGGTCGCCACCTCTTGAGGCGTCATCGTCCCGTGTTGTCGAAACGCTCGGTCGCGCCACAGGCACGACCACCGGCTTCACGATCGGAGTTTCCCCAATGAGTCAGCATACTGCCGTAGTCATTGGGGCCGGACCGGCTGGACTGACGGCAGCGTATGAGTTGAAAAAACGCGGTGTCTCGGCGGCGGTGCTTGAGGCCAGCACGCAAGTCGGCGGGCTCTCGAGGACCGCGAACTACCGAGGATACCGATTCGACATCGGCGGCCACCGGTTCTTTTCAAAGGTTCCCCTCATCAACGAGTTGTGGCAAGAGATATTGGGCGAAGAATTTCTTCTCCGCCCGCGCCTGTCGCGGATCTATTATAACCAGCATTTCTTCAACTACCCGCTCAAGCCGCTCAATGCGCTGGCCGGATTGGGTCCGGTGGAATCACTCCTCATCGGTCTCAGTTATCTTCGAGCCAAGCTCGTCCACCATCACGAGGACAGAACCTTCGAAGATTGGGTCTCGAACCGCTTTGGGGACCGTCTGTACCGCATCTTCTTCAAGACCTATACCGAGAAGGTCTGGGGGATACCGTGCAAGGAGATCTCAGCCGATTGGGCTGCACAACGGATCAAGAATCTTTCGTTAAAAGAGGCGGTTCGCAATGCGGTCCTTGGAGCCACGCGGGGAAAGGACGGCACCGCCATCACCTCGCTCATCGAACAGTTCCACTACCCTCGTTTCGGGCCGGGGATGATGTGGGAACAATGTGAAGCCTCATTGGCCAAGCAGGGTACGGTCACGTTGCGGGGAATGAAGGTCGAGCAGATCCGTCACCGGCAGGGACGGGTCGAGTGCGTCACTGCCCGGACTGAGACGGGAGACCGAGTGGAATACGACGGTGCCCACTTTATCTCAACCATGCCCCTCCGCGAGTTGGTCCAAGCGATGAACCCCTTGCCGCCCGATGTCGTGCTCAAGGCCGCTCAAAGCCTTCGCTATCGGGATTATCTCACGGTGGTGTTGGTCGTCAATCGTGAGTCGCTGTTTCCAGACAACTGGATCTATATCCATTCTCCTGATGTCAAGATGGGGCGAATCCAGAATTACAAGAACTGGAGTCCCCACATGGTGCCGGACGGATCAAAGACCTCGCTGGGGCTTGAATACTTTCTGTGGGACAAAGACGAGGAGTGGACTTGGCCGGACGATCGCCTCATTCAGCTTGGCACGCAGGAATGCGCGAGATTAGGGCTGATCAATCCTGGCGAGGTCGAAGACGGCACCGTGGTCCGGATGGAAAAAGCCTATCCGGTCTATGACCAGTCGTATCAGGATCACGTCAAGACGGTCCGCCAGTATCTTGAGACCTTGTCGAACTTCCAAACCATTGGACGCAACGGGTTGCACCGATACAACAATCAAGACCACTCGATGCTCACCGGTGTGTATGCCGCACGGAACGCGACCGGAGAGCGCTACGACGTCTGGTCCGTCAATACGGAGAAAGAGTATCTGGAAGAGGGCCGAGCCTCGACGCTCACCGGGGGCGATCGGCTGGTTCCCGTGACTGTGACCGTGGCTGTTGGGGACACGATCGAGGAACTTGAGGATGATGTGATCGAAACCGCCTTTGCCAGGATGGACCCGCTTGCCTTGGGCGTGGCGGTCGGAGTGGTCAGCGCCGCCGGCCTTTTCCTTGCCACGGCCATCCTATTGCTGAAAGGGGGCGAGGATGTAGGGCAGACTCTCTCCTTGCTTCGGGTTTACGTGTCCGGTTTCGAAGTGACCTGGACAGGTGGGGTCACTGGTTCTCTGCAACTCGGAGTGATCGGATT
Source organism: uncultured Nitrospira sp. (assembly GCA_964416255.1). Taxonomy (GTDB): domain Bacteria; phylum Nitrospirota; class Nitrospiria; order Nitrospirales; family Nitrospiraceae; genus Nitrospira_D. The sequence goes on along the minus strand of CAYQDJ010000046.1, from coordinate 19,552 downwards.
TGGGTCTGGGTATCTCGGGGCGTCGCTGAGAAATTGGACAATTCAAGCCTACGCCAAGTTCGTGCAGTGGCGCAGCCAGAAAGATGCCCGCCGTCATTTGCTCGACAAGGTGTAACGGGAAGTGGAGAAAGCGAGAGTGAGCATGACACGACACACGTTGCAAAAGGATGAAATCAGCCACGCACTCGTCAAGATCAATGTGGCCGCCATGGCCATCGTGTGGGCGATCTTTGGCGGCCTGGTGGTATTTGGTATGACCGCGTGGTTGCTCATCCAGGATGGTCCCAATCCCGGTCAACATCTGCAATTACTCTCCAATTACTTCATCGGGTACTCGGTCACCTGGCGGGGCAGTTTGGTCGGCCTCTTCTACGGCGCCGTGTGCGGGGGCGTGACCGGCTGGGCGGTCGGAACCATCTATAACAAGATTGTCAACCTGCGGGATCGGTAAGGTGGCGTTGATCTCCGGGTTGTGAAGGATACCCTGCCCCCATGCGGGTTTGCATGGTCACCAGGTTTTATCCGCCCTACCATTTCGGCGGCGACGCCATTTTTGTGCGGGCATTGGCCAAGGCCCTGGGACGGCACGGTCATGACGTGGAGGTGGTTCATTGCGAAGATGCGTATCGATTAGCAGCTGCGTCAGCACCTACTGAACCAGCAGCCAATGACGGCATAGTTGTTCATCGCCGTAAGAGCAGGGTCGGACTCCTTCTGGATCGAGAGTTCGACGTGGTCAATTTTCACAACATCTCGTTGATCGGGGGTCCAGCAGTCTTGGGCATGAGCAAGGCGTTGGTAAATCTCTACACGTTGCATGAACACTGGACATCCGCGAAAAGAAAGGGGCTGCGTCTCAGCCTGTGACGACCAGTCAACGGCAATAGTACAGCGACGCAGGAATTTAGCGTTGCGGTTGACTATTCCGTGAGTTGTGCCAATGACGAAGACCATGAAATTTGCCCAAATGGTGCGAATAGTCCGAAACTGGCCACGAACGCTCATGGACCATCTCCATATCACAGCGGCTGATGATATCTGCCTTCTCCGCAGCGGAGCCGATGTGGTGGTGAGAGGTGGGACGGACGACCGCCACGTCATCTGTGAAGTCTTCATAGACAAGTGTATCCAGTTGCCTTGTCGAAAGAGAACCTAGTCGTCGATATCGGGCGCATATCGGCTGCTTCACCCTGCTGGTTGCCGGATGCGGAGCACGGTGCTGAGTTTTCAGCCGTGCGCGCCAACTTTGCGATTCTGGAATGCATGAGAAGCGTAACAACATTCACCACGTTCAGTTGTTCCAGTCGGCAGTCGGCGCCAAGCGCGGAGCCAGGGCCTTGTCTCTTCCCGATGACGATAAAAACAGGCCGGTTCAGTCTCCAGGGCTCTCGAGGGGAGCGAACCATCGACCACTACCTCCATGTTCGGAAAGACTCCCCACTTAGGGTGAGGCCGTGATCGAAGAAGCTCGTTATCCTGCCTCAAAACCGGAGGCGCCGCCCGGCTATCTCTTGTTAGGCTATGTGCCTCAATTTCTTCGTGATCGGCTGGGCTTTCTATTGCGCTGCGCGGGTGAGTACGGCGACGTCGTCAGACTAAACATCGGCGGCGAGACATACTTGCTGACGACTCCTGAAGATATCAAGCATGTTCTCGTGAACAACCCAGGCAACTACGGGAAAAGTCCGCGTTTAACGAGTGCCAAAGGCAAGCGACTGTCGGGAGAAGGGTTGCTTACCAGTGTTGGCGCGGCGCACTTACGGCAACGACGCATGCTACAGCCGGTATTCTATCGGAATGTAGTCCAAGTGTTCGGTGAAATAGTCACGACCACAACCGAGCAAATGCTGGCATCCTGGCAAGGGGGCGCTGAGCTTGATATCGGGCACGAAATGTCCGCTCTGACCCAACGTGTGATCTTTCGAACGATATTCGGGTTGGATTTCCACGATGAGGCCGGGCAGCTTGCCAAAGCAGTCATGGTACGGCGGCGCTTTTTCGAACACGTCTTTTTTTCAGTGGCTCCGTTTCCAGAGCACCTGCCGCCATGGAAGGCACAGTCCTACCGGAAGGCCATGACCTATATCGACGATACCATTCGTCGAGAAATCCACGCCCGACGCACGGCCTCGGCGTCCAGTCACGATATGCTTTCCATGTTGTCACGTGCCCGATACGAGGATGGAGCAAGCATGACTGAACGGCAAATCCGTGACGAGGTGGTGACCTTCTTGATCACCGGCTATGAAACCACGGCAGAAGCGTTGACGTGGACATGGTATCTGCTTTCCCAACATCCGGAGGAAGAGGCGAAGTTCCGAGCGGAAATCCGTGATGTTCTAGGTGGCCGCACGCCCGGCGCAGGCGATATGTCACAGCTGCCGTATGCAGGGATGGTGCTGTCTGAAGCGATCCGGTTGTATCCTCCCACATGGATCTTTGTACGAATGGCGCGGCACGAGGACAAGCTTCCGAGCGGCGTGACAATCCCCGCCGGATCCAAGCTCTACCTCTGCCCGTATGTAACGCACAGGGACCCCCGGTACTTTCCTGATCCTGAACGGTTTGATCCGGAGCGGTTTTCCGATGCGGTAAGAAAGGTACGGCCGCAGTTCTCCTATTTTCCGTTCGGTGGTGGAGCACGAATCTGTATCGGCGAAAATTTCGCGAAGATGGAAGGCATTTTGGTATTGGCCTCCATCGCCAGGCGGTTCCAATTATCTCTGGTATCTGGGCAGAGAATTACGCCGGAGGCCAAGATGACCCTTCGGCCAAAGGGCGGTCTCCGGATGCGCATCGAAGTGCGCTGACGGATGTTCCCGTCCTGAGGCCGGAGCTTTTGACGCAGTTTGGTCCACGTCCGCTGTATTTGGGAAAAGCAGTTGATGAGTCTCCTGACGACCACTTCAGGGCGGGGCATGATGGATGGGACCGCTCGGATCTTATTGGCTGAAACCCTGTTCCCGCTGACGGCTCTCGTTACCACAGGCTATCTCACCAGAAAGTTTGGTCCGCAGGGCTATGGGGTGTTGGCGCTCACCTTGACCGCCATAATTTGGATCGAGAGCGCCATCACCTCGTTCTTTGCCAAGGCCACCATTAAGTTCGTGGGAGAAACGCGCGATTGGAAGCCAATTGGCGCGGTGGTGATCCGTCTGAGTTTGAAACTCGGTGTGGGAGCCATGGCGTTGGTCTGGATGCTGGCCGTTCCGGTCAGCGTTTTTCTGAACGAGCCGGATCTGGCTTATTACCTAAGCGTCGGCGCACTTGATATTCCTCTGTTATGTGTTGCACAAGCCTATCGCAATGTCTTGATCGGCACGGGGAATTACACGGGAAGCGCCGTCGCAAGGGCGGGCCGGTGGTTGGCTCGGATGTGTCTTGTTGTAGCGCTTGTGGAGGTTGGGCTGTCCATCACGGGGGCTCTGCTCGGGGTGATCGGGTCCTCAATCGTCGAACTGGGGCTCAGTCGGCGAGCCCTCGGGCCTGGCATGTTTCTCAAGCAAAGGCAAGCGTCCATCCCCATTCATCGGTTTGGGGCTTTCGTATTCATTTCCTCGCTCTGCATCATTGTGTATAACGGCATGGATTTGTTCATGCTGAAGATTCTCGGAGGCACCGCGACACAAGCAGGGATCTATAGTGCGGCTCAAAGCCTGTCGCTCCTCCCGGGGCTCTTTTCCTGGACGTTCTCGTCCTTGCTGTTGGCCACCTTGAGTCGTGAGCTTGCCGGGGGCGAACGAGATCGAGCCCGAGAGCTGGCTCGTGACGCCATGCGCATCACGCTATGGCTGATTCCGATTGCCGCGATGATTGCCGGTGCGTCGACAGAAATTGTGCAGGTCGTGTTCGGCACTGCGTTCATGGCGGCAGGGCCTCTGCTGGCGCTCCTAATCGTCGGCGCGGTGGCAAACGTCATGATGACGGTGTCGTTGACGATCGTGATGGCGATGGGACTCCCGTCTCGAATCGTCTGGTTCACCGCTCCATTGGTCCCGTTGGCTCTGGCCGGTCATCTGTGGCTGATTCCTCGATTCGGGGAGCAGGGAGCTGCAGTCGTGACGGCGGGAGCCTCGTTGTTTGGTGCGTCGGCCGCTGTCATGAGCGTGTATCTTCTGTGGAAGGTCCGGCCTCCGGGAAGAACGTTCTTGCGGAGTCTCTTGGTGGCCCTCGTCGTTGGGGCGGCTGCCATGGTGTGGCCGGCCTCCGGCTTCTTCGTGTTTGCAAAGCTCCTTGTGCTTGGCCTGGCCTCTGTGCTGGGTTATTGGTGGATCGGAGAATTCCGCCAGGGTGAGATTGCCGTGGCTCGGTCGTTTCTTCTTCGCAGGACCGCCCCGGCCCAAGTCAACTGAGCTTCTGCTCACCAACGACTTAGCGGCCGGCGTTCCTTCTATTGAAGACAAAGCCCGCGGCTATATGCGCGAGACATTTGGCAAAGCGCCACTGACCTGCATGATCGACATCCACTAAAAATCCCTGGGCCGTGACCATTTTGATAAGCATCCTCGATAGGCGGGCCATCCGCCCTGTTCGCTGGTCATTTCTAGCGCATCAAGACGTTCCCTTACCTTAGTAGGGTAGACGGTGGTCGCGGAACCTGCTTATGGTCTTACCGCTTAGAAGCCCCGTTGATGCAGGTTAGTGACATCCCGAATTGATCCAGGTAACGAAGAGGATGAAGGCATGACCGGACCGGCAAGAGTCGCATGCATCACGCTGGATTCGGCTGACGAACACATTCTTCGTCAAGGTGTGGATCAAGGGCTGTTGCCGCACTTCGGAAAACTTCTCAAAGAGTCCGTCTCCTCTGCGACGCGGAATCCTGACATTATCTATTCCGGTACCCTGTGGCCAACTTTCAACACTGGTCTATGGCCCGGCGGGCACGATAACTACTTTTACCTGCAGCCTGTACATGCAAGCTATGGGTTGAGACTCTTCCTCCCGGAACATCTATCAGTTGACTCCATCTGGAATTCCATTGAGCGAGAAGGCCACAGCATTGCACTCATCGACGTGCCCAAAGCGGTGCTCGCACGCACACCGCGAACTCTTCAAGTGTCGTTCTGGGGCGAACACGAAGTGAGGCATCCGCTCACCTGCTGGCCTCCTGGTATGGAACGGGAGGTCCGGCAGGTGGCGGGCAGCGATCCTGTGGGGCCGTGTGATCTGGTCCGCCAGCGTCCTCAAGAACTTCGCCGACTTAAGGATGGCCTGATCGAGCGGGCGACACGCCGCGCAGATCTTGCCTCCGCGGTGCTCGCACGGGGCCCCTGGGATCTGTTTGTGCTGAATTTCAGCGAAGTCCATTGTGCCGGACATCATTTATGGGCCTTTCATGATCCGAACCATCCTGAATATCGGACCGCCTTACGATCAGTGCTGGGAGAAGATCCCCTTCTAGACGTATATCGGGCCATGGACCGCAGCTTAGGACGCATCATTGATGCGCTCGGTGACGATGTGTTTCTGCTGGTCCTGGCGACTCATGGGATGGGACCACGTTACGATGCGAATGCAGTCCTTGATTCTGTATTGCGCCGCCTTGAGGGCATCGACGCTCCCAAAGTCTCCAAGCCGATGGAGGCGGCGCGAAAGATGTGGCTGCAATTGCCCGGGGCGCTTCGGGGACCGTTGCGTCGCCTGGCGGACTTGATCTACGACGCGCCCCGTGAACAGGAACGTTCCACACGAAGATTTTATGCCATTCCCACCACCGACAACTGCGGCGGGGTTCGGCTCAATCTGAAAGGGCGTGAGTCGAAGGGTCGAGTGGAACCAGGGCCGCCATACCATGAACTGTGCGATTGGCTGGAGCGAGAACTACTCTCAGTGGTCAACGTCGGCACCGGGTCGCCAGTTGTAAAGCGCATTCTTCGTGGTGATCTCCTCTTCGCAGGACCGTTTCGGAACGAGTTTCCGGATCTCGTGCTCGAGTGGAACCAAGAGGCTCCCATCCCCGCCGTTCGGTCGCCAAGCATCGGTGAGCTTCGCGTGGAGGCCACCACCCCGCGCACGGGAGATCACCGGCCGAAGGGTCTTGTTTTAGCGCGAAGTGCCGATATGGTGCCCCGTGTCCTCGAAGGTGACATTGCCTTGGTCGATCTCGCTCCGACTCTGGCGGCCCGCCTGGGGCTTGCGCTTTTCGGAATCGACGGCAAACCGATCGTCGAGTTTCTTCCACACCATGCTCCGGTCTGAGCGTCCGTATGTCTCCACCCAATGTCGTGATGGACAGAATGAGGAAAGTTCCCCCAATGGCAATGCCTCACGCGGCTCAGAGGTAGAGTGAGTCGGAAGTTGAAGCGCCGAGTGTCAACGGGAGCGACCGGTGATTATTGCCGTTAAGGTTCTAAGCGCTATCCTGCTGCTCTTTTCTCTGCGCCGGCTAGGGTGGGTTGTGGCCTCATCCCTGCATCGTAGGTTGCCCACAGAAGCTGGCTATTCGCCTGAAGTCTTGATCGCAGTGGCATTCCACAATGAGCAGGACTCCTTGCCGCGTCTGTTCGCGAGTCTTGATGCCCTCCAGTATAATGCCGACCATCTTTCAATCTGTCTCGTTGACGATGCCTCCAAGGATGCCGGTACCAGTGTTGCTGCGGTCTGGGCGCGGGAAAGGCAGAACGTTCAGCTTCTGGTCCTTGACGAAAATGTGGGTAAAGCTGAGGCGCTAAATCGTGCGCTCGCTTCGGCTATTCCTAGGCCGGAAGTGATGGTGGTCTACGATGCTGATCAACGCCCTTGCCCCGAATCCCTCCGTCGGCTGGTTGACCCGTTCATCGACCCGAGGACGGATGCGGTGTGTGGGTATCGGCGGCCCACCTTCCGCAAGATTAATCCAATCGTGGCCTATGGCTGTGTGGAGGCCTGGACCTACCAGTTGGTCAACCTGGCGGCCAAGGAGTTTCTTCAGATGAACCCGCCCACTATGGGCGGCAACTGCGCCTACCGACGAGCCGCCCTCGAGCGTATCGGCGGGTTTCCTGCCAGCTCCCTCAGTGAGGATATTGAAGTATCGTTGGCACTCACCGGCAGTGGTGGAAGGACAAGGTTTGTCCCTGATGCTGTTGCCGAACATGACGTCGCCGATTCGTTTCGGCACTTCGTCAGCCAACGGATTCGCTGGAGCCGTGGACTGATGGCGTCCCGTCGGCGGGTGCGGGGGCTCGAGGGTGCGTTCGTGGCGGCCGGGTATCTCGATCGTGTGGTGCTGCTGCTAGTCAGCGGGTGCATCATTGTCGGTTATGTCAGCCCCTTCTGGCTACTCGTCTATGCCGTCCCGGCGCTGGCCGCAGTTGTCATGGCAGTGAATAAGGCCCATCCCGATGCCCGGCTTGCGTTTCTGGTCTTCGCGACTCTTCCACTCATGTTTGTCGTGGACATTGCCGTCAGTCTGTTCGCCGCCCTGCATGGGATGACCGGACGGCGTGTTCGGTGGATCGACCGCCGCAGTGCCGGCAGCAGCATAGATGGCGTGACTGGGTCTCAGGTCCTGTGCACTAAAGAGCACAGTTCGAGTGCTGAGATTGTGAAACGGTGAAGTCGTTGGCTCATATTCTTGTCGCATCACTCGTTGATCCCGTCACTCATCCTGGTGGCGCAGGAACTTATACGCGAGGACTCCTGGCGGCTTTGCAACATGGGAGCAAGGAATTTGCCGTGGATGTCCTGGGACCTCTTTACGCTCCGCCAGGGCCATGGTGTCGGGTCCGACGCGTCATGTCCTTAGCGCAGTCTTGCATGTCCAAACATCCGGCAAAGGTTCTGTTCACGCGCCACAAAGAGCTTCAGCGGAGAATTCGTGAGGCTGTTCACTCTCGTCGGTATGATGCGGTGTTGATCAACGGAAGCGATATGCTGTGGTCCCTCGACGAACTTCCAGGCGAGATACCCACCATCCTTATTGCCCATAATCTTGAGCATCGGCTGCTGGCCCAACAACTATTCCTTCATCCTTTTCTCGCATCCCTACTTGAGCACGAGGTGAGGAAACACCGTCACTATGAACTTGAGGCCCTTCACCGAGTCGATGGCGTCATTTTTGTTTCCGGATCTGAAATGGACTGGACCATGCGGCGAGTACCTGGCCTTCGGGCGCTTCATGTGCCACCGCTCTTTAGCTCGGTTCCGGTCTCCCGGACGTCTGAAGCGAGAGGTCCATTGCGACTCGGATACCTTGCAGATTGCGCCTGGTGGCCCAATCGACAGAACTGGTCGTGGTTCATCGAACAGGTTCTGCCATCTGTGCATCGTCCTGTACAGGTCCACGCCTTCGGGCGCCAAAGTGAACAGCTGCCGTTTCGAGATCGAGTCGTTCTCCACGGGAGGGTGCCTGATCTTGCAGCCGTCTGGAACCATGTCGACATCATGATTTGTCCCATTCGCGTCGGAGCCGGCACCAGCATCAAGGTTGCGGAGAGTCTTCATCATCGGATACCGGTTCTGGCTACGCCCCAAGCTGTAAATGGCTTTGAGTGCTCATCGGGACCAGGTCTGGTGATTATGGATCATGCGCAGGATTGGATTCGCTTCTTAGACTCCGACGATGCCGATTGTTTAGCAGGACAGGTTCCGTCAGGAGACCTGTGCGAACAGTTTGCGGTCGACCGACATGAGGGACAACTGAAATTCTTCATCTGCAATGTCCTGCGCGATCCCACACCCAACATGAGGGCGGATCGCTTTCTGCAAATAACGTCAGTTCACGCATAGCCCCGGACCGCCGGTACTCGCATGGAAGGAGATCATGCAATGGGAGGACAAGAGACGTCCCCGACCTTATCAGTCATCGTGGTTTCGGATTATGCGGGAGGAGAGGAAAAGTCTTGGGAGGATCTCCGACGTGCTCTGCGGGCATGGGCGGACCAAGATGAGGGGCTTGCCGATGAATTCCTGTTGGTCGAGTCCTCACGATTCAGGGGCCATATACCGAGGGATCTCTTAGACATCCTGCCACGTATGCGGATTGTATATTGCGATGTCGCCACGTCCTACGAATTGAAGAATCTGGCGGTGGAAGCCGCCAGCGGTGAGTGGGTGGCCATCGTCGATGCTGACTGTATCCCCCAGCGATCGTGGTTGCGGAGGTTACGAGCCACTGTTGCGGCCCATCCCAACGTCGCAGCGGTCAGCGCCAGGACCGTGTACCCTGGCCGGTCACGCATGGAGCGGGTGCTGGGCCTCTTGGGGCGGTCCTATGTGGATCCTGCCCGTCGTGGCCCGACCCGGTTCATATCCGGCAGCGCGGCCTGTTTTCGACGCGAGGTCTTTCGTCGTCACCCGCTGCCCATCAATCTCGGCGCGTTTGCATCGCGTGTGCAGTCAGAAGCGTTTCTTCGAGATGGTGAAACGTTGTGGTTCGAGCCGGAGTTGACCGTCGTGCATGATTTCGAAGGGTGGTCCATGGAGCGGGACATCCGGCGCAACCATGGGTATAGCACCGTCATCACACGGCTGTACGATGACCGGCTTCCGTACGCCCGATTAGTGCGTGCCGGGATTCTTGCCATTCCGTTCATCGTGGCCGGTAAGACTCTTGACAGCATCCGGGATTGCCTTCGTTGTTTTCGCGCGTACAACGTGCAGGTATACGAACTTCCGCTGGCGATGGTGCTCACGATTGTGACGCATGTGCTCGAGATTCCGGGGATGCTGGCGGCATACCGAGGGCATGGCCTCGCGGCGACGGCCTTCCGCTGACCAGACAGCGCAGGACGCCTGGAGATGGATGAGTGTGATGGCCGCCAAGGTGAGAGCGGATGCACGGGGGCCTGAAGAATAAACCGCCAACTAGGTCGGACTTTACGTCTGGAATGCCCTCTTGGATTATTCGTGCGGATGAAAAACGGGCTATCGTCTTAGGGGCCGTTGGGTCTCATGCGACGAGGGTATGTGGTGGCACTCGTGGATCAAGCTCCCGATTGCCTGAGGCGGGCAAGTTTTCTCAAGGGCTTATCGAGAAGGCCCGGTGTCATTCCATTTTCTCGGTCTAGGACGGACCGGTCTCTGGGAATGCGTACAGTCCATGTCTAGTACCGGAATGCCGGTGCGTGCCAAGAAGGAGGTCGTGCGATGGGACAACAAGAGGCGGCACCGACCATGTCAGTCATTGTGGTGTCAGACTATGCCGGAGGTGAGGAGAAGTCTTGGGTGGACCTCCGGCGCTCTTTGCGAGCCTGGGCGGACCAAGATGGGGCGGCTGCCGATGAGTTCATCCTGGTGGAAACCTCGCGATTCCGAGGCCATATACCGAGCGATCTGTTCGACATCGTGCCAAGCATGAGGATTCTGTATTGCGATGCCGAATCCTCCTATGCGTTAAAGAATGCGGCGGTGGACGCTGCCAGGGGTGAGTGGGTGGCCATCGTCGATGCTGACTGTATCCCCCAGCGATCGTGGCTCCGGATTTTACACACCACCATTGCGCGACATCCGGAGGTCGCAGCGATCAGCGCCAGGACCATGTATCCAGGTCGGTCACGGATGGAGCGGGTGCTGGGGCTGTTGTCCCGGTCCTATGTGGATCCTGCGCGCCGTGGCCCCACCCGGTTCATATCCGGCAACGCAACCTGTTTTAGACGAGAGGTCTATCGTCGTCATCCGCTGCCTATCAATCTCGGCGCGTTTGCATCGCGTGTACAGTCCGAAGCGTTTCTTCGAGACGGCGAGACGTTGTGGTTCGAGCCGGCGTTGACGGTGGTGCATGATTTTGAAGGGTGGCCTATGGAGCGGGACATCCGGCGGAACCATGGGTATAGCACCGTCATCACACGGCTGTACGATGACCGGCTTCCGTACGCCCGATTAGTGCGTGCCGGGATTCTTGCCATTCCGTTCATCGTGGCCGGTAAGACTCTTGACAGCATCCGCGATTGTCTTCGGTGTTTTCGCGCGTACAACGTGAAGGCGTACGAGCTGCCGTTGGCGATGGTGCTCACGATAGTGACCCATGTGCTCGAGATTCCGGGGATGCTGGCGGCATACCGGAGGCAATCCATCGCGGCGACGGCCTACCGCTGACCAGGCAACGCCTCGGAAGAAATATGAGTGGGATTGTGTGATGGTGGGAATCGGATGCACGGGGCCGGATGAGCAAGACACCAACACGGCACACTCAGGATCTGCAAGGAGTCTGACCTCCAGGGGTATTCCGTGCAAATAAAGAAACGGGCCATCGTCTTAGGGGCCGGCATTCAAGGAATCTCCGTCGCGTTGGGCCTCATGCGGCGCGGGTATGCGGTGGCATTGGTGGATCAAGCTCCCGACTGCCTGATGCGGGCAAGCTTTCGAAATGAAGGCAAGATTCACATGGGCTTCGTATATGCGAACGATCACACCTTCAAAACCTCCCACCTGATGCTGCGCGCCTCGCTCGCATTCTCCAGATTATTGGATGAATGGACAGGAACCGAGATTGACTGGCCGGCGCTCACCTCCCATCCGTTCATGTATGTCATGGCGCATGCGTCCATGGTCAAGCCGGGGTGTCTGTTCGAAAGCTATGAAAAGTTACAAGGGGAATACCGCGCAATCCTCAAGCAGGAACGCGGAAGTTACCTTGGCCAACGACCTGTCTCTATTTGGCAACCGTTGTCAACCGATCACCTGGGGCGATGGATTGATCCGAAATTTGCGGTGAGGGGTGCACAGACCGTTGAGGCTTCCCTGGAACTGGAGGCGTTTCGCCACGTCGTTCGTGCGGTGCTGGCTCGGTCGAGTGCGATTGAGCTGTGCTATGGATGTTCGGTCGAATCCGTGATGCGGACGGCAGAAGGATTTCGTGTCGAAGGGGCAAGGGTCCCCAACGGCTTCAAATGGGAGCGCACGGCGGACATCGTCGTCAATTGTTTATGGGACGGGCGGCTCAGAGTGGATCAAGGTATGGGAATTCATCCACAACGGAAGTGGGTGTATCGACTAAAATATCGCCTCCTGGGGAGACTTCCCGATCATCTCACCGGCCTGCCATCATTGACGGTGGTGCTCGGTCCATACGGAGATGTGGTCACCTATCCTCGTGCCAAGACCTATATCTCTTGGTATCCGGCCTGTATGCGAGGGTGGAGCACCGGGCTGAGTGTGCCTTCAGAATGGGATCAACCCTGTGCAGGTCAAGTCGATCGTACGGAGATGGCGGCGATTACGCAGGAAGCGCTATCAGGATTTGAGAAGGTCGTGACCGGCATCGCCCGCACGCACATTGATGTTGTTGATGCCGGCGTCATTTTTTCATGGGGGAACACGGACATTGCCGATCCTGACAGCGAATTGCATGAACGATTTGATATTGGCGTACATCAGCACGATGGATATTTTTCAATGGATACCGGGAAGTTCACCTGCGCCCCCTACTTTGCTCAACAACTATTGGACTGTCTCCATTGATACCCATGCTACTCGCCACCTCGCCCCTCGTCTCAATCGCGGTCCCCTTGTTTCGCTCGGAGCCATTCGTCCCGACCATTATCGGCAATCTCGAGAGAATCGACTATCCGCATCTCGAAATCATTCTGTCCGACCGCCATGGAGAGGACGATGCGATTGATGTGCTTGCCGAGCACTTCCGATCTGATCCCCGAGTCAGGGTGTTGGTGACCCGCGATCGACTCAACTGGGTCGAACATTACAATGTTCTCCTGAAGTCTGCGTCCGGTCAGTATTTTCTCTGGATGCCGCACGATGACGTGTATCCGGGGGACTACGTTTCACGACTGGTCCAGGCGCTGGGACGTTCGCCGGGAGCGGTGTTGGCATACGGACGACTAGACCTCGTGTCCATGGATGGCAGTCCGGTACCCGGGCCGACCCGGTCGGCGCTCCCGGTCGCTGCTGGAGAGACATGGTCGGTGAGCGTGGCCTTGCGTCTCCTCTTTTTTGGGAACATCTGGATTGCCTTTCGCGGACTCATGCGGCGCGAGGTAGTAATCCAATCGCGCCTCTTCCTCCGGCCTACGCTGGACTTGATCGAGGCGGATGTGTACTGGCTGTTTGGCCTTGCCTTGAAGGGACGCTTTCTGTTTGTTCCGGAGACGTCGTGTACCAAGCGACTTCACTCGACGAGCGCGAGTGCGTCCTGGCAACACGGACGGCTGCGGTATCTCCTAAATGGGGCCGCCGTTCTAACGGCTTACATCCGTCAGGTGCTGGGCACCCGCGCGGCCATGTGGTATGCGACATCGAGGGTATGGTGTTGGACCTTGCTGCGGATTGCGGGCAGTTGGACACGGAACTGTGCATGGTTCACGAAGCAACGCGGGCGGCTTCAGAAAATAGCGGAGTGCATACTATTCCCTCGATGGCCGTGGCCCAAGGCGTTCACTGCGGATTCACGGCCAGTGAATCGGTCGAGTGTGTAAGGGAGAGTATGAGAATAGCCATTGATGTCACCGCGCTCCTACCGCAAATGACGGGTGTGGACAACTATCTCAGGCAACTCGTGTTGCATTTGGGAAAGATGGACCGGCGGAACCAATACCTGATCCTACACAATTATGAAGACGTCGCAGTGTTTGCCGGTCGTCTTCCCGAGAACTTCACGCTGTGGCCGATCAGTCTTCGGCCACGACCAATTCGACTCTTTTCTCAGCAGGTGGGGTTGCCTCTCGCCGCGTCGGCCTGGAAGGCGGACATTGTCCACTCGCCATCTTTTATCATGCCGATGTATCGTGGGAGGCAGCGTCATGTGTTGACGGTCCATGACATGACGTCCTTCTCACATCCGCATTGTCACATCGCCTTGCGACGTAGCCCGCTGTATCGGCGCGTGGTGCTGACGAGCCTTCGTCGCGCGAACGTGGTCCTCGTTCCCTCCCAGGCCACTCGACAAGCGGTCTTGAAGTTTCTTCCCGAGCTCGATCCGCATCGCATTCATGTGACGATTCTTGGCATCGGCGAAGAGTTCAATCCCTGCAGTGCTGCATCCGTTCACAACGTCGTGATGCGGCTGAGTCTTCCTCAGCCTTATATCCTGTATGTCGGTACCCTCGAGCCGCGAAAGAACCTTCCGAATTTGGTGGAAAGCTACCGCCGGCTCATCGAGGCAGGCGCCGTGAAAGAGCATCTCGTGCTTGCCGGCAAGTTGGGCTGGGGATATGAGGCCCTGCTGAAACAGGTGCAGGTGCCGGCTTTGCGCGGGAAAGTGCATGTTCTCGGCTACGTAGATCAAACTGACCTGCCTGCAGTCTATACGGGAGCCAGGTTGTTTGTTTATCCTTCTCTCCAAGAAGGGTTCGGGTTTCCCCCGCTTGAAGCGATGGCCTGCGGGGTGCCCGTGATCAGCACCCGGTCCTCCTCTTTGGCTGAGAACCTCGATGGTGCGGCTGACCTTGTGGCTCCGAACGACATTGCAGGCCTCAGCGCAGCGATACAGCGTCTCCTGACGGACGACTTGCTGTGGACCAAGCGAAGGGAGCAGGGATTGGAACAGGCTAGTCACTATCGATGGAGTCAGACGGCGAGGGAGACGATAAACGGTTATGAGGCGGCCATGGCCCACAAATGCTGACAAGACACGATTAAGCCAGGGCGAGGCAAAGGCGAAACAGCCAGCGGCGGAGGGGACCGCATGCCCGTTGTCCGTGGTGATCGCGACCACCAAGGCCTGGCCAGAAATCGAGCCATGCCTCGAGTCGCTCCACTGGCAGGCTTTGGCTATGGGGGCCGAAGTGTTGGTGGGGGATGGGCACGGCCAAGGGCTCCCAATGATGTCGCTGACCGCTACCCGGAAGTGACCTAAGGGAGAGTAGTGCAAAATATGCAAAGACCTCTGACGGTGGGTGTCATTGGCTGTGGAAGAGTGACCGCACTACGTCACCTTCCCGCTGTGACTCGGCTTCCCGACGTCGAGGTTGTGGCAGTGGCCGATCCCGATGCGGCCTGCCTCCACAAAGTTGCCGATCGGTTTCACATCCCCCATCGCTTCGCGGATCTGCGCACGCTCTTACATGCGAGCAACGTCGACATCATTGCCGTCTGCGTGCCGGTTCAGTTCCACTGCCAAATTGCCCTAGCCGCGCTCGACGCAGGGAAGCACGTGTTCATCGAGAAACCGTTGACCGCGACCCTCGACGAGGCAGATCGTGTACGCGAACGAGCTGATCAAGTGGGTCGGAAGGTGCTGGTGGGTTTCAACTTTCGATGGCATCGTCTTATCCGGCAAGCGAGGGCTCTGCTGCAACGGGGAATGGTTGGACAGGTGGAGACGATCCGCACAGTTTTTGCCAGTGCGCATGAATCGCCTTCCGATTGGCAAATGCATCGAGCCTTAGGCGGCGGAGCCTTCTTCGATCAGGCAATCCACGTTTTTGACCTCTGGCGATACTTGTTGGCCAGCGAGGTCGTTGAAGTCTATGCGAGCAGCCGATCCGGACCATGGGAGGATGAAACGGTGGCGGTTACAGCGAGGTTGGCTAATGGGGTATTGGCCACCGCCACATGTACAGAGAGGTCAGGGGAGAATAACGACGTGGAAATCTATGGGCGGAGAGGGCGCCTGCAGGTATCTTGTTATCGTTTCGATGGTCTTGAGTATCATCCGCAAGGCTGCATTCCTGGCAACGGACGAGCACGATTTAAGGGTGTTGTGAGAATGATGAAGGAATTGCCAGGCAGTCTCGCCCGGCTCCGATACGGCGGCGATGTGCTGGCCTCTTATCGAGAGCAATGGCGGCATTTTTGTAATGCAATTCGCCACGATGGTCCCTTGGATTCTACCATATACGATGGGCGCCGGGCTCTGGAGGTTGTATTTGCGGCGATGGCGTCGGCCTCCGACGGTCGTCCTGTCATGGTGGCGGAAGCGCCGGGTCAGGTCACCCCGATACGTGGGGCGCCTCCAATGACTGTCAGCCCGGTCGAACAAAAAGAGGCCGCATGTTAGCGGAAGGCATACCGTCTGGCAGCCACGATCCTGCCTTGTCGGTGATCATTGTGGCAGACCAATTCCAGACGATTCGCCAAACCGTCAGACATTTGAATGCGCAAGCGGGACGAGAGCGACTCGAGCTAGTCATTGTCACCGAGTCGTTGAAGAGGTTCGAATTGGATTCCGGAGAGATTGCCGATTTTTGCCGTGTCCAAGTGGTCGAAGTCCCCGCAATCCTTCCATTGGCTCTTGCGACTTCAGCGGGCGTTCGGCGGGCGAGCGCTTCTGTGGTGGTCCTCGCAGAAAGTCATGCGTTTCCCGGGCCAGGCTGGGCTCAAGCGTTGATTTCGGCGCACCGGCAACCATGGGCTGCCGTCGGGGCCGTGATTGGAAATGCTAATCCTGGGAATATCAGCTGGGCCAATCTGTTCATCGATTACGGACAATGCGTTGAGACGACTTCAGCGGAGAATACCGCCTATCTGCCGGGTCATCATACGGCTTACAAACGGGGGGTCCTCTTGCAATATGACTCGCAACTCGAAGCGGTTATGGACTCTGAAATTTTGCTCCACTGGGACATGCAAGCCAAAGGCTATCAATTGCATCTTGAACCAGACGCCCGTGTCTACCACGCCAATGTCTCCTCGATTGCCGCGTGGTTGCCGGAGCGGTTCTATACCGGGCGTCGATTTGCCGCGACACGCAGCCAGCATTGGCCACTGATGAAGCGATTGCTTTACAGCGCAGGGTCTCCGCTCATTCCCTTGGTGCGCCTGCCTCGTGTTTGGCGGGATGTATGTCGGTCGACCTTCCCGCGCGCTCGGCGGGCCGTCATCCTGCCGCCGCTGCTTATTGGGCTCGCGGTGAGCGCTGCAGGGGAAATGCTCGGGTACGTTTGCGGCGCCGGGGAGGCGACAGAACAATTGGCCAGGATGGAGTTATTCAAACATGACTATTTGACCAAGCGGGATCGTCACAAGCTTGAAGCTTGGTCTCTTGAAGTGGCGCGTCAAGTCGAGGGCATGAATGGGATGCGAGGCGAAAAGGTCTGACGCCGCCCATGGAACCGGACTTCACGATCATCGTCCCAACCTACAACCGCCTTCAACAGGTCGCCGCCTGCGTGGCCGCGCTGGCTCGTTTGGACTACCCCAGAAATTTATATGAGGTAATTATCGTAGATGACGGGAGCGTTCTGTCGCCTCATGGCGCCGTCTCTCCGTTTCAGGACCGGCTAGATATCAAAGTCATCCATCAATCGAACGCTGGACCAGGTGCGGCGCGAAACACGGGGGCGTGCCAAGCCCGGGGCCGGATCCTTGCTTTCACAGACGACGATTGTCTCCCGTATCCTACCTGGTTGCAGCAGTTGGCGGTCCGGTATGAATCGGCGATGAATCCGGTCATGGTCGGAGGCCATGTGGTGAATGTCCTCACGAACCCGTACGCCGTTGCCAGCCAATTGATCGTCGACATAGGTCATGCCTATCACAACAGTGATCCCGACCAGGCGCGGTTCTTTACGGCCAACAACCTCGCCATCACTGCCCGGCATTTCCACGAACTCGGCGGATTCGACGTAACATTTGGTACCACGGCATCGGAAGATCGTGAGTTATGTGGGCGCTGCCTACACCGAGGCTACCGCATGGTTTACGCGCCTGAAGCTGTGGTGGGCCATGCACACCTATTGTCTTGGAGGACGTTCTGCCAGCAGCACTTTAATTATGGTCGGGGGGCAGTCCGTCTTCAACGGGCTCGGAGACGCCAAGGGTGGGCACTATACGCCCCCGACCCGAACTATTATTGGCGCTTGCTCCGTGCTCCATTTTCACGATACCCCGTTGGTCGAGCGATGACCATGGTCAGTTTACTCATCGCCTCTCAATCCATCGGCGCGATGGGGATGCTGTCGGAGTGGATACGTCGACGCCACAAATCACTTGGTTCTCCTGTCGAGAATTAATGAGCTACCCATTTATATCAGTTATTGTTCCCACCTATCGGCGCTCGCTACAACTGGCAACGTGCCTTTCGTCCTTGGCGCGCCTTGACTACCCTCGAGACCGATTTGAGGTCATCGTGGTAGATGATGGCGGCTCGGTGCCACTAGGGGACGTGTTGACGCCACTTAAAGAAGCGCTCTCTATCACACTGCTCCGTCAGTCTCATGCGGGGCCGGCCAGCGCCAGGAACCGAGGCGCAGCGGAAGCCAAAGGAGATCTTCTGGCCTTCACGGCTGACGATTGCGAACCGGCAGCGGATTGGCTGAGAGCCCTTGCCGTGCGCTTCGTCAAGAGGCCTGAATGTATCCATGGAGGGAAGATCATCAATTCGCTTTTAGACAACAGCTACTCGACAGCAAGCCATTTGCTCATCATGTACCTGTATGCTTACTACAATGCCCATCCCGATGCGGCAGGGTTCTTTACGCCTAACAATCTGGCAGTCCCTGCAAGGCTTTTCCGAGCCATGGGGGGATTTGATGGATCCTTTGTAATGGCCACGGGAGAAGATCGTGAATTTTGCGATCGCTGGCTCCGGGCTGGCTACCGCATGGTTTATGCGCCGGAGGTCACCGTCACCCATACCCATCCACTGTCTTTCCGCACCTTCTGCCGGCAACATTACAACTATGGACGTGGGACGTTTAGATACCGAAAATTGCAAGCTCAGCAAACTAATAGGTGTGTTTCCCTTGAACCGGTCCAGTTCTATCTTAATCTTCTAAGATTTCCATTCGCGATGTATGGGGAAAAGCAAAATCGACTCGCTATGTTGCTCGGGATGGCCCAGGTGGCAAACGCCGCCGGGTTTTTCCGGGAGCGCGCAAGTGGCGACAGGGCGGCATAATCATGAAAACTACCCGGGCATCAAGTCCCCATCACTCCTGCCCATTGACTTCAAAAAGAGTGTGATTATTTCGCGCTCAGTGCTGAGAACTACACCAGGCGGGTCGGTGGTCAGGCCGACTCTGGAAGAGTCGTGGTGGCATCAGATGTCCCGGCCTTCCTCGCCTGACCCCATTCATACCATCAACTTAACCATTGAGTGACCTCTCGAGAAAGGAGGAGGGGAGCTATGAGCACTTTTCTGCCGGCGATGACATCCTCTATGAGGGAAGAAGGACTTGATCGACAGATTGACCGGATGCTCGATGAGGCCTTGCGCGCGTTTGGCACGTCCGGCAACGGATGGATGCCCCCTTGTAATGTGTGGGACGATGAAGACGGATTCTCCGTTCAGGTGGCGCTCCCCGGATGGGAGGCGAGCCACATTTCATTGGAGGTCAACAGTCAGATTCTGACGGTTAAGGGCGAACGCGCACCCGAGAGGGAGAAAGAGCCGAAACGGTACCATCTCCATGAGTTCGGGGGATCGCGGTTTGCGCGCCACTTCAAACTGCCCGCCATCGTTGATCCTGATAAGGCGTCCGCCATGCATAAAGACGGTCTGTTGACCATTTCCTTCCCAAAGCGGGAAGAGGCCAAGTGTCGGCGGATTCTCATAGCGGGTGAGTGACGGCTGGACGACATGTTTTTTCGATCGACTGCTGAAGAGCCTCACCGCCGAGGTGTCTCGTCGGTGAGGGCTTCTATTTCCAACTTTGTTTGTTGAATAAAGGCAGATAGTGGGAGTTCAACCGGTCAGTGCAACACTCACCTGTAGTTGTTCCGCCGGGGTTGC
>CAYQDJ010000045.1:0-25313 GCA_964416255.1 uncultured Nitrospira sp. | reverse complement strand
GGGGTCGTGAAGATGGCTCTTGTTGAGATTGTGCTCGAAACCATTCCACCGTTCGCCTGAGGCTGTCTTCGAGAGTAACATGCGGCTTCCATCCCAGCCTAGCATACGTGTCGGCTGTGTTGGCAACTCGCACCTGCTCCAACGGGCGGTTCGGCAAGGCTCCGAACAATGGCTTCAGATCCACCCACGAGAGCCGCGACCTGTTCGACGACGGTGCGAACGGAAGCCATCCTACTCGTCCAAAGTTGTTGATTGATCGGGGGACCTGACGGCTGAAGAGAGTTAGACTGAAACCTGACTGCCGGGTGGGCTACTTCTTGTCTTTGTCCTTGTCCTTGGCGGGAGGGGATGAAGCCTCTTTGCCTGAGTCTTTTTCAGTGATCTTCTTTACGGCATTCCCAATGGCGGAGCCGAGTTTCGGGATCTCCTTCTCCACATTCTGGGCCGCGCTCTTGAGGCCTCGGCCGAGGTCGTCTACCGTGATGCCTTTGCTTCCTTCAGATTTCTGAGCGTCGCTTCCCGCCGCTGCCGAAATCGTAACGGAACCAAGCACCAACAGAAGCAGTCCGACCGGGATAATGGCTCGCAGCATGGCGTCCTCCTCTGGGTTGACTATACCATGAGATTGCTGGGAGTGGCCGGACTTCCACCATTGGATTCGATCAGCTGGGCGGGGAGTGACCGCTCTTCGATGGCCGATGCTTGGGCGATTAGGGGTGCGGTAGCCCAGGACGCGGCGCCCATGTCACAATAGCCTTTAAAGTACGCGCCGTCTGCTATGGAAAAGGATGGGGTCTGGACGTTGCCGATCAACACGGCCGCCTTCAACAGTTGGACCTTCTCGCTGGCCGTGATATCCCCACGAATTTTGCCGCTGCTGATGACGGTGCCGGCATGGATGGTGCCTTGGATAATCGCGTCGTCGCCCACGACCAGGACCTCGGCAGCATGAATGTCTCCTTCGAAGTAACAGTCGAGCTGGACTGTGCCGTTGAAACGAGCCACACCTTTGAACCTAACGTCTTTCCCCAGAACGGTGAACGGTTCTTCGTCGGTCGACTGGCCTTTTGTTCGTTCCCACATGATCGGTCTCCTTGCTTAGGACCGTGTCGTTCAGTACTCTGAAACGGAGCAACAGCCATGCCTTGAGAATGACCAATCAATCTGTAGAAAAACTTCATGCCAGCGGCCCGAAGATATCAGTAGGACTGTCGGGGTGTAGGGCAGAAAGTACACTGTTGTCTCCATGGTATGAGATGCCAATGAAGTGTGATGTGAACAGCTCTTCTCCTGCGCTATGATGCCCAGCTTCCGGTCCACATTGCGATAGATAAGAGGATGAGCGAGGTTCCGAAAGCAATCCTGTGCTGGAGCAGTGGGAAAGATAGCGCTTGGACTCTCCATGTCTTGCGGCAGCAGCAAGCAGTCGAGGTGGTCGGGTTGATGACGACGATCACTGTAGTGCATCAGCGGGTGGCGATGCATGGGGTGCCATTGGAATTACTGCAGCAGCAAGCGTTGGCCGTGGGTCTTCCCCTGTGGATTGCGCCCATCCCCAGTCCTTGTCACAACCACGAGTATGAAGGGGCCATGAACCAGGTGATTCAACGGGCTCGGACAGAAGGCATATCGGTGATGGCCTTCGGTGATTTGTTCTTGGAAGATGTGCGTCGCTATCGAGAGACCCAGTTGGCGGGGACGGGTATCAGGCCGCTTTTTCCTCTCTGGGGACGGCGAACCGATCAGCTGGCCAGGGAGATGCTGAGCACAGGATTGCGCGCCTGTGTGACCTGCGTGGACCCCAAGCAGGTGCCCGGCAGCCTCGCCGGACGAGAGTTTGACGCGTCGCTCCTGGCCGACCTTCCGCCCCATGCCGACCCCTGCGGTGAGCGCGGTGAGTTCCATACCTTTGCGTACGATGGCCCGATGTTTCACCGTCCGGTGACAGCACGTGTCGGCCAGATAGTCGAGCGGGACGGTTTTATATTCGCAGATATTAGTGGCCGCACTGCCTGAATAGGCCTAGTACAACGGAGGCTGAGGCCCCCACTGCAGACCTTCGAGATCGGGGTCTTCACCAGTGGGAGTGACGCGACGCTCCGGCTTGTCCGCTTTGCGCTGGGCGCGGCGTTCGTCTTTTTCCCGCTGTTTCAGTTGCTTGGCTTTCTCACGGTCACGTTTTGCGATGGTTGTCTTGCCTGGTCGTCCGATGGCACCCTCCTTTGGTCGAGAGACTATGCAGGAGAACCCGGGTATTAGGCGTCCGACCCACGCCGGCGTTTTGGTTTCGAGGCCTGAGCCTCTGATGTGGACCTGGTGCGGGTGTCCTTGTTGGCCGAGCGAAGCCGGGTTTCCTGGCCAAACCCGTGGCTAGCCAGGGAGGTCACTTGACGACGGATATCGTCGATCGAGCGCGTCGGTTCCTCGCGCGACGCCGGTTGAAGTCCCAAGACATCCCAGCGGATTTTTGGCTTTTGCACAGGACGCTTCCGTTTTTTCGCCGCTTTATTGCCTCCCCACACCGATGAGATCTTCATGCCGGTACTCCTTCTGGTGCAGTCATTTGCATGCTTAGGTTAAGAACCGGTCGCCGATTTGCCGACCGGTTCAGTGAGACAAAGGGGACCCCTTAAAGCCTGTTAGGAACGAACAACGCGCTGTGGCAGAAACAGGACCGCGCGAGGAAGGCATCCCTTATCCAAACGTGCACCGTACCACGCGCTTCACCGCCAGTCAAATCAACCCGTTAGGCGGTGCGAATTTCGACCACTACCGCAATAAAACTTCGTGAAGGCGGAGGCTCAGCCTCCGCAAATTCTGCAAGGCAGCCTGGTTCAGGCGGACCTGATAAAGCGATCATCCGGAAAGGTCGCGCGGAGATGGGCTGTAATGAATCGGCGATAGGGCTCCTTTTCGCGGCCGATCATGACCAGATTCTCGTCATCGAGCAAAATGCTGAGACTGTCTTCTGTCGCGAGCAATCTTGTCCCGCCGCCAATATTGATCCGATATTGAGTTTTGCCATCGGGATTCCGCTGCGGCCCCTCGACAATCTCCGTCAACCCATCGATCACTCCATCGTAGGCTTCATTCCGATGACGCACCTTCGTTCCATCGGGAATGCGAACCCAACTTGAGTGCGATAGACGTTGTTCCTCTGTTTTCATTGCGGTTCTCCTTTGCCTGACGAGGGCGATATCGAGGTTGCGCTGTGGGAAATAGGCAGTCTCACGCAGCAGATAGTTTAACACAGGCGGCACGGATAAGCGATCGCCGGCCACGCATGCCGTGCGGGGTATCTTAGGAATGTGTGGGGGATCGTTCGGCTCCTCCGGCATAGGAGGCGGTTCGCAGGCCCGATGCAAGGCCCACGAAGGACAGAAAATAAATCAGCCATTTCGACGGATCAAAGTCGTACCATCGCGGGCCGTTTCGATAGTCGCTCGGATACATGTGGTGGTAATTGTGATATCCCTCTCCAAAGGTAATCAACGACACCCACCAACTGTCTCGACTGGAATCTTTCGAGCCGAATGGCTGTTTGCCCCAGATATGGCAAATCGAATTAATGCAGAAGGTGGAGTTGAGCACGGCGAACGTTCGGCCGACCCCTGCTAGTAGAAAACACCCGATTCCACCGATCAAGCCGTTGGCGAGAAAACCAATGACAAACGGCAAGGCCAACCCGGCCAACACAATGGCCGCATAGTGTTTGTGCTGCCAGATGGCGATCGGATCCTGTGCCACCCGTGATGCATACTGCGCGTTATCGTGACGTCGTTCGGCAAACAGCCATCCGCAGTGGCTGTGCCAGAACCCGAGTTGCGCGTTATAGGGATCGTCTTCCTCATCGCAATGCGCATGATGTTGCAAGTGGTCTGCGGTCCACTTGATCGCCGAATTCTGGAGCGCCCATGCGCCCGCGATTAAGAGCCCTGCCTTTACCCAATTGGGGCACTCGAAGCTCCGATGCGACATCAATCGGTGGTACCCGACGGTGATCCCAAGGCCGCTTACGAAATACAAAATGACGAAGAGGGTCCAGTCGAGCCAGGTATAGTCATAGAAATAGGCGAATGCCGGAATGGCGGCCAATGCGCCGAGCACGATCGAGGAGAACAGAGCAATGGTCCAGCCGACATGAAATCGCCGGGCTAGACGCAACGGTGCGGCGATGGTGGTCATGAGTGGCGGCACATGGGCTGGTTCGGAGCAAGGCGAATCATATCTCTCAAATTACACGATAGCATACTTGTGATGAGATGGCTAATGCAGGTTGACGGAGGGGGGAAGATCCTGTATGGTGTGTCTACATTTCTCTCGTAGTAGTCCGGCGACGGGAATGCATACAACATAACGGACTTCGCGATCGCATCGCGACCAGGTCCAGTTTGGAGCTGCACCCTTCCCGGTCTCTCCCCTCGGTTCTCTGATCCCGCCATAATGCGATCAAACTGAAAGGATAGTGTAGTGGATACCTCTGTGCTCACTGGTTTTCATGCCCTCGGTTTATCCGATGGGCTGTTACAGGACCTTCACCATGCGGGGTTTACGTCGCCGACTCCCATTCAAGAACAAGCGATACCGCCGGCGCTCGCCGGTCGGGATGTCATCGGTTGTGCGCAAACCGGGACGGGGAAGACCGCGGCGTTCGTTATTCCCATGATCGAGCGACTGGCTGCGCTGCCCAAAGGGCAGCCGCAAGCACTGATTTTAGCCCCGACACGCGAACTGGCAATCCAGACTTTGGCCACGATCGATAAACTGGGGCGAAGTCGGGGTATTTCCGCCACCGTCATTGTCGGAGGGGCGGACATGCAGGCGCAGATTCGAGGTCTGCGCCAACGGCCTGAGATTCTCGTGGCGACACCGGGCCGTCTCCTCGACCACATGTGGAACGGAACGATTATGCTGTCGTCCATCAAAATGCTGGTGTTGGACGAAGCGGATCGCATGCTGGATATGGGCTTTGCCCCGCAAATCAATCAAATTCTCGACGCGCTGCCGGAAGAGCGACAGACCTTGCTGTTCTCAGCCACGCTCCCCGGGGACTTAACTCGATTGGTCCAGGCGAGCGTCAACCATCCCGTCCGTGTGATGGTGACCCCTTCGGCAAAGACGGCGGATGGCGTCACTCAGGCGGTGCATCACACCACGCATGATGCGAAACCCGATCTCCTCCTGTCGTTGTTAGGAGGAGGAGAACAGGACACGGTGCTCGTGTTTACCCGGACGAAACATCGCGCGGACCGGCTCGGACGCGCGTTGGGGCGCGTCGGGCACAAGGTCGCCGTCCTGCACGGGGATCGCAGTCTGTCGCAGCGCCGCGCAGCCTTGGAAGGATTCAAACGCGGGCTATTCCGTGTGTTGGTCGCGACGGATATTGCCGCACGCGGCATCGACGTCGCGAACATCGGGCATGTGATCAATTTTGATTTGCCGAACTGTCCCGAGGATTACGTGCACCGGATCGGACGGACCGCGCGTATGAAGACCACGGGGCGTGCCACGAGTTTCGTGACGGGGGAAGACTCTCAACAGCTGCGGGACATCGAGCGGTTGCTGGGTCATGCCGTCCCCCTGGCGCCGGGCAGTCTGCGGCCCGCAGCCCAGGCACATGGCCGAAGCAAGATGTTGCCACCTCAGGGACGATCATTTCATGGGCGGGCCGGCGGAGGGGTGGACCGTCGCCGGATGGTTTCTCCGGGACCGGCAGGTCACCGGGTGGCGCCATCAGGCCAAGGTGATCGCGGCCTACAGCCATCGATGACAAAACATTAAAACTATTTGTCGAAACTGGCCATGTGAGGTACCGTACCTCACATGGCCAGTACGACACAGCCTGTCTCCTCGCGCGCTGCACGTCGCAATAGTTTCCGACGATATCCGCGTGTCCGTCCCCCCACGCCGTTCTCATGTTTGCTCAGGTGTCTCTCACGCAAACGAAGGTTTCGAAAGCCGGACGAAGACATAGGCGTAGTCTATGATCTTTCTCTACGAGGAGTCCGGTTGAGCACGGCGGCCTCCATTACGCCAGGAGATCGGGTATCGCTCACGCTGCATTTGCCGAAGCAAGTCTCCGGCACGGAGGTGGCCGTCGCCACGGTCCGTTGGGCAAAGGATCATGTTTATGGCCTGGCCTTTCGGAGGATTTCTGTGTCAGCACTGAGTCGGATGCGCAAATATATGGCAGTGATCGCTCTCATGGAGTCCCATGATGGAGGGTCCCGATGGATGCTCCAGTGAGCCATATGCCGGCAGTCCAATTGCGGCGTCATCCGCGTGTCAAAGTTTCTGCGCCGTTTCCCTGCTCATTTGCCCGCGTCGGACTGAAGAAATGGCTGGCCGCTGAGCGCGACGGATTGGGTATCGTCTACGATTTGTCGCCGAAAGGCGCCCGTGTCATGACTCAGGCCGCCATCCATCCAGGGGACCGGATCGCCATCAGTCTCCATCTGCCGAATCAGGCGTCACCTATGTTTGTCGACCTTGCCATCGTCCGGTGGGGGAAAGACCAGACCTTCGGGGTCGAATTCGATCAGTGTTCCCATGTGGCGGATATGAGATTGCGGAAGTATCTCCAGCAAGCCTCCAGACACGCGCTTCCTTCAGCCTCCTAGTCGGCTGTTGAACCTCCCCATCGGTGCTTCCCCCTCGCGAGAGGCCGGATCGCGAACGGCAAATCGAACGACGGAAAATCATGCTTGAAGATCAGCGTCCAATGCTCAAATTCGTGGCTGGATTAGAAGTATCAATGGCGCGTTTGATCATTCCAAACTGAAACTCTGACGTTTCAGTAGATTCATTCTCAAAACTGCAGCGCCAATCAACGTCACACAGACCGGCGCTGACGGCCGGCCGTGGAACTGAATGAGGGGGAGTAGCGAAACGGGTGGTGCTATCCGAGGCAGCGATCGTCGGACGACGGGCCGGCCGGTCCGCTATTTAATCGCCACGGCTTTGACCTCCTTGTACGTCGTATGCCCCTGCAAGACCTTCTGCACCCCGTCCTGCACAAGCGTCGTCATGCCTTCCTCGAGGGCCGCCTTGAGCATGTCTTCGGTGCGGGATTTTTGCTGAATCATCCGCTTGATCTGATCGGAGCCGAGCAGGAGCTCGTGGAGTGCGACGCGACCTTTGTAGCCGGTTCGATTGCACGCTTCGCAGCCTTTGGCGCGTGCCAGCCGAAAGGTATTGTCCTGTTTGATGCCCAATGTATCCCAGTAGGACGGGCCGTATCCTTGGCGCAACTCCTCATACTCCTCCGGCGTGCCCATGTAAAGCTCTTTGCATTCTTTACAGATGCGGCGCGCCAAGCGCTGGGCGAGGACCCCGAGCATCGCATCGGCAAAACTGAAGGGGTCACAGCCCATGTCCAGGAGGCGGGTCACAGTTTCGACCGCGCTGTTGGTGTGCAAAGTGCTCAGTACCAAGTGGCCTGTCAAAGATGCCTCGATGCCTGTGTCGGCCGTCTCCTTGTCTCGCATTTCGCCGACCATAATGACATCCGGATCCGCACGTAAAAAGGCGCGCATGGCTGCCGCAAAGGTAAAGTTGATTTTGGGCTGTACTTGCACCTGGCGCAGCCCATACTGCGTGATTTCGACCGGGTCCTCAGCCGTCCAGATTTTGATGTCGGGCGTATTGATATATCCTAGCACTGAATGGAGCGTGGTGGTTTTTCCGGATCCGGTTGGACCGACGCACAGGATGATGCCATAGGGCTTTTCGGCGATCTCCTTGATGCCATTGAGATTGCGATCCGAGAATCCCATTTTTTCGAGCGGCAAGGGTTCGCTGGCCGCCAGGATACGCATGACGACGTCTTCGTTATATCCGGCAGTCGGAATCGTCGCGACACGAAGTTCAATCTCTTTGCTCTCGGTGAGCTTGAATTTGATCTTGCCGTCCTGCGGCTTGCGGCGCTCGGCGATGTCCAGACTGGCCATGATCTTGAGCCGTGACACGATGGCCCGTCGATAACTCTGCGGAATCTTCATGTATTCGAAGCAGTCGCCGTCCACGCGGAATCGGACCAGCGTTTCCCGCTTGTCTCCATACGGTTCGATGTGAATATCGGAGGCGCTTTGCCGATAGGCATCGGCGATGATCTGATTGGCCAGCCGGACAATTGCGCTGTCGTTTTCATCCAGCCCGCCTCCGCCGGATGCTTCCTCGGCTGCTTCAGCCTGCGCCTCAGTGACGAGTTCGCCGAGAATGTCCGATACGTTCTCGTCCAATTTTCGCCCGCCGAGGTCTCCTTGACTGGTGGCAGAGGTAAGGAAGAGGGCGATGTCGCGCCGCAGGCTCACGGCGAAGCGGATGTTGAGCCCCGGGAACGTCCGCTTGATGTCTTGCACCCGGTCGAGGTTGCCAGGATCGTCGGTCAGGATCTCGATGGCGGTGCGGTCACGCTTGAGCGGCATCCAGTGGTTTTTTTTGAGGTAATCCACATTGAGGTTCTTGAGGAGTTCGATATCGACCAAGGTGCGCTCGCTGTATTCGATGTAGGGACACTTGAAGAACTGTGCCAGGGATTTGCCGATCTCGAGCTTCGGGACCTTGTATTTTTCGATCAGAATACTTTCCAAGTCCGAGGTGCCTTTGCGGGAGTCCGCAATGGCATTGTCCAGGTCGCTGTGAGTCAAGCGGTTGTTGTGGATCAGCAGGTCGAATTTGGTGGGGTTCTTTTTTGTAGTCTTCCGGAGATTAAAGAAGGCGATGCCCAAGGCCTTCGCAATCTCAGTGACACACTCTTCGTCTTTTCGTGTAAAGCGGCCGCCACTTTTCTTGTTTAACAGCTGAAGGACCCCCATCAAGTACTTGTTGTCGGCGACGATGGGGTAGGTGAGCACTTGTTTTGTTTTGAAGCCGGTCCGCTTGTCGTAGGAGGTATCGTGCAGCAACGATGGATGGATGGTTTGCAGTTCGGCCATGTTGTAGGCGTCGGCGATATTCACCGGTCGCAGATACTTGGCGCAGAAGCCGGCCAGACTTTGTTCCGTGATGGGAATGCGCACTTCTTCCACCGTATCGACGTGGGGCACCTTCGAAAAGATTTCTTTCTTGTCAGGGTCGAACGCGAAAAGCGTGAGGTCCTCGGCATCGAACAATCCGAGGATGTCTTTATGAAGATCGAGCAAGATACCGTCGAGGTCGGAGGCCGCGTGGATCTGTGTCGCGATCCGCTTCACATGCTCGGCGTACTCCAGTTTCAACTCTTGCATGGTTGATGATTCCTCTCTCGCTCGTGCGACCATCGCAAGACGCGGCGGTTCGGTGTGGGGCATCCGAGAAGGCTCCGACATCGCGGAACCGAAATTCAGTCTAGCCCAATCGCGAGGGAAGGCAAGGAAAAGCAAATTCTTCGAGAGCGGATGCGGGGAGCAAATCACCGCAGAAGGAGTTAGGGTGAGTCGTTCTGACGAACCATCGTGCGAAGGTGCGAGACGATTTCGGCGGGAGCCACCCGGGACTTGTCACCGGTCCTCCGCGCTTTGACTTCCACCAGACCGTCCGCCAGGCCTTTATCACCGACGATAATGTGAAAGGGTGCTCCGATCAAATCGGCATCGTTGAATTTGACCCCGGCTCGTTCGTCTCGATCGTCCCACAGCACCTCAAAGCCGCTTGCCACGAGCTGTTCATACAAGGCTGCAGTGGTTTGACGAGCCTTCTCGGATTGACTGACGGGAAGCAGGTGAACATGGAACGGGGCGATGGGATACGGCCAGATGATCCCCCGCGCATCATGGTTCTGCTCGATCGACGCGGCCGCCGTGCGCCCGACGCCGATGCCATAACAACCCATGACCGCGAGGCATTCCTTTCCATGTTCGTCGAGAAACGTGGCCTTCATCGCCTTACTGTATTTCGTGCCCAGCATGAATACATGGCCCACTTCGATCCCCTTGGTCACGCGCAACGTGCCGTCGTGTCGAGGAGAGGGATCGCCGGCCTGGGCATTGCGGAGGTCCAACACCTGATCGGCGGAGAAATCGCGTTCCCAGTTGGCGTCCATGTAATGGGTGTCGAGCTGATTCCCGCCGACCACCGCATTGCGGAGGGCGGGGACCGCATGATCCGCGAGCACTCTGATTCCCTTGAGGCCCACTGGACCGGCAAATCCGATGGGAGCGCCAGTGGCGTGTTCGACGGCGGCGGGTCCCGCCAATTCGATGTCCAGCACGCCGAGCGTCTGCTTGAGCTTGATTTCGTTGACCGCATGGTCTCCGCGGACGAGCACCGCGACGGGTTCTTTCCCGCTCTGATAGAGCAAAGTCTTCACCAGACGGTTGGAGGGGATTTGCAGAAACGCCGTGACCTCCTCGATGCTTCGGCAGTTCGGAGTGGAGACGGGGCGCATCGGCCTCATGGCCTCCTGCTGCGGCTGTTGCGGAGGCAGCACTTCGGCGCGCTCCACATTGGCGGCATATGTGCCGTGATCGCTATAGACGATGGTTTCTTCTCCCGTTTCGGCCAAGACCATGAATTCATGGGACGACGTGCCACCGATCAGCCCGGTGTCGGCTTCGACGGCGCGGAACGTCAACCCGCAGCGGGTGAAGATGCGCTGATAGGCGTCATACATGTTTTGGTAACTGACGCGGGCGCTCGCCTCGTCCCGATCGAAACTATAGGCATCTTTCATCAAAAATTCACGCCCACGCATCAACCCGAAGCGGGGGCGGATCTCATCCCGGAACTTCGTTTGGATCTGGTACAAATTCAGCGGCAGCTGCCGGTATGAATTGACCTCTCGCCGGAAGAGATCGGTGATGACCTCTTCGTGGGTGGGTCCCAAGCAGAAGTCCCGCTCATGCCGGTCCTTGAATCGCAGCAGTTCCTTGCCATAGAAGTCCCAGCGGCCGGTTTCTTTCCACAGTTCAGCCGGCGAGGCCATGGGCATGAGCATCTCTTGCGCACCTGCACGATTCATTTCTTCACGAATAATCTGCTCGACCTTGCGAATGACGCGGAGTCCCAGCGGGAGATAGGTATAGATGCCCGCGGCGACCTTGCGGATGAGTCCCGCCCGCAGCATGAGCCGGTGGCTGACGGTTTCCGCCTCTCCGGGGTCTTCGCGCAGCGTGGGGATCAGAAGAAGAGAGGTTCGCATGGTTTGAGACGGGACGTTTCGCCGTCAGCCGCCGCCGGCCTGGTCCTCGACGTCAAGGGAATCACCGGGAAAAGATCCGCTCCAGATCGTTCCAAAAAGCAAAGATCATCACGCCGACCAGCAACACCAACCCGACTTGCTGCGCCACTTCCCGTTGGCGCTCGCCGAGCGGCTTTCGCAGAACGCCTTCAATCAGGAAGAAGAGCAAGTGCCCTCCATCGAGGATGGGGATCGGCAGGAGATTTAGCACCCCAAGGTTGATGCTCAAAATCGCGATCAAGAACACCACGCTGGCCGCACCCTGCGAGGCCGCCTCCCCCGAGATGTTGGCGATGGTGAGCGGACCCCCGATGTTCTTGCTGGAGATGTCGCCGACGATCATTTTGTACAGACCGATGGTCGTGAGCTCCGTCCATCCCCAGGTCGCCTCCAGTCCGTGATAGACGGCTTCCAAGGGATTGTCCGAGCGCATGAGGGATCGGCCGGGACCGGAAATCCCGATCTTGCCCACCTCGGTCGGCCGGCCGTTCACGGTCACTTTGTCCGCGGACGGGGTGACGGTGAGCGGCACGCGTTGACCATTGCGCAGCACCTCGACCTTCAATGGTTGTAGTGGATGCTCCTTCACCTGCGTGGTCATCTGCGACCAGGTGTAGATGGGCTTCCCTTCGATACTCACCACACGGTCTCCGGCTTGAAGCCCGGCCGTCGACGCGGGCGAGCCATGCATGACCGACGTTACGAGCGGAGGCGTTTCCTCGATGCCGATCGCATAGAGCGGGGCCTCGCCGCTGGTGCCTTCCGGTGTCAAGGTGGGTGAGACCGTCATCGTCTTGGTCTGGCCCTCGCGGCGTACTTCCAAGACCATGGGTTGCCCGTCGCTCTTGGCGACCACATCGAGCAATTCCGTCTTCGTGGACACCTCTTTGCCGTTAATTTTGGTGATCCGGTCGCCGATTTCAAGGCCGGCACTGGCGGCCGGTGAACCCGGCACCAGGGCTTCCACGTCGGCGCTCAAATCGCGAAAGGTCGGCACGAACAGTGGAGCGCCCGTTGACAACCATCCGGCAAAGATGAGGTAGGCCAAGATGAAATTGAATCCGGGTCCCGCCGCGACGATAAGGATTTTGCCCCACAGCTGCTGGTGGGCAAACGACCGCCGGCGATCTTCCGCCGAAGTGGCCTCGGTCTCGTCCTCCCCGAACAGTTTGACATAGCCTCCCAGTGGAATGGCGGAGACCAGGTACTCGGTCTCACCCATCTGCCGGCCGAAGATTTTAGGCCCGAAGCCCAGCGAGAACTTGAGCACCTTGACGCCCACCCAGCGTGCGGCTAGAAAATGGCCCAGCTCATGAAAGGCCACCAGGACTCCCAGCACGACCAAAAACCACCAGGCCTTCTGCATCAACAGCCACAGGGTATCGGGGGACCATGTAAAAGCGAAGATCATGATGTCGCTCAACCGTTTAAATGGTGAATGAAATCGACCATGGTCAACTTACCATCCAACGTCAGAAATTCAAAATCCTGTCGTGTCAATGCGCCAGGGCATGAACCAAGGAATGGGCTTTTTCTCTGGCCCAACGATCGGCCTCTAGGGCATCGTCCAGACACTGAATGTCCCGAGAGGAATGGGCTTCCATCGTGGCGCGAATGATCTCCGCAATCTCCCCAAAGCGCACTTCGCCGGTCAAGAAGGCTTCGACCGCCACTTCGTTGGCCGCATTCATGGCCGCCGGCATGCTGCCGCCGATCTTCAAGGAGTCATAACCGAGTTGGAGGCAGGGAAACCGGTCGTGATCCGGTTTGCAGAACGTCAATGCATTGATCTCCGTCAGGTCCAAAGAGGGGAGATCCAGCGGCATCCGTTCGGGATATCGCAGGGCATACGAAATCGGGGTTCGCATATCCGGCAATCCGAGTTGGGCGATCATCGAGCGGTCTTCGTATTCGACGAGGGAGTGAACGATGCTTTCGCGGTGGATCAGCACGTCGATTCGCGATTCGGGGATCCCAAACAACCATCTGGCTTCCACCACCTCGAGCCCCTTGTTCATCAACGTCGCAGAGTCGATGGTGATCTTGGAGCCCATTTTCCAGTTCGGATGCTGGAGGGCCCGCTCGGGCGTCACGTCCTGCAATTGCTCCTTGGTCAGGGTCCAGAGCGCTCCTCCGGATGCGGTAAGGATCAGTCGCCGGACGTCTTGCAGCCGGTGTCCTTCCAGCGATTGAAAGATCGCGCTATGTTCGCTGTCGACTGGGAAAATCCGAACCTGGTGATGGTACGCCTCTTCCTGCATGAGTTTCCCGGCCATGACCATAGGTTCTTTGTTGGCGAGTGCGATGTGTTTGCCGCTGCGAATCGCCGCCAAGGTGGGAACGAGGCCCGCGGCTCCCACGATGGCCGAGATCACCAATTCCGCTCCGGGCATGCACGCGACCTGGGTGATGCCTTCAGTTCCGCTCAGGATATCCACCGGCAGCCCGACACATCGCTTGCGCAGTACAGTCGCCGAGGAGTCCGATGCTACCGCCACCGTGGTCGGCTTGAAGGTGCGGATCTGTTCTTCCAATTTGTCGATGTTGTTCCCGGCCGTCAGCCCTACGACGCGAAACTCGTCGGGGCGGCGCTGCACAATGTCCAGGGTATTCGTGCCGATCGAACCAGTCGAACCCAATATGACGATGGCTTTCATAACCTCTCCTCTGGTCCTAGGGGATCGGCGACAGGCCGTGCACGAGCACCCCATAGTAGTAGAACGTGGGCGCCGTGAACAAGAGACTATCGAGGCGATCGAGCATGCCTCCGTGTCCGGGAAGAATTCCGCCCGAGTCTTTCGCATTCACGCTGCGTTTGATCGCTGATTCGCAGAGGTCGCCGAGCAGTCCTGCCGTCGTCAGGAGGACCCCCAGAGCCAGGGCGTCCGGCCAGCGCCAGGCAGAAAGCAACCAGGCCTGCGCCATCAGTGCCGCCGCCACGGCGAGGACGATGCCGCCTACCAGGCCCTCGAGGGTTTTCTTGGGGCTGATGGCCGGAGCCAGCCTATGCCGGCCCCAAAGACTCCCGCTGTAATAGGCACCCGTATCACCGGCCCAGGTCACGATCGCCAGGAATAAGACGAACAACTCCCCTGACGGCCAGGCTCTGGTGAGCACCAGCGTGCTTAACGTCAGGCCGACATAAAGCGCGCCAAACAGCCCGATGGAGGCGGTTCTGAGTCGAGCCTCGAGCGAAACCGATGGGGACAACATGCCGAGAGCCATGGCGAGGGTGGCGGCGACCATCAAGTCGGCCAAAGGGACGGCGAGGTGGGTGCGGCCGATGAGTGCGACGGCCATGACAATCCCACACCAGACCGTCCACCGATGGAACCGTTCGCCGAATGCGAGGCGGTACAATTCGAAGAGCGCGACCGCGCCGCCGATCATGACGAGCGAAGTCAGTGCCCAGGGAGGCAAATAGCGGATGACGACATAAATCGCCGGGATCAGAATCGCCGCCGTATACAGCCGTCGGGCATCGAAGCGGCGACGAACCTGGGGGGATGCGGCGGTCTCCGGCGAAGGATCGATCGAGGGATGTGCGGACCCTGGTGCAGTCACTGGCGTTACGATGAGACGGCGCTGAGGATCCGTCCGAACCGGCGTTCCCGTCGCTGATATTCCAACAGCGCCAGAAGGAACTCGCGCCGGCGAAAATCAGGCCATAAGGTGGGGGTGAAGTAGAGCTCCGTATAAGCGAGTTGCCAGAGGAGGAAGTTGCTGATTCGGGTTTCTCCGCTTGTTCGAATCAAGAGATCGGGGTCCGGGAGCGGAGACGTATACAGGTGGTTTTGGATGACCGTTTCATCGACGTCGTCCGGTTGAATCGTTCCTTGCCTGGCCTCTGCCAGCAGCCGTCTGACGGCATCGACGATTTCGGCGCGTCCCCCGTAACTGAGGGCGACGGTCAGCACCATCTTCTCGAGATGGGCGGTTTCCTTGACCGTGGTCCGAACCCAATGTTGAGCGGATTGGGGGAGCAACTCCAACCGGCCGATAGTGCGGAACCGAACGCCTTGCTCAATCAAACTGGCCCGTTCGGTCGACAGATAATGTTCCAGTAGGCTCATCAGAGCACTGATTTCCTGGCTGGGACGCTTCCAATTCTCTTGGGAAAACGCATAGACGGTGAGGGCCTGGATGCCAAGTTCCAGACAATACGTGATCATTTCCCGGACCGAGTTGATTCCCTCACGGTGGCCGGCAATACGCGGCAGCCCGCGCAGTTCGGCCCAGCGTCCGTTGCCGTCCATGATGACGGCGACGTGTTTCGGTAGCAGGTCCGGCTCCAATTTCGCGGTGAGCTCAGAATCCGAGAGGTGGTCGGGACTTGAGGATGGCGCCTGTGCCATAAAAACTGTATCGCGGCCCTTTCACTTAGAAGTTCGGCGGCGGCAGGTGAGCCAAAGTCTACTGACCAGGGTGGGGAAAGTCAAACGATAAGTGGAGAAATACGCAGCATTGGCGCGCGTTCCCGGCCGTGCATTTGCGGCTGCGGAAAAGGATGGGCTATACTTCCGATTCATTCTATTGATACAACGAGGACGGCCCATCATGTCTGAAACCGTTCAACTGGCAAGATTCGGCGTCACTGAGCTTGAGGCCCAGCACGCTTTGGATCGTTTAAATGTGCGGGACGTGGATTATGCCGATCTCTATTTTGAGTCTCGCGTGTCTGAGTCCGTGTCGATGGAAGAGGGCATCGTCAAGCGAGCGTCCAAGAGCATTTCTCAAGGCGTAGGGGTTCGTGCCACGGCGGGTGAAAAGACTGGCTTCGCCTATTCCGACGAATTGACGAAGAAAGATTTGGAACTTGCCGCCGATACGGCGCGGTACATCGCCAATTCTCCCAGGGGCACTCACGCCGTCCCTCTCCCGGCGCAACGCCGGCCGATCCGGGATCTGTATCCGGTGGAGCGAACGAAGGCGGAGGTGGCGACACCCGACCGCGTGGCGTTGTTGAACGCCATCGATGCCGAGGCTCGCCGCTATGATCCCCGCATCAAGAATGTCATGGCTTCCTTCAATACTGAGTATAAGGTGGTGGCGGTCGCCACCTCGGACGGCACCTGGATCGGCGATATTCAGCCCCTCTCCCGGCTGCAGATCACCTGCATCGCCGAAGAGAATGGAAATCGGCAAGTGGGGAGTTTCGGAGGCGGGGGCCGGGTCGGCTTCGAATTCTATCGCGAGCACGATCGGTATATCGACTATGCGCGGGAGGCGGCCCGTGAAGCGATCCTGAACCTCTCCGCCGTGGACGCGCCGGCCGGCGTCATGCCGGTGGTGTTGGCCGGCGGATGGCCCGGCATTCTGTTGCATGAGGCCATCGGTCATGGATTGGAAGCGGATTTCAATCGAAAAAAGACCTCGGCCTTTTCGAATTTGATCGGGAAACGGGTCGCCTCCGACGTCTGCACGATCGTCGATGACGGGACGCTGCCCCATCGTCGGGGGTCGTTGAATATGGATGATGAAGGTACCCCGACGAGCTGCACGGTGTTGATTGAGAAAGGCATTCTCCGGGGCTACATCACCGACAAACTGAACGCCCGGCTCATGGGCATTCCCTTGACCGGCAATGGCCGGCGTGAAAGTTATCAAAGCGTGGTGTTGCCCCGGATGACCAATACCTTCATGTTGGCCGGCGAATCCGATCCCGAGGAGATCATCCGCTCAGTCAAGAAGGGACTGTGCGCCGTCTCGTTTGGTGGCGGGCAGGTGGACATCACCAACGGCAAATTCGTGTTCTCGGCGAGCGAAGCCTACCTCATTGAAGACGGAGCGATTACGAAGCCGGTCAAAGGCGCGACGCTGATCGGCAATGGTCCGGAAATTCTGACCAAGGTGTCGATGGTCGGCCACGATCTCAAGCTGGACAACGGAATCGGGACGTGCGGCAAGGACGGACAATCGGTTCCAGTCGGCGTTGGCTTGCCGACAATCAAAATCGACGAAATCACGGTCGGTGGAACGCAAAGTTGATGGCGCCGCTGGTCACGCGATCGTGGTGTCTGCGGCAGACCAGCGCATGGCGCGGTGATTCCCTTCTCGAAACGGGTGACCGCCTTGTCACCGGCATGGAGTGTGAACGACGGTGAAAGATTTGACAGACAGCTCGATAACGGCTTCGACCTCTCATGGCTATGCCGACTTGGCCGCAGACGTCTTGTCGCGTGCGCGCACCTGTGGGGCCACGGAGGCGGATATTGTCGTGGCGGATGGGGAAACCTTTTCGGTCCAGGTGCGGATGGGGGCGGTCGACCGGCTGACGAAGGCGCGGGAGAAGCGGTTGGGATTGCGCGTCTTTGTGGGGAAGCGATCGGCGACCACCTCCACGTCGGATTTTTCGCGCGAGTCGCTGGATCGCCTGGTTTCGGAAACCTGTACGTTGGCCAACGCGGTGGTGGAAGATCCGGTGTCGGGGTTGCCGGACGCGGCTCATATGGCGAGGGACTGGCCCGCGCTCGACTTGTATGATGAGACCCGGCTTGAGACCGATGTGCAAATCGACCTGGCCAAGCGTGGGGAGGCAGCGGCCTTTGGCGTGGACGATCGCGTGACGAATTCGGAAGGCGCGGAATTCGATTCCTCGTCAGGTCGCATGGTCCTGGCCAATAGTCACGGCTTTGTCGGGTCGTATTTGAGTTCGAGTTTCTCGCTCTCTGTTTCTCCCATTGCCACGATGGCCACGACGGGAGCCATGCAGCGGGATTCCTGGTACGAAATTCAGCGAAAGTTCGCCAAGCTGGCCTCTGCCGAATCGATCGGACAGGAGGCGGCCAGGCGGGCGATCCGCCGACTAGGGGCGCGCAAGGTATCGACAAAGCGCGTCCCGGTGGTATTTGATCAAGAAACAGCGAGCAGCTTGCTGGCGAATCTGTGCAGTGCCGTGTCCGGCTACGGGCTCTATAAACGAGCCTCGTTTCTCGTGGACCAACTCGGTTGCACCATCGCATCGGACCGGATTACGGTGTATGACGACGGACGTCTGCCGGGCGGACTGGGTTCACGCCCGTTCGACGGAGAAGGATTGGCTACGCGCAAGAACACGATTGTGGAGCGCGGAGTCCTGAGAAGCTATCTGCTCGATACCTATTCGGGGAGGAAACTGGGCCTGTCATCAACCGGCAACGCGTCGCGCAGTGTCGGCGAGAGCCCTTCCGTTGGTCCGACCAATTTTCACCTGGTGCCGGGAACGGCCTCTCCCGAACAGATCATTGGATCCGTCAAGGACGGACTCTATGTGACGGAGCTGATCGGATTCGGCATCAATATGGTGACCGGTGATTACTCGCGGGGGGCCTGCGGTTTTTGGGTCGAGAACGGCGAACTGGCATTCCCGGTGGAGGAAATCACCATTGCAGGCAATCTCAAACAGATGCTCAAGGACATCGAGACGGTGGGGAGTGATTTGGTGTTTCGAGGACGGATTGCCAGCCCCACCGTAAAAATCGCCGAGATGGTGGTGGCGGGCAACTGAGGCCGCGAGACCCAGAGCGATCTGGCCAATTCGCCCAGCGACATCAAGACCTTCGTCGCATCAAGAAACGGTCTTGCCATCTCAGTGAACTATGCCGCGACGCCGGTGATTCAAGGCAGTTGCCCTACCCGCCGCGGTTGTCCGGACTCGCAAGGAGGATGACATGAAGATCGCGTCCACGGCATTCAACGACCAAGGTGCCATTCCGACGCTGTACACCTGCGAGGGAAAGGATATGTCGCCGCCGCTGGTGTGGAGCGGTGTCCCGGCCGGTGCCAACAGTCTGGCGCTCATTGTCGACGACCCTGACGCCCCGGATCCGGCCGCACCGAACATGACCTGGGTCCATTGGGTGGTGTACAACCTGCCGCCCACGAACGGCGGCCTTCCCGAAGGCATCAAGGCCCTGCCGGCCGGAACCAAAGAGGGTATGAATGATTGGAAAAGAACCGGCTACGGCGGGCCCTGCCCGCCCATCGGCCGGCACCGCTACTTTCATAAGGTCTACGCCCTGGATACGGTGCTGCCGGATTTGAACCAACCGACCAAAGCCAAGCTCGAACAGGCCATGAAAGGTCACGTCATCGGGGAA
Organism: uncultured Nitrospira sp.; assembly: GCA_964416255.1. GTDB lineage: Bacteria > Nitrospirota > Nitrospiria > Nitrospirales > Nitrospiraceae > Nitrospira_D. The sequence goes on along the minus strand of CAYQDJ010000045.1, from coordinate 6,077 downwards.
GCCCAGTTGATGGGAACGTATCAGAAGAGCCGGTGAGGCGGTCCCCTGGCGGGCATCGGCCCGCCGTAGGACGAGTCGGAAGGAATGAACATTTATGGAAGGGGCGGCGTATGCGATCTGCATTAAGCGCAATGATGTTGGCGGTCGCCATCCTGCCTGGCGTCGGTACCGCAGCCGATTTCCGGCTCTCCAGCCCTACGATCACAGACCAGGGCACGATCGGCAACGAGCATGTCTTCAACGGATTCGGATGCAGTGGGGGGAACGTGTCGCCTGAATTACGGTGGGAGAAGGCGCCCAAAGACACCAAGAGCTTCGCGGTGACGGTCTATGACCCTGATGCCCCGACGGGAAGCGGCTGGTGGCACTGGGTCATCTTCAATATTCCTGCGAAGACCACCTCGTTGTCCTCAGGTGCTGGGAAGCCGGACGGCGGCGGAGCGCCTCAGGGCAGCATTCAAAGCATGACGGATTTTGGTCAATCGGGCTATGGCGGTCCTTGTCCTCCTCCTGGAGACAAGCCGCATCGATATATCTTCACGGTGTATGCGCTGAAAGTGGATCAGCTTCCGCTCGAGAAGGAGGCCACCGGGGCGATGGTCGGCTTCTATCTGAATCAGAACGTGTTGGCCAAAGCCTCGATCACGGCCCGGTATGGCCGGTGACCCTCTCAGAGATTAAGTCGCCGGTGAGAGGCGCAGGATCGTGTGCCGCAGCGGACGTTGTTGACTCTGTTCATGGAGAAATGTATGCCGCTTGATACCGAACGTGGAAAGCAAATGCTGCAACTGGTCACGTCGCGCTACGACGATCGGCATTGGCGTAAGAAGATCGAGAAGACGTTGAGTCTTGCGCAATCCGGCGTGGGCGATCCGGTTCAACAGCAAATTTTTATGTATTTGAAAATCAGCTTGAAGGCCTACAAGTCGCGTCGGGCCGATCCCGATTCGTGGATCTTGGGTGGGTATGCCACGAAGGAAGTGATCGATCGGGCGAAATATCAACCCCAGGTGGTCGGTCCGTCGGTCAAGAAAGAGGATGTGGTATTTCTTGGGGTCGATCCCGGAGACGAGGTCACCGAGGCCTGGTGGGATGACATGTTGGTGCAATGGTTCGACGTGCCGGAAGAAGAGAAGCCGGCCGAGGAAGACGGCGGCACCGAGTCCTCGGCTGGATCCGAGTCTGCGGTCACGGAAGAAGGGGCGTCCACCGCCTAGCGTGGGAGTGTTGCGGAGCTGATGAGCGTGCCTGTGCAGGAACGGGCCGTCGCCGGTAATCGAGAAGGAGGGGACCTAACCGCCGAACAGGTCCATCTGTGCTGGTTGGGGCGGGTCGGTGTGCAAGGTCGCTGTGGTTGGTGACACAGGCTCGGCGGGTTTGCTGTGCCGGTCGAGAAATGCTTTCAGCTTTCGAAAATCCTCCTTTAATGTGTCGAGCAGATTTCCTTGGTGAAGCGCCGCCGCCGGGTGGAGCAGCGGAAACAGCACGAAGTCTTTCAGGTAGAACGCCTGCGCTTTCACCTTCGTGATCCCGACCTTGCGTTCCAATAACGTCTGCGTCGCCCAATTCCCCAGCGTACACACGAGCGTGGGCCGAATGACCTGGATCTGCTGCAAGAGAAATGGTTTGCAGGTCTCGACCTCATCAGGCTCCGGATCACGATTGTTCGGCGGCCGGCATTTGATGACGTTGGCGATATAGATCTGGTCTCGCGAGAGATTCGCCGATTGCAGTAAATCGTTCAGCAATTTTCCCGCCGCCCCCACAAACGGCTCGCCTTGTTGGTCCTCATTAAAACCAGGAGCTTCACCCACGAACATGATGCTGGCGTGAGGATTGCCCACGCCGAACACAACTCGGGTGCGTCCGAGCTTCGCCAGTTTGCACCGCTGGCAGTCGTGAAGAGACGTGGCGAGTGTGTGAAGGGCGGTGGTCGTCATAAGCACGGACTGACGGACGAGGCGGTCATCTTAGGAGGTGGGAGTGGAGTTGTCAATGCGGCGCCATTCGCGTGTCGGTTCCGCGAATGATGTCCACGCAGCGGCGTGCGCTGACCAGTGCGCTTTCGACGTTGGCGGGCCACCCGGTATCGGTCCAATCACCCGCGACGAGAAGATTCCGAAGCGGACTTTTCTGAATCGGTCTGAGCATCGCCGCACCCGGAGGAACACCAAGGGCTGCGTGTGGCGATCGATGCGTTTCCAGCGAGACAACTTCGTCTTTCTCCACATGCGGGAGCACGCCGCGCAGCGTCTTTCTTCCCAGCGCGAGGATTTGATCCTCGGATTGTTCCCACACGAATGGGTGGTCAATCCCGGTCAATTGATATTCCACCGTCTCGGGTCCAGTGGAGCTGATGACGAGACGATGAAACGGCTGCTCCGCCATGAGGATGAGCCTTGGTTTGATCGCCGTCTTCCGGCAGACCATTCGGACGCTCACCTGCGTACGCCCGCGTAATTCCGTCATCCGTGCGAAATAGGCAAACCGGGTGAGCACCCGTTCCGGCAGCAGTTGCAGAAGGGCCTGGCGCGGAAGCGCGGCAATGTACCAATCGGCCTGGGGCATGACGCCGTCTTGAAGTTGGGCTCCGGTGACGGCGGTGGGGTCCATGCGCAGGTGGGGAGCCTGTTCATGCTGTTCGATCGTCACCCCGCCATCCTGGAGGCCGCGGTGCAGGGGTAGAATCAGGCAACTCCGCCAGGACTGCTCCAGGCACGTCAGCCGGACGTCGGAGGCTTGTTTGAGGAAGAGTTTGGACAGTTCTTGTGCAAAGACCGCTGCGGAAAGATGTGAGATGGCGTTTCCTGTCAGCCACAAGGCCAGCGGATTCCAGATCACACGACGGGTTGTCTCGCCCTGCTCCAACGAAGCCAGCCACTCTTCCGCCGTCCGACTATCGAGCTCTGTAGGGGGCGCCTGGACGTGCTCCCATATCTGTTCGATATGGGCGAACAGCCGCCAGCGCTCGTGCCATGTGAGCCCTCCAAACCGAAACAGGCCCATGATCCAATGGCCTGGGCGCGGCAACCGGATCAGCTCATAGGCGGCGAAACGCCCATTGGAGAGGTGAAACTCAAGGGGGACGATGGGGTGTCTCGGTGCACGGGTCCCCTGGTTCAGGCTGTGCAGGAGACGCCAGGTTTCGCGCTGGCATCCGGAGATGATCGCGGTTTCCTCACTCACCGAGCCGGCCGGGACGTCTCGCCATCCGGGGTAATCCACAATGGTGACGCGGGTGCCCAATTGATTGAGCGCGTAGGCGGCGGCGAGACCTGCGAGGCTTGTCCCGAGGACGAGCACCGATGGCGAGGTGTGGGCGGTCACGTGATGCGGGAGCGGAGCCAGATGCCCAAGGCGATGGCCAGCCGATGAGACGTAGACAGGGTGATGCGGGGGCCGAACACCTGATACTCGGAGAGTTCGATTTGTTTGAGGATCCGGCTGTAAATTCCGCGCATGATTTCCGCCACCGTCAACGCCCGTCGCTCGACTCGGGACAAGCTCATGAAGGCCGCATGGGCCTTGGCATAGTAGTGCTGCGCTCGGGCGCTTTCCTGGTGCAGCAGTTTCTTCAACTCGGGGGAATCGCGCCGGTTTAAGAGGGCATCTTCCGAATAATGGCAGGCGTGCAAGTCGTCCATCGGCAGGTAGATGCGGCCTTGAGCCGCATCGCTGCCGAGATCCCGCAAAATGTTGGTGAGTTGAAAGGCCATGCCGAGATTCACCGCATAATCCTGTGCCCGGGCCGACGTGACGCCGAAGATATGGAGGCAGATCAGACCGACCACCGATGCCACACGGTAGCAATACAGCGACAAGTCATCAAACGTCAGGTAGCGGCTGTTGACCAGGTCCATCTCTACGCCTCTGATCAGTTCATCGAAATAGGTTCGGGGAATGGCGAGAGCCTTCACGTGGTGTGCGAGGCTGATCCCGATAGGAGAGGTCGGCACGCCGTGATACATCGCTTCGACTTCGTTCCGCCAGCGCGTCAGTTCCTCTTGCGGATGGCTCCCCGCCGGCGGTTCGTCCACGGCGCTGTCCACCGCCTTACAAAACGCATAGACGGTGTACATGGCTTCCCGACGATCTGGGGGCAGAAAAAGAAAGGAATAATAGAAGTTGCTGCCGCTCTGTTTGGTGTAGCCGGTGCAGAACCGTTGGGCTTCAGCTGGAGTCATCGCAGAGGTTCCGAGTCGAACGCTGAGGCCAGCCTGACCGCTTTCGTCGGCGGCAGCGGCACCGGTGTGTCTGGATGCACGATGGCCGCCAGCAACTCCACCCCGTCGACCAATCGTGGACCAGGGCGGCTGAAATAGGATGCCGCATCGACCACATAGCTGTTCGGCCAGCGGGCGAGCGCGGCGCGCCACTCCTCGCGGACCGGTCCGGCTTGACCGAGCTCGTGGATGGTTCGATCGACGGCGTACCCGCAAGGCATCACGAGAATCAGATCCGGCTGCGCCTGCTCGACATTCTTCCACGTCACCTCCCGTGAGGGCGCCTCCTTGCTTCCCAAGACGTCCTGACCGCCCGCCCATTCGACCATTTCCGGTACCCAGTGACCGGCGACATACAAGGGCGCCAGCCATTCGAGACAGACGACACGAGGTCGAGGCTGCCGGGCGGTTGTATGCAGACGCACCTGCTCCAATCGGCGGCGGAGCCCCTGGACGAACCCACGGCCGGCTTCGGCCGCGGCCAGGGCCTCTGCAATCCGGACGATATCGCCGAAGACTTCCTCCAGGGACCGTGGCGCCAACGTGACCAGGCGAGGAGGCCGGGCAAGCCGTTGGATGGCGCGACCAAGCTGGTCCGGTGTGACGGCGCAGACATGGCAAAGATCCTGAGTCACAATGAGGTCTGGTTGCACGGTCTGAAACGCTGATTCGTTCAGCCGATACAATGGTTGTCCTGCCGCCACCATCCGTTTGATCTGCCGATCGATGTCTTCACTCAGCGCCGAGCCATGTCCCACCAGCGGTTCGATCATCACCGGGACATGAGCGAGCGAGGCCGGAATATCACACTCATGACTGATCCCGACCAGTCGGTCGGCGAAGCCAAGGGCGGCGATGACTTCCGTGCCACCGGGAACGAGCGAGCATATCCTCATCATGCCACCGGTCAGACTCCCGCCCAAAGGCGGGCACGCAGGTCGTCCAGCCGAGCGTCTTCAAGACTGTGACTGATGGCATGGGCTTCATGCAAGTCCTGCACGGTGTGGGTGTTCGCCACGGCAAGGACTTTCATGCCTGCCGCCTTGGCAGCCCGGATACCCGGCAAGGAATCCTCGATCACCAGACAGGCATCAGGTGTGATGGGCGAGGTGAAGGCGCCTCGATTCAATCCCGCCAGCGCGTGCAGGAAGGGTTGAGGGTCCGGTTTGCCCTTGGTCACATCCTCCGCGCTCGTGATATGGCAGAAGGCCTTGCGGATGCCCGCCCGGCCCAAGATGAGCTCTATCTCCTCCCGTAATGCGCCGGAAGCCACGGCGAGCGGGTAGACGGCCGAGGCGGCTTCGACGAATTCTCTGACGCCTGGAAATATGACCAGGTGGTCCTGAATCGAGGCCAGATAAGCCTCGGCCTTTCGAATCATCAGGTCCTGCACGAGCGACGAAGGAGCCGCTCGCCGGTTGACTCTGAGGGCTTCCTGGATGCACCCACGATCGTCGAATCCAAGATAGTTCTCGTAGTAATCGGCTTCCGTCAGCAAAATCCCAATTTCAGACAATGTGTGACGGAGGCCTTGGAAATGCAAGGGTTCGGTGTCGGCAATGATGCCGTCAAAGTCGAAAATGACCGCGCGCATGGCAGTACTCGTTGTGCAAATGAGCCCGACGGTGGCGAAGTATAACACAGAGGGCGGCGGCACCTCGGTGTGCCGCCGCCCTCTGTGTGCACGTCTTCTTGAGGAGATGGTGACGCTAGGGTTTCAAGCGAAGCCGGCTCTCGGAAACCCATCCTTTGGCGCCGTCGTCGCTGCGAACGGCATAGACCCATCCGGTGCTTTGCAAGTCTCCGTCGAGAATCGTCAATGGTGAACCCACACGGACGGCGGGGCCCGGCCTC
>CAYQDJ010000044.1:23063-25371 GCA_964416255.1 uncultured Nitrospira sp. | reverse complement strand
TGCTTCTTTTTCCCCAACGAAATCATGACCCGTCGGTTTGCCGCCGGCCACCGCCCAGCCCCTGACGGTTCGATCGCCGTCGCCCGACCCTGGGCGTTCCCGCGCGCCGGTACGGCAAATGGGGGCATTACGGCCAACGCCGGCGATCTGATCGCCTGGGCGAAGTTCCATCTGGGCGACGGCCGGGCCGCGGACGGGACTCGAGTTCTTAAAAGAGACCTGCTGCAGCGCATGCGGGAGCCGACCGTGGACGTGCGCGGCAGCGCGCTGGGCGACTACGTCGGCCTGGCGTGGATGCTCACGGATATCGGCGGCGTTCATATTGTCAGCCACGACGGCGGAACCAATGGACAGAACGCTGACTTAGTGATGGTGCCCGAACGGGATTGGGCGATCGCGGTGTTGAACAACTGCGTGCCAACCGGTGTGGAGCTCTGCCAGGAGATCGCGCGCTGGGGCCTGAAATCCTCCCTCGGCATCAGCGAACCCGTTCCAGAACCGTTGTCGCTCGCAGCCACAGAGCTGGAGGGATATGCCGGACACTATGAGTCGATCGGGTTGCTTTGCGAGGTCTCCGCCAAGCGCGATGGCGGACTGGTGATGACGGCGTCCTACACGCCTCAGTTAGCGGAGCAGATGCGGGAGGCCGGTGAAGAGGCTTCGGATCAAGCACAAGTGTTTTCGGCGGTCATGCTGCGTGGAACCGGAGACCGCTATCTTGTCACCGAGGGGCCGCTGAAGGGCCTGAAGGGCTACTTCGGCCGGGCGACGGACGGAACCGTCGACAGCATCCACCTGGGTGGCAGACGGCTGCATCGCGCGCTGAAAGAACCGACCCGTTCATGACGCCTGCGCGGTGAGTAGCTGGAATACTGACGCGGTCGCCCACGCGTAACTGGAGTCCGCGTCCATGCTCGCTGGCACATTGAAATGCACCTCGCGTCCGCATCCAGCGCTTACTGCGGCAGGATCTTGTTCAGCGCCTTTCCCTTTGCTAGCTCATCAACGAGCTTGTCTAGATAGCGGACCTTCCGCATAAGTGGGTCTTCAACCTCTTCCACGCGCATGCCACACACAATGCCCTTGATGAGCGCAGCATTTGGATTGAATATTGGCGCCTTGGCAAAGAAGGTTTCAAAGTCGCTTTCAAGTTCGATCTGGTGTGTGAAGTTCTGCTTGGGCGTAGCCCGTTAACCAACAGATAACTTGGTCAACTTCGTCTTTCGTGCGGTTCTTGCGCTCAGCCTTCCGAATATACATCGGGTAAACCCGAGAAAATTTCATTCGGTATATTCGATGCTGAGACATCGCCATTGCTCCTTTCGACCGCGGCTCCACTCGACCTGATCTAGCATGGAATTTTGGTGGAACTAACTAAGATCCGAAGTGAATCGAGCCGAGGTCTGAGCACCAGGACCTGGTTGGGGCGTCCGAGTTAATCCTGCAGTTAGGTCGATCCTGCACAATCGCCTCCTTTGGACACATCAGGTCTGCCGCTGACAGAGATCATTGTCCATGTGTGCCCCTGCTTGAGGTAGACCTCGCTCCATCTGCCAGTGACGTTGAGAGGCACCGCATCTTTAGGCACTACCATAGCGGAGTAGGAATAATGAACGACACCACCCCTCATAAATCTGGACACTGAGAGGTCGGAGTTCATACTCACGCAATTCAGGAGAATCGCCGGACACGGATAGAACTGCTGCATCCCGGTCGTGCGGGAGCTGGGTGGTCATATCCCAACCCACATACTTGGGATGCAGCGTGGAGCGGATTTGGGCCTCATCCTTCTGTGTGGAGAAGAGCCAAAGATCCGTCACGCGCTCCCACAGTTCTCGTTGCTCCTCAGAAAAGTCGACAATGGGCAGTTGGATGGTCATGCTCACACCTGCTCGTCGGTCCGACATCGATGTGTGTCTGATCCTTGAGTTTCGCCCGATCCCTGTGCCCTCCATGTCCCCGCCCAGCTCTCGAATCAGGACTGGACACTGCTCGGCATGGTCAGCGATCGCGCTCCGCACTTCGTCTGGACAGCCGGAGCCGCCGAGTTCGCAAGGCACTGATCACAGGGCCGATGAACTTGACGAAACTGGTGCCGAGCCTTTGACGTTGGCCATCTTTGTCGGCAAGGATATCGAACCAACCCGGCGCAATGTCTTCCGACCCGTCCGCCTCCGTCAAGTGCCACTTAGGTGGTTTATATCGGCCTGAAGCCGTGCCGGAGTCAGAAGGAGAGGGCGATGACCTTGCCACACACCGACGACTTGGGCTCAGAGGCGGTCTGCTCTCGGGGAGGGATTACCGGCGG
>CAYQDJ010000044.1:21534-22963 GCA_964416255.1 uncultured Nitrospira sp. | reverse complement strand
CGCCAGGCGCAGTCCCGCCTCGGAACCAAAGACGATGAAATCCCGATCGCGGGTGACCAGCGTAGCTTGATGGTCTAGGCAGGTCTGGGCAATCAAGGTGTCGGCTAGGTTCGCTCGGCGACCAGTGCGGAGAATGTTGGCCCGAAGCAGCCCGGCTCGTTCCCAGAATCCTTCCCCGATACTGAGAGTAGGAATTTCGAGAATGGTCTGTCTCACCCTCTGACTCAGATGCGGGTCGCTGAGAAGTTCCGCCACAGTGAATTCATCGCGCGCCGCGGATGGGTCGTGCTGACCGGCGCGACCGTCAGTTTCTTTATCTGTTTCGCCATTCTCGCTGCTTCTCCGGTGATGAGACCCCAGCGTGATTTCTGTATACCATAGGGATCACCAGTGGTACATACGGTGTCTGATGTGGTTCCTGAACTGCACCACGCTGGTAATGAACATTGGTGTTGGCCATCTTCTTCAGGTTTAGCCTGATACCGACCCGGAGCCGGCGGCAGCAGAGCGGACCTATTACCACACGACACTTGGGCTCGGAAGCGGTCTCTGTCCGGGGGGGAACGACCGGTGGTGAACTCTCCTGCCTGGACGGCGGAACCGGCGGCGTTGATTTGTGCCTACCGGCATCGACTTCAATGAGCGCGCTCGTTGAGGCAGGGATCCCGTGGCATAGGTAAGGAAGGTGATGACTATGATCTGCACCCGCCGAGGGAGTCTTGCGCGATATAGTCGAGCGCCGCTTACAGCGCAGTTGAACCGCTACACTGCGCCATCCGAAATCAGAAGCACGTCCTCAATTGGCCGACGCAATGATCGCGGCATCTCGGGGCCGCGACCGATCCGAATGATGAGGTCCGGCCGCCGATGGCCGATGCCGAGGTAACTGGCGAACTGCTGACGGAGCGCGGGCACCTCGACTGGCTGATTGATGAACGCCGTGCGCAGGTCCAGCGCAGTGGCTTGGAGGGCCAGCCGCTCGTAGCTTCGCCCTGCCTCGACCCAGTGCCGCTTGTCGTCGGCCTCGGAGAACAACACCGCAATGGCTGCGGAGCTGCGTATGTGTGCGAGGTCCTTGCGATTCTGACGATTCGCCGACACCGCCACGCGCATCACGAGCTCTCCCATCCATCGGGGCACGTTCGGAATACCCAGCACGGCACCGTACAGGCCGTCGCCGGCACGCACGGCCTCGGGGCCATTGAAGCGGAGCCACTTCCTCATCTCCTCCGCCCAGCGGCGATCGGCGAATTGAGCGGTGTTCCCGGCCGCCACGTACTCGGCCACCTGCTCTTTGCGCCGGCCGTCAGTGAGCAGCATGACCGAGACGCCGTGGCCGGTGCCAGCCTGTTCAAGAAGACGGAGGTGCTCAGCAGAAAGCCCGGTGCCATCGTATTCACTCCGGCTGCACTGCCGGCGCGGAATCGCC
>CAYQDJ010000044.1:0-21434 GCA_964416255.1 uncultured Nitrospira sp. | reverse complement strand
CGACGATGAGGGAGGTGCGGCTTCGAAGTCGACGTGGACGCTCGACTTCGCGGCCTCGTATGTGAGTGAGCCACGCAGCCCGGCGGCTTCTGCGGCCACCAGCAGATTCTCGGCTGCACAGCCAAGACTCGCAAATAGGTGGTGCTCGTCCGAATCGACTACTGAACAGCGCCGTGACAGGTCCGGAAGGATCAGAATCCTGTGACGCTCAGTCTCCAGCTTAAAATTCCACGGCTGGGTGTTGTGACTGGATGCAGCCAGCGTCGCGTACCGCACCAGCCCCACATAGTCATCCGGTGCATCGGCAAGATCGTGATGGCGCCAGGTCTCCTTCACAGCAGTCGCGTAGTTCATGTTCCCCTCGCTTCGGCTGGAAACGATCTTGCCGCCTCGCGTCTGTCGTGAGTGGACCGGCAAGACGTTTGTCTTCGACATTATCCCGGATCCCGTCATATCCATCCAGGATCTGGACCGGCAAGAGGAGGCAACGCCTCGGCAGATGCCGCCTTGCTCAGTCAGCCTACACAGTTGGGCTACGGGGCGAAGAAAGTTGGAACACTTTCTGGCGGGGTGCTCTTTAGCTTTCCACGACAAATGGTAAGACAACAAGCCCGATACACGCGATCGCACCGGACATCCGGGATAGGGAACGCACAGGACATACCTCCACATCACATGGCTCCGTGCGAGCGAATGTTTCTCGCCGTCATCAGGAACAGTGCGCCCACGATGAGCACCAACACCTGATGAATCCACCAGCGAACTTGCAGGGCGTCTGGCTCCAGCATGATGGTTGGAAAGAGAGGCACGAACGAGTTGGCCGTGCCATGCGCGATGACCGCCGATAATGGCCTTCCTCCAGAGGCCTTCATGACCCAGGAGAAGAAGAAACACTCGCCGATCAGCCCGATCGTGAATGCGGCGAACGGCATGTAGGCCTGGGATGACCCCGGCACGAAGAAGAGAGGGAAGTGCCACACAGCCCAAAGCATTCCCAGAACGACGTTTCCCAGCCAAATGCCGAACCTGGCCTCGATTGGTTTGAGGAGGTACGCACGCCAGCCAATCTCTTCCTGCCCACCAAGGAGAGTGACCATCATGAGCCACACGAAGGGAAAGACGTACGCGTTCGGCAACAGCATCGGCAGCCTGTCGTATCCGAACAGTTCCGGCCCGTACCAGGCGACCATATTCACCAATCCGAACACAGCGAATATCGAGACCCACACCTTCAGGCCAAATCTCCATGAAAGGAATGCTTTCAAGAAGGCTGCCAACGCTGGTCTCCCCCCGAGCGACCAAATGGCGTAGCAGGCTCCGACCGCTGGTCCGAAAGCCCCAAGGATACCCACCGGCATCCTGATGACACTTCGGGCGCTGTCGTCCAAGTGGAAGACCCCGAGCCCTTCCAGCGCCAACGGACACCAGATGATCCAGGACCAGAAGCATGTGACCACAAAGAAACGTAACGGATTCTGCCCGTTCATCGGTCCTCATAGTTACGGTTTACCGTGCAATGCGTTGGCTTGCTTGCTCCGAAACGCTGGGTGCTTCTCGCACCTATGACGCCGCGGGGTCTTAGGGGAGCCGCGTGACGGGTAGCCGTTCGGCCTCTCGTTTCCGCAACGCGATGGCGAGCAGGATCATGAACAGCGGTGCCGTGATCGCCCACGGAAAGCCTAAGAACAGCAGTTCTGTCGAGAACGTGGGATAGAAGTACACCACGCTGATAAGTGGGGTCACGAGGGCATGGGCGATAAAGGACCAGCGAACCCACTTCTCGAAGCCTTCCGTGTCCAAGGCTGGCACCGTGGCTAACGTCGCCACACCCATGGAGATGTATCCGATGGCGTCAAAGTTCCAGAACAGCGAGTGCGGCGTCTGATCGAGCAGCGCCAGGGCCTCGGAGCCTCCGGCCAACTTGGCCGGGATGACGGTTGCGAGCTGGACGACGTAGTTGGCGGTCACGAAGACTGCGTAGATCGCCGTGAAGATGACCGCCGCGTGAGTCCAGAACTGTTTGTCGGCCGGCGTGAGGTAATGGAGCGCCAGCATCTCCAACACGAACGGAACCACGATACAGAGGGACGTGCCGTAGATGAGGATCTCGTCGAGGGGAAAGCGGATGATGCCTGCAATCTGTAACGTCTGGACGACCACGTAGGCGACCACGGACGTGAAGGCAGCCAAGCCTGCCCAGTATCCGACCTCTCCGATAGCGATGGCTCTCCTCATCGAACGCTCTGGTTGAAACAGGTGCTTATCAAGGCGGCACAGTCGCCCGGATGGATGCCGTGTGATCACGGCCGGCCTTGGAACCAACGGCACCAACGAATACGGCCGGGGCCGCCCAAGCTCGGACATGTTACCTGTCAGCGTGTCCTCTGTGCCATTCCCACACGTCACCATCCTCGGGATGCGTCACCAGGCCGGAAAAGGCGAACCCGCATTTTTCGAGAATCCGTGTCGACGCATTCTTTTCAGGAAGTGTTTGGGCTTTGACGAGCGACGCCCCATTTTCAAAGGCCATGTCAACCAGCCGTTGGACCATGCGAGTGGCGACTCCTCGCCCCTCGTGTTTGGGAAAGGTGAAGTACGCGATTTCCACTTCGCCGGTTACGGGGGGAGACTTGTACGCGCAGGTGCCAACAATCTCGCCGTGCTCCTCGGCCAAATAGCCCACCCAGGGGAGCCCAGACGATACCCGGCCGTACATGGCAACGATGGAAGCGCACAGGTCTTTCAACAGGTCGGAGCGTTGTATCTCCTGAGTGGATGCAAGCTCCTTGGTGATCGGAAGAAGCATCATGTGTGTGGCTCCCCGTGCAGGTTATCGAGCATCCTGAGCAGGGTCTGTTGACTTCAGCGATTGGTTGGGCCGACTCCCTAACACCGGCAGGGAGAGGGCTTCGGTTGTCTTATTCAGGACTCCTCCCCTGCTGATGGTGACCGTCTGCACAACCGCTTTCTTGACGGCAAAGGTGATACATCCTGCCGTGGCAATGGGAACGTGGGGCGGTGGCCCCGTCTCCCACGCAATCGCTGCGCTTAACACTCCTGCATGGAGCCGCGCAATTTTCAACGATGGCTTCCCGCCAGTTCCAATCACCTCATACATCGCGACGATCGCTTCGTTCTCGTAGTCGATACGAAGGTCGGCGACAGATTTGCGCCACCTCTCGGGAGACTGCGCCTCCCTACATCGCTCCTTCAATTCAACGTAGAAGTCGTGCACTCTATCGTGCGAGTCGATAACGACGTAATGAGCGCCTCCGCACAGAAGGCACACCCCAGGTGCATCGAGGACTCGGTATGCGGGCGCTGGTTCCTGGGCGAAGCTCGGATTGCCCGGAAAAAGAACGCTCGCGGCCACAGCAGCAATCAGCTCCAATTGAAACTGCATATATTTTCCTTGCGGCCCTCGCGGCAATCTCATTGCTCCACGGACGCGGGTATTTTTGTTATGCCGCGTACCCGCGGTTCCACATGTTTTTCAATTTCATTTGATGCCAGTTGATTCATGTGCTCCCAATAACCCATAACGCCAAGCGTCAAGCGTGCACGACGGGAGGCAGCCGGCGATGACGTTCAAATTGCAAGTGAGCGAAACGGCTGCCTAGTTCGCTCGACGGGCTGGTTAGTCGGCATGTCGCCTCCCAACAATCGGTGCTTCTCAAATGCGCGGCGGACTGTCGAAATTTGAGGGCACTCCTTCGGCGGCTCTGTCACCACAACTTCCGTTCTCGGAATGTCTGCGACGATACGAGCAAAGTCGTGACGGCTCAGCGGAAAATACTCACAACGAAGCCAATGATCTGTCCCTGGCCGTTACGAAGATCCGCGAGTCTCCATGGAGGCTAACGTTCAAAGTTACCGGCCGCCCGCGGCCGAAGGCCGGAGGGAACCTGCAACGCAGCTTGCAGGCGGTCGGTTAAGTGGATGGTTGGGCGCCATTTGGCATCACTGCTTTCATTCTCTCATGTCTTGGAGGACCTGCTGTTCGACAACCCGATTTCGTGGGTTGCGAGGAAAGCCATCGTCTCAGCAGAGCGCTTATTGGCTTGGGCAGCAGCGCTTTCCAACCACTGAAACCTCTCTTACTCAGTACGATTCAAACCACAGCTAACTCATGCAGCCTAAAGTTGGATCACCAGCGGCGCGCTGTCCGATGAAGCCTGCGCGCCAACTAACGCCATTCGGTGGTTAGCCGGCTTCCGTTGCCATAGCGGGCAGCTTGTTGTACGCATACAACAGACGTGCCGTGTCTTGCCCGTCAATCATCAAGTAGTTAGCGTTCGCCCCCTGCGCCCGGCGTGCGAGAGTCTTTCCATGGACATCGTCAATTACTGACTCCGCGATTGGGCCGACGTATTGAATTACGAAAAGCTCTGCGGGGCTCGAAAACAGCCTCACGAGCTGGTCCCCGTTCTTGCCGCAATCCCCAATGGTCATCTCGGCCTTCTTGAGGCCATTTCCCTTGAGCAGAAACGCCGTGGACCGTCGAACGCCGTTCAGGAGCACGTTGGCCGTGTAGAGATCGTTCACCTCGCCTCCCCAGTCTTTCTTGTGGAAGGGGACGTCCAAAATGGCCTCCAGAGCCATCTGCACTTTGTCCTCAGTCAGCTCGATGCGCCCGCTTCGTAACAGCGCAGCAATCATTGAAGGGTTCACATCACGCACCTTCATGAAGCTGTCGATGTCCTCGACGACGAGACGTTCCTTCAAAGGCAAGTCGGAATAGCGCCGCAAATGCAAGTCCAGAACACGGTGCAGTCGCTCGAGGTAAGTCGGAATCCGCTGGTACACCAATGCCCCGACATCGTCGTCCATATTCGTGAACGATGCGGCGGAAGCGGAGAACATCTCTAAAAAGACATTCGCCTCCAGGTCTGTCGGGAAGATCTCGCATAGGGCGGTCTTTGCCTGGCTGAGCCACTGATTCAATCTCTGACGATACTGGCCAACATCACGCTCCTTTTCGAAGTCATTCCCATCGCGCCTCGCCACATAGTCAGCATAGATCTGAGGCGCCAACTGATAGCCCCGGTTCATCACGGTCAAGATGGCCTCTTCCGCGGATGCCTTAGATAACTTGAGTCTCACTATGACTTGTTCCCTTTTCCGGGCCTAACATTTTTGGGCCGATCCGCATAAGAGCAGGATCAGCCCATTTCTGTCGGTATCACACGCCACAACTGTTGGTAAACGATACGCCATACCCGTTGTTGTTCGGCTGATCCGAATCGGATCGGTTGCAGCAAACAATACTTCACCATTTCATGCGTCCATAAGGAACCAGAATAAATCGGGCACATTCTTATCCGATTCCTACACGCCGTCAAGTCTGCCTGGCCGAGTTTGTCGTTCCTCCCAACCCCCTCCGGCGTTCGGCCTTGAGCGAGGCGAACCGGCATAATCTCAATGACGCGCGTTCCGGTAGCACGAGGATGAGCCGGTTGACTCGCAAATTCTCTTCTCCTTGACGATGGATCGAATCCTGTGATTAGGTCTGTCGCCACGATACCATGATGCATCGACCTCGCCATCAATTTGCCCGGCTCTTGTCCCTGCTGTTTATCTTGTTCTTCCTTGGCTGCGAGAAGGAAAGTGCGTCGGTCGTCTCGATTGTCGTGCATCCGACGAATGCCAACATTCTGTACGTGGCGACGAACGACGCCGTGTATAAGTCCCGCGATGCCGGAGCGACCTGGGAGCGGTTCCCGAGTTTCAGCGCACGGCGGGTGACGACCCTCGCGATCGATCCGAAACTCCCCGCCACCGTGTATGCCGGCACGATGGGCGACGCGGTCTATAAAAGCCCGGACGGGGGCCAGCATTGGTTGCCCCACAATGTCGGGCTGAAAGAGCACGTATCGTTCATCAATCAGTTTGTGTTTCATCCGGTCAAGACCGAACAGATTTATGCCGCGACGACGGTCGGCGCCTTCTTCACCAAAGACGGGGGGCGTGAATGGGAAGAGCGGATGAGCGGGATGAAAGAGGTCCACATCGTGGTCTCGATCGCCCTCAATTCGCACGATCCGCGCGTGCTCTATGCCGGCACGACCGGCGGTATCTACCGGTCCGATGATGGGGCAGGCAGCTGGAAGAAAATCAACAGCGGACTCATTCCGGAAACCGATTTGATGGCGGCCATGGCGCTTGGTGTCAATGCGATTGTCATTGATCCGCTCAACTCCGATATCGTGTACGCCGGAACAACGAAGGGACTGTTCAAGACGATCAATCGGGGAGAGCTCTGGCAACGCATCGGGCTCACCCTCCCGGATGCCTTTGTCAGCAGCATCCTGGTACATCCGGCGGACCCGCAGATCTTGTATATCGGAGGCCCGGGCGGCGTCTGGAAGAGTCGGGACGGCGGCCACACGTTCGAGGCCATCAACAACGGCCTGGTCACGCTGAATATCCGCACTCTGGCGATGAGTCCGCGGGATCCCGAGGAACTGTTCGCAGGCACCAACGGCAGCGGCCTCTATCGTTCACAGACCGGGGGAAAGAACTGGCAGCCCATGCCACTGAAAGCCGCGGCACCGCGGCCCTGATCGCGACATCCTGGCTGAGTTGTGTCCGCGAACGTCCTGCCGTATCATCTCCCGCAGCTATGGCCGAACCTGATCCCGCGTTCAATCAACCGACTCATATCCTGCGCGAGGCATTCCGCCGCCATCTGGGAATCTTTTATGCGGAACTCAAACTGGCGCCCCCTTACGACAGCGTGGAGAAAGCCATCCGAACCCTGACGACGGCGTTGCACGCGATGCCCAGGGACCGCCAGGCGCAGATCGCATCGGACCCGGCCTTGCAGTGGTCGGAGTTCCGACGGGCTTTTGAAGCGTCCGGTCTGGCCAAAAAGCACCGGGGCATTATCGCCGGGTTGGCTCGGCAGCGAGACGCCTTGGCGCTCCCCCCGGAATACGACCACTTCTTAACCTTGTTTCTCGGCGAGCAGGTGTGATCTGAGCCGGCCCTCCAGGACGTCCCGCAGCTCGTCATAGACCAAGGCCAGGCGGTGGTTTTCAAGTCGGTAGGACAATACGACCGTGACCAACCCGAATGCCAGCACGAGCAGCCCGATTCCCGTAATTCCCGCCCCCATCAAGAGGCCGCTCAACGAAGAGTATCCCCCGTCGGCAATGTAGGCCACCAAGAACGCCGTGGATCCCAGCGAGACCAGGAGAAACCACGCGAGCGTGATGATGGCCGAGGACCA
The DNA here is from genome assembly GCA_964416255.1 of uncultured Nitrospira sp. Classification (GTDB taxonomy): domain Bacteria; phylum Nitrospirota; class Nitrospiria; order Nitrospirales; family Nitrospiraceae; genus Nitrospira_D. The sequence goes on along the minus strand of CAYQDJ010000044.1, from coordinate 14,203 downwards.
AGGAATGAATTTCACACAGAGGGCCCGAACGGTTTGCTCTTCGGCTGAGAAATAAATCAGCCCTTTGATCGGCCATGCCGTGCGAAAACTCATCGAAAACAGCCGGTACTGCGGACGAATGGCAATTTGCCCCAACGTCGGATACCATCGCGCCAGTCCGTGCGGCAGCATGAGGACGCGATCGCCGGGGAACCGATCGCGCAAGGACGCTACGGTGGCGGGCATGAACTGCTCCTCGCTTCGTGCGATCGTACAACCGTAGCGAATGGCGTCTGGCGTCAGACGGACAAAATACAGCCAGTCGCCGACGATGAGTCCCAGAAAGAGGACGCCGGCAAACAACCCCGCCAATATCATGCGCGTACCTATCCCACAGCGGTTGTTCGGAATCAAGCATGCGTCACGGCACACATCGACCTTGATCTTCAGCCCTGGCGTTTTTTCCGGAACTTCCTAGGGGAGCGCCGAGCTGGGGTTGCCGGGTGTTTCGCGTCACGATCATCAAGTACAAGTTCTCAGGCAATTCCTTAGTGAGGAGCCGCGCGTTGGTTTTTCGTCACCAGGAAGAATTTGTTGACTCCCCCTCCTGGACTTAGCTACATTAAAACCAACTAAGTGTGGGCGGGCATTGCGTGCTATTCTCATGTTCCCCGCCTTCAGCGCTCCCCTTCGTAACGATCTTAGCCGCCATCCCTGATTCTCCGGGGTGGATTTTGTGGTGCCTTAAGGAGATAAGGGATTTATGGATCTCAAGAAAATTGAACGTGTCTACACGTCTTACGCGGGTGTTTATGATCAAATTTTCGGCAAAGTGTTTCATGAAGGCCGCGAATCCGCCATTCGAAACCTCAATGTCCAGCCAAACGAGCACATTCTTGAGGTAGGAGTCGGCACCGGGTTGGCCCTGCCGATGTATCCCCGGCATTGCCGGATTGTCGGAATCGACCTTTCCGAGGGGATGTTGGCAAAAGCCAAGGAGCGGGCTGAGGGGCTTCAACTGAGCCACGTACAATTACATCGAATGGACGCCGGCGCCATGGAATTTCGGGATGACACGTTCGATACGGTCGTGGCCGCCTACGTGGTTACCGCCGTACCCGACTACCGCAAAGTGGTCAGCGAAATGATCCGCGTGTGCCGTCCCGGTGGTCGCATTATCATGCTGAATCATTTCCGGAACGGCAACAAGATCATCGCCGCCATGGAAAAAGTCATTTCGCCTCTCACCAAGCATCTGGGGTGGCGCACCGACCTTTCGTTGAGCACCGTCTTGGAAGGCACCACGCTGGAGGTCGCCAGAAAGCAGAACGTCAACCCGCTTCGGTTTTGGGCGCTGGTGGAATGCGTCAACGCCAAGAACGGCCACGCCATCGCCAAAAACGGCGCATTAGAGTATGCCGATGGCGAGAACGCGTCCGGTTACGCGTCCGGGACTCCCAACGGGCACTACGCGAACGGTCACTCGCTGTAACCTCCCTGCGCAGAGAGGTCCCGAACGGTGCGCGCCTGACTCAAGCACGCCCATCATGCGTTCGCCACTGTTCCCACTCTCGTCCGGGAATAATCGTCGTGCCCACCAGGCAGGTTCCGGCGAACCGTTGAGTGATGTGATCCGCTAAGACCCTCAAGATCTGAGAACCGCCTCCACCCTGCGTGCCAAGCACGCGCAGCACCAATCCAAAGCCCTGTCTATCCGGCGATTGAAACGCCAGGACATGGACGGAATGGGCGACACTGTCGGCCTGAGCCTGGGGGATCAAGTCCCCTTCCCAGGACACGATCGACTCCGCCGCACGGTTTGTATGCGACGCCCGCCACGAGCAGGGCACGCCGGCGCGCTGCAGTTCGGCCAGCAGCCAGTCGACCGTCGGCCCCTCGGAGGTTCGACCTTGAAAGGTCCATCGAGCCACTTCCGTGAGCGGATGCCGGTCCAACACAGGGGTGGTGACCTCCTCAAACGACGTTTCGTCACACACCACATAGAGTTCTCCTTGAGGATCAAACCAATAGCGAAGCCGCCCCCCTGTGCATTCGGCTTGAATCACATCCAAGGACGAACAATCGGCGCCTTCCTGCTCAAAGATTGAGAAGTCCGTGACGCCGGTCATGACCAACTTGGCGACCCGCACCAATCCGCGGTGCTGATAACGGATGGTGACGGCGACGGTCGTATCGGCCAAGATATCCCGACCGGACTCCTCGTCGAAGAGACGCCGTTTGGCCATCTGCACATCCGTCACGTACCCGGCGCGGAACCCGCCGGTATGCCCGATCAGCCAGCGCAGGTCGTCGAGGGTTTTGATCGACTGTTTCATGGGAACGAATTGTAACGTAGCGTCCACCGGCACGGCTAGAGATCCTCGAAAAAGTTTGCGGCTCCCTTGACACAGCGGTTCGCAACGGCGCAAGCCAGGCGATAACAGGACGCGAGCCGCTGCGCTTCTCCATGGTGTCCACTGTGCCACACCGGTCCGACCGTATGGATGATGAACCGCGCGGGCAGGCGATTGCCCGTCGTCAGCCTGGCCTCGCCGGGTAGACATCCCTCAAGGAGGCGGCACTCCGCCAGCAACCCCGGTCCAGCGGCGCGATGGATGGCACCGTCCACGCCACCGCCGCCCAGCAACGACGCATTGGCGGCATTGACAATTGCATCCACGGCAAAAATGGTGCTGTCGGCGTGCAGCGCCCGAAGTGTTGGAGGCATCGTCGCCAGCCCCACGCGCGCAGGGTTGGTCATTGACATTGGTGCTCGACTGATATGGTGTCGGTTCGCACCGAATGAGGCCCGATCTTCTCTCGTGTTGCCGTCGGAACGCAAGCCCGCGATGATGACGGCCGCCGTATGAGTGTCACCGTGGGACAGCGGGGTTCTCGCTCGACTGCTTCGCATCAACGTTGATTGCCGACACCGCTCTGAAGTACGCTGTCCCGACGGTCACCAGCCCAAGGTCCGCATTGCGACGAAAGGAGTGAGTCAGCATGTCCGGTTTTCCGATCGAAGTGGCTGCACGAATCAGGACGCTTCCCCCCTACCTCTTTGCTGCGATCGACAAGATGAAGCAGGAAGCCATCGCGCGGGGGGTGGATATCATCAACCTCGGCATCGGGGATCCGGATTTGCCCACGCCGGCCCCAATTATCGACAGGTTGGCGCAGGCCGCCAATGATCCCAAGCACCACCAGTATCCCTCCTACGAGGGCATGTGGGTGTTTCGCAAGGCGGTGGCCGATTGGTATGCGCGGCGCTTCAACGTCACGCTCGATCCGGCCAGCGAAGTGTTGACATTGATCGGATCCAAGGAAGGGATCGGACATATTCACTTGGCCTTCGTCGACCCGGGCGACATCGTCCTGGTACCAAGCCCCGGCTATCCCGTGTATCCCGTGGGAACCAGTTTTGCCGGCGGGCTCTCGCATCTCATGCCGCTGACCAACACGAATGGCTTTTTGCCGGACTTGGACGCCATCCCCCAGGACGTGGCGAAGAAGGCGAAATTGATGTGGCTGAATTCTCCGAACAATCCCACGTCGGTGGTGATGACCAAAGACTATTTCAAACGAGTGGTCGACTTCGCCCGACGACACCAGATCATCGTGTGTCACGACGCCGCCTATTCCGAGATCTTCTACGATGGGAACCGTCCGGCGAGTTTCCTGGAAGTGGAGGGTGCCAAGGACGTCGGTGTTGAATTTCACTCGTTGTCGAAGACCTACAATATGACCGGGTGGCGCCTCGGATTTGTCGTCGGCAATCGCGCCGTCCTCGCAGGGCTTGGGAAGGTCAAAAGCAACTTGGACTCCGGCGTGTTCGAGGCCGTGCAGGCCGCCGGAGTGACCGCGCTTGGGCTGGATGATGCGGTTACCGATGGCCTACGCCGGGTGTATCAAGAACGGCGTGATACGCTGGTCCCCGGACTGAAAAAGCTGGGCCTGGACGTGGATCCCCCTCCGGCGGCCTTTTATGTCTGGGTCGCCGTGCCGAAAGGCTACACCTCGGCCTCCTTTACCGCCCACCTGCTGGAGAAGTCCGGGATCGTGACCACGCCTGGAAATGGATTCGGGACCCCGGGTGAAGGCTATATCCGGATGACCGTCTGCACGCCCAAGGAACGGCTTGCGGAAGCCGTGCAGCGAATCACGAAGGCCGGGTTCTGACGCCGGCCTACTGGTGTGACGGTGAGAACTGGCCGGATCAGTGGGTTGCATGTCCGCCGGATCACGCCTGTCCTCTGCATCACACATGAGGCATCACCGGCATGAGCGAAACCGTCTTCATCGGGTTTGGATCCAACGTCGGAAACCAGCTCGACTTCTGCGATCGGGCAATCACGCTGCTTGGGTTGCTTCCGCATTCGACGCTGCTGGCCGTGTCGCCGCTCTATGAGACAGAGCCGGTGCTGGACCACGCCCAGCCGGGCCCGAAATGGTTTCTCAACGGGGTTGTCCAGCTCACAACGGACGTGACTCCGGCCAGTCTCCTGATGGTCTGCCGCGAGATCGAACGGTCGCTGGGTCGTGACGACGATCATCGTACCGGCCCTCGGACCTTGGACCTGGACATTCTGTTCTACGGTCAGCGCGTGATCCACGACCCGGATTTGGTGATCCCTCATCCCCGCTTACATCAGCGACGTTTTGTGCTGGCGCCCATGACGGATCTGGACCCAGCCTGGGTGCATCCCCAACTGCACCTCCCAGTCAGCGAACTGCTGGAGCAGGTGTCGGATACGTCCTGTGTGCGACGTTTGGATCCGCAGCCCTCACTGCGCTACGGATCCCGCCCGAGTTGCAGCCCTCCCCTCGCACCATGAAGGTCATTCGGTCACCACAGGGCATGAGGTCTTGGAGTGAACGCCGGCGACGGGACGGCCAGACGATCGGACTGGTTCCGACGATGGGAGCCCTCCACGAGGGCCACCGTGCGCTCATCCGCGCAGCGCGGGCGCGGTGCGATGCGCTCATCGTGAGCATCTTTGTGAATCCCATTCAGTTCGGGCCGACCGAGGATCTGGCCACCTATCCTCGTCCGCTTGCGCACGACCGTGCCCTTTGCCGGAAGGAAGGGGTGGATGTGTGCTTCGAGCCATCCGCCTTGTCCATGTACCCGGCGGGTTTCCAGACCCTCGTTTCGGTCCCACAGTTGGCCGGTCGCTGGGAAGGCGCGGTGCGCCCGTACCACTTCGCCGGCGTGGCGACCGTCGTCACCAAGTTATTCGGCATCGTCCATCCTCACGTCGCTGTGTTTGGCCAGAAGGATTTTCAACAGGCGGCGCTCATCCGACGGCTGGTACAAGATCTCGACCTGGGTGTGGCCATTGTGCTGCGGCCGACGGTTCGTGAGGCAGATGGGCTGGCGATGAGTTCGCGCAATGTCTATCTCACCTTCGAACAGCGTTCCATCGCCACGGTGCTCCATCGCGGCTTGCTCGCGGGCGCGTCGGCCATCCAACGAGGCGTGCGCAAAGGGGCGGTGATACGGGAAGCCATGACGCGTGTCATCCGACGACAGTCGTCGGTGACCATTGATTACCTTGCCGTGTGCGATCCAACCACCCTGGAACCGCTCGCGATCGTCACCGGCCGCGCGGTGCTCCTCGGAGCGATTCGCCTCGGCGGCGTGCGCTTGCTCGACAATCTCATCGTGAGGACCCCTGTCCGAGGAACCCTGTAGCCTTGCCTCGGTCCCGGTCTAGTCCCGGTCTACTATGATGGTTAGGCGTATGGGTTCGGCTGGATGTTCTGTCCAACCAGCAGGCTCAGCACGACTTGACTGAGCCGTTGCTTTTCTGGAAGTTGAAACTCGAGAAATCGAACACCCATCGAGTCTCCTCGAACCGAGCAGACCATAGCGGTATCGATTGTGATCTCATCCTCGTCCGAAGCTGGCTTAATCCTCAACTCTAAGAATGTGCCGCGAGGAAGGACCGACGGAGTCTCGAGCGTACACCCGGCCATGGAGAGATCAGTCACGCGATTTTGCATCCGAACGGTGTGATCGGCCACCACACAAGCACGCAGTGACGTGGGCAGCCGTTTAAATTGCCTGCGGTCAAAGGCTTGCGTGGCATGCGGCGGCGCGCCAGACCAAAACGCATGGAAGCGCGAGGTGCATAACTGGCAGCGAAACGGGAACACTTTCACGTGATTGAGTACCCGCTCCACTGGGCCTTCATGACAGGTCACGCGAACGAATGGTGTTCCACAACGCGGACAGTGGAGGTTTTTCATGGATTATCGGAGGAATCGCCTGCGCGAGTCCGCGCGGCGCCGCCGTCGATCGCCATCGCCGTCTCCTGCGCATCCAGAATCGGTTGCACCTCCGCCGGTGAATAGGTCGGCGGCTTCACCCATTTTCCATCAGCTCGCTTGTACCCTCCCACCTTGCTCAGATTGGAACGGTGCACCTCCTGAAAGACCGGCTCCATGTCGATGCCGTATGACACGGCCGTGCCGTAGACCACGTACAGGAGATCGGCCAGTTCCTTGGCCACGGCGGCCAGATGGCTCTGAGCCAGCGCCTCCTTCAGTTCGTCGAATTCTTCCTGGATCAGCCGAATCCGAAGCGTTCGGGTGGCCTCATCGGGCACAGAGGGTCGGTCCTGAATCCTGATCTTGAACTTCCGATGAAATTCTTCCACCATCGATTGCTCAGCCGTCATGACGACTCCCTTTATTCCGTTTCAAACGACGCCGACTTGCGAGGAACAATCTCCGCCGGTTCCAACAGCGGAATGTCCCTGTCCGACGCCACTCCCAGCTCCTTGAATTTGCGAGCCGCAGGAAAAATCCTGGTCTCGAGCGATCCCACCGCGCGATTGTAGGCCGACACGCTCTTGTCCAGTGCATGACCGACATCATTGACGTGTTCGGCCAACACGGCCATGCGCTCATATAAGTCTTTGCCCAGCCGCCCCGCTTCTTCGGCGTGCGCGGCCAACCGTTCCTGCCGCCACCCATAGGCCACGGCACGGAGCAGGGCGACTAACGTGGCCGGCGTGGCCAGCACGACTCCTCGCGCGAAACCTTCTTCGATCAGACGCGGATCCTGGTCCAACGCCGCACCCAAGAATTGTTCGCCGGGCAAAAACAATACGACAAACTCCGGGGCCCGCTCGAATTGGCTCCAATACGCCTTCAATGACAATTCCTCCATGCGGCGACGCACCTGCTCTGCATGACGCCGCAAGGCCTCGCTCCGCAGTTGATCGTCGGGCGCCTCATGCGCGTCGAGATAGGCGGCAAGGACGGTTTTGGCGTCCACGATGATTTGCCGGCCTCCCGGCAGCCGGACAAGCATGTCGGGGCGCACGCGACCCTCATCGCCTGTCACGGTCGCTTGTTCGGCAAAATCACAATGCTCCACCATCCCGGCCAGCTCCGCCACACGCTTGAGCGTGATCTCACCCCATTGGCCGCGCACGGTGGGAGCCCGCAAGGCTTTCACCAGATTCCCAGTCTCTTGTTGCAAGCGCTGGTGCGACTCCGCCAGGGATCGGAGGTGCTGATCGAGACCGCCATACGCGGACTGGCGGGATTGCTCCAGCAGGCGAACTTGTTCGTCATACCGCTGCAGCGTGTCGTGGAGGGGACGCACAATCCCGTCGATGGCCTGTTGGCGTTGAGCCAAATCTCCCTCAGCCTTGGCATGTAAGGTTTCAAAGGACACCCGGGCGAGCTTGAGAAATGCATCGTTGTTATGCTTCAGCGCCTCTCCAGAGAGGGCTTGAAACGTGCCCACCAACTCCTGTCGGGCTTGTTCCACCAAAGATTTTTGTTCGGCCAGGTGCTTCGCCGCTTCGGCAAGGCGCGTCTCCGCCGATACGCGCGCCGCGTGGGCCTCGGACAGCTCTCGACGAAGCGCCGCATCTTCGTCACGAGTCGTTTCGCGTTGTCGCCGCAACTCCTCAGTCGTAGCTTCCGCTCGCTGTGCCTGGGCCCGCAGGCGGCTCGTCACCCATAGGCCGACCAACAGCCCGCCGAGGACAAACCCGATCCCAAGGCCGGTCATCAGGATGATCGTCTCATTCACGAGCTCGTCTCTCCAGAAAATCGGTGCCGTCGCCGTACGTGCAATGCGCTGTGAAGAATAATCCGGGGTGAGAAATCGCCCGCAGGGTACGCAAATGGTGGATAAAGGTCAAGCCGCCGGAGGTGTAGATTCGATCGGCCCTATGCACGTCTACGAAGGATTACGAATCAAAGAGGGCTGTGCATCATGATCGTGCCTGCGTTCGCATCCACCGTCACGACTGCTCCCTCCGTCAACCGTGTCAAGGCCCGTTCCACATTCACGATTGTCGGCAATCCGTATTCCCTGGCGATAATCGCACCGTGTGAGAGCATACCGCCCATTTCCACGATTACCCCTCCCGCGATTCCCAAGAGCGGGGCCATGCCTGGATCGATGACGGGAGCCACAAGAATATCGCCGGTCTTCACTCTGGGCCAATCGGCCGATGACAGCACCAAACGGACTGCCCCGCTGATCCGGCCTACGCTGATTGGAAGTCCATAGAGGACTCGGTCGTCGCGACTGTCCAACGGGCCCCCGTCCGCGGGCAGGTTCCAGTCTCGGATGGTGTCGGGTGCCGGCATCTCCGCATCATGCTGCCATTCGGCACGACGCTGGCCGGCCACCGCTTTCCAGTCACCGGGGGCTCCGGCCAACAGCCGGTTCCGCTCCTCGAGGGTCACGAAGAAAATGTCGTGAACGGCATCGAGCCGTCCCTCTTCGACCAACCGTTCCCCGATCCGCAGTAAGAGATGCCGCGCGGCCGTCGAGTACTTCATTAGATGATGGCGGTTCGCCTCTCGCAAGGCGAAGAAGCGAGTGAGTCTCCCGTACCACCATCTGAACACGAGCCATCGGTCCCAGCGCCAGGCGAAACGCCGCCGAATCTCTCCAAGCGCCGCGCGACGGCAGTGCGTTTGACGAGCCAGCACCTCGGAAGGACCCAGACCCGTCGGCGCTTGCAAGTGGCTGCGGACGACGGTCAACACCGATTCCGGTTGCTCGGCCATTCGCGGAGACATGATGTCCGACTCACCGACCGCTCGATGTCCATAGTCTTGCAGAAAGGCCTCAAAGCAGCGAAGAAAATCCGTACCGGCGAGCCGTTCACGATAACAGGATGCATCCCACGGATCGGCGAGGAACCATTCGTGTGCAACCAGCTCGTGGCGCGCCGACTGCACCACCTCCGCGAGTCGCATGATTTGCTGTGCGCTGATGACGGTCCCCTGCCCCTGGAGCGCAGCGTTGAGGAGGCGTTGCCAATCGGAACCCAGCCACTTGGGCAACAGCGCGATCAAGGTTTGCAACGCTTGCCCGACGCCCGCGGCAATGCCAAATGTGACTTCATGACCATCGAGCCAACGGCCCAGCGAGTCCAACTCACCGGCAAGTGCCTCGAGCGGCAGGGACTGGATTTGACGAGGTGCATAATGGGCAGCGTTGCGTTCCATTTCCGCAAACCAGGTAGGCCCCTTCTGCTCGACGCGCCTCAGTTCCCTCCACAATAACCACCAGGCTCGCACGAGTGTCGCCCTCTTGAGTCGTGTCACCATCGGGGTCAGGCGGAGGGGTTGTCCCCCCATCTGCAGGGAGTTCAACGACGCATCGCCTCCTAACTGGCCGACGAGACTATAGAACAACGACACATTCAGATAGGGCCGACCGTGCACGACACGAACCGCTGATACACCGTCAGGAACCCGACATCCCAAACGGCGATACTGCGACACGATGTAGGTTTCCATGAAATACTCAAGAAAGGATATCCCCAGCGGACTCGGAACCTCCGGCATGGTCTCTTTGAAGTTGGTCCGCGACCACTCACAATCCTCGTTAATCAACTCAGCGGCGGGCCGGCTTCCGGTGATCGATCGTGCCTGCACGATCCACAACTCGTGTTCGTCATACGCCCATTCCACATCCACGGGATGCCCCAGGCCGCGTTCAATCTGTTTGGTCAGCCGCCCAACCTGGAAGAGTTGTTCGTCGGATAAGGATGACACGGCTCGATCGGCCTGAGGAATCATCTCTCGTTGCAAGCCATGCTCCGTCACGAGCAGCCGTGCCGTCTTTTCGGCAATCGTACGCGTTCGAATGCCGACGGGTTCGAGATCCGCATTGATGGCCACTATGAATTGATCGGGGACGAGGTGCCCATCTGCGAACGGAGCCGCTAAGCCCAGCACCGAATTGACGACCACCTGGTTGGACCGTCCGGTTACCGGATGGATGGAATACGCCACTCCCGCCATCTGTGCGGCTATCATCGGCTGAATCACCACTGCCATAGCGGGTGGTTCGAGCGGGGATCCCCGCCGGCACAGATAGGACAGGACCTGCTCACCCCAGACAGATGCCCACAGCTCTTTGATCGCTTGCGCGATGTGAGCCATCGGGACGCCCAGGTGTGTCTGGTAGAGGCCGGCGAAGCTTGTCCGACCCGCATCTTCGTTTGTCGCGGAAGAGCGCACTGCCCATCGTGTCTCAGACGGAAACGGAAGGTTTTGGAGGTGGGCGGTACAATGCGTCGCCAATGCAGAGAGGTCCGCATCGCGAAGTCGCGATTGAATTACCTCGAACGCCGCCTGCTGTTCGACCGGAGGGAGGGCCTGAAGACGACACCATTCTTTTTTTGGAGCGATGTCGAGCGAGTGAAGGCTGTCCTGATAGGCTTCGGTCGTCACACAGATGCCCGGCGGGACGCGGAACCCCACCGCCAGGAGACGCGCCAATCCGACCGCTTTGCCTCCAACCAGGCCAGGATTGGTACAATCCTGTAACGGCAGGACGAGTGGACGTGACATCGACACGGATCCTATCCAGCTGATGATTGAAACACAACGGCGCAGCCGGATCGTGGGGGCTGCACACGAACGCTACCGTACAATCAAAAGATAGAGATCGTTGACATTCGTCCCCGTGGGACCCGTCCGGATGTGGCAGCGCAGCGCTTTCAACGCCGGATAGGTATTGTGCCTATCAAGCGCGGCCCGAAGATTGACACCGAGCTTCCTGGCCCGTGTGACAGTGTCCCCACCAATCACCGCACCCGCGACATCCGTGGGACCATCGAGTCCATCCGTCCCGAACGCCGCCACCCACACATTAGGCAACCCGGACAGTTCCATCGCCGCAGCCGCGGCGACCTCCTGTGCGCGTCCCCCTTGTCCCCGGCCGGTCACAGTCACGGTGGGTTCCCCCCCAGCTACGAAACACAACGAGCGGCCCAACAGGCCCCTGCGGGCTAGTGCTCGCCCGAGTGCAGCCAGGCGTTGCCCGACCACCCGTGCCTCCCCGGTCAGCGTCGAAGAACACGGCACAGCGCGCATTCCGGATGCGCGCGCCGCCTGTACCACGGCAGCCAGCATTCCTGCATTATTGCCGATGATGACATGCTGGATGGAGCGTGCACGTTCATCGTCTGGTTTCAGGGTTTCAGGAATCGCCCCGCGCCGACCTTTCGACAAATGGCGACGTACGGACCCTGGAATACGCTTCCAAATCGCGTACCGTTGCAAGATCGCGATGGCATCCGCGAAGGTCGTAGGATCGGCCACCGTCGGACCGGACCCAATGCAGCCCAAATCGTCGTCGGGCACGTCCGACAGCACCAGCGTGACCATCGTGGCCTGGGTCGCGGTGGCAAGGCCCCCTCCCTTCAGCACGGAGAGATGCTTGCGAACCGTATTGACCTCTTGAATGGTAGCCCCGCAGCCCAGCAGACGTTTTGTTGTCTGTTGTTTATCTCTTAAGAAGAGGCCTGGCGCAGGAGACGGCAGCAAGCTGGATGCGCCGCCCGACAGCAACACGAATACCAAATCCCGCGAGGTAAGCTCCGACACCATCGCCCGAAGCCGAGCGGCCGCCCGTAATCCGGCACGATCGGGAATGGGATGACCGGCTTCGACGATTACGAGACGTGCGCTCCGGCTGTTCTGTCCCCTGTTGACAACAAGAAGGCCTCCGTCCAGCCTCGATCCCAGCACTTGCTCCAGTGCTTGGGCCATCGTCACGGAAGCCTTCCCCGCTCCAACAGCCACCACCCGATGATACTGCCTCAGGTCATAACACCTTCGACCTACCTGAAGCATCTGTCCTTTGACCGACATCCTGCGCAACACCGCATGGTAGGGATCCGCGGCGGCGAGGCCAGCGGCCAAGAGGGATTTTAGAAGTGATCGAACGGGAGATGCCGGCAACTCAAGGCGCATGGAGTGAGGCTGAGCGGAGCGCGCATCGATCAGCGTCGGCCGCGCCAACTCTCCCTTGGGCAACGGTGATCATCGGGAAGTCGTCACTCAGAACTTGGTTATGGCGACTTGTCCTGCTTGAAGCAGCGATTGGGGCAACTCTGCCGGGGCACTTTTATACGATAGGTCCCTCGAGGCAGCATGTCTGCCTTGAACTCCGGATTCAACAGGCGCAGCTCCAAGTAATACGTCCCGAACTCTTCGGCTACTGAGGTCAGGGCTCGCTGCGACTCTTTGATGCTCACGGTGACGGTCTCAGTTTCCACCGGGATATACAGATCTTTTCTGGTCAACCCCAGGTACTTTTCCGGCTGCGAGTAGATTTCTTTGGCGGCAATGATACGTGGAACGTACCGCATGGTTTCCCGCGGACCATGCATTTTCCAGTAATCCGAAACTTTTTGGTCCTTCAGCAATTTTCGAACGCGATCTTCGCCAGCATTGTAGGAGGCCATCGCCAGGAACCAATCACCGCGCTGAAAATCTTTGAGATGCCGGAGGTATTTAATCGCTGCTTCAGTGGACATTTCCAGATTACGGCGTTCGTCCCTGACGGCATCACTCTTGAGCTGATACCTCCGCCCGGTGGATCCGATAAACTGCCAGGGACCGGACGCTTTCGCTCGAGAGTAGGCGGCCGCCACGCACTTACTCTCCACGAGCAACATATACTTGAGATCATCAGGGAGTCCAGCATCTGCCAGCTGTTTTTCGGCCGGAGGGAAACATCGCCCAGTACGTTTGGCAAGAATAATACTTTCACCCTCGCCTTCCAGAAATTGATAGAATTCATACTCGATCCGCTCCCGGACCTGCCAATTATCGAGAGGCACCGTCTGCCCGGCGAACGTGAGCTTCTCCGGCAATTTGAACGAACTAAGAAAGGCCCGCTCCCGTTCCCGCTTCAGTTCCGGCAGAATCACCAGCCGATCCTCCGGCTCGGTTGGCCCCTCGAGCGGCTCAGGCAGCAGGATGCCAGGGTCCGACTTGAAGCTCTCTTGCCCGTCAAGCTGATCGATCACGGCTTGTGTTGTGTTGAAGGGCAGCAGGATGCCAAGATTCAAGGCCAAGACCCATAACAACCGACGGACGTGACTGCTGACCATGAGCATGCTCCTTGCCATTCATGCGTCAATGATACTGCGGAGTACCAGCGAGGCCATGCTAACAGCTCGCTGATAGAGCGGCAAGGAGAATGCGGTTCTCCTTCGTCAGTGAGCCACCACCCATGCGAAACCTCACCATCCTCAATACCACGATCACGAACTGTACGACGTGCACCCGGTTGGTTGAGTATCGTCTGGAGGTCGCTCGGACGAAGCGGCGGCAGTTCAAGAACTGGATCTACTGGGGCCGGCCGGTGCCAGGGTTCGGCGATCCTGGTGCTCGACTGTATGTGCTGGGGCTGGCTCCCGCGGCTCATGGTGGCAATCGTACGGGGCGTGTCTTTACTGGAGATCGGAGCGGTGACTGGCTGTATGAGGCGCTGCACCGATACGGCTTTGCCAACCAGGCATCATCTTCTCATCGAGATGACGGACTGGTACTCACCGACTGCTATATCGGAGCCGCTGTCCGCTGCGCGCCGCCGGACAACAAACCTGCGCCAGAGGAGTTTGAACACTGCCGTCGGTTCTTGCGAGAGGAGATCGCACTCCTTAACCAGGCACGAGTGGTCATCGCACTGGGAAAGATCGCATTTGACCAGTACCTGAAGGTCTGTCGCCACGACGGTCTCGCCTTGGCGACTCCGCTCCCAAAATTCGGACATGGCGCGGCCTATCGGCTCACTTCCGGGATTCGGCTGATCGGAAGTTATCATCCCAGCCAGCAAAATACCTTTACGGGAAAGCTCACTCGTTCGATGTTCCATGCGGTATTCGCCCTGGCTCGGCGAGAACTGAGCAAATCCACCTTCTCTCGGACGCCGCGCTAG
>CAYQDJ010000043.1:0-25702 GCA_964416255.1 uncultured Nitrospira sp. | reverse complement strand
TCAGATGCGGGTGGCGACGAGAAAACTCAGAGCGATCCTTCGGGCGGCTCGGCCGATGGTGGTGACGGAATGGGCCGATGCCCTGCGGGCGGAACTCGCCTGGTTGGGCGGAGTGCTCGGCGTGGCCCGCGACCTCGACGTCTTGCTCGCCCATCTAAGGACGGTGCAGGAGGATCTGCCAGCTCCCGAGCGGGCGGCGTTGCAGCCGTTCTGCGTTACCCTCATCGGCGAGCGTGAGGCGGCGCAGGGCGAAATCCTCAAGGCATTGCAAAGCGAGCGCTATCTCAAATTGCTCGAACGCCTGGAGTCGGCGGCCATCCATCCCGAAATCACGTGCAGCGACATCTCGCTGGTCGACCTGGCCAGAGCGGAATATCGCCGGCTCAAGCGGGCCCTGCTGAATGCTCCCGATGATCCGGAGGCGTCATGGCTGCATGGCATCCGCATTAAAGGGAAACGCGCCCGGTATGCCGCCGAGTTGGCACAACCGGGCGGCGGACGGGCCTGGGCCTGCTTCATCGACGAGTTGAAGCGCCTGCAGAACCTGCTCGGCGACCATCAAGACGCGTTGACCGCCGAACAGCGCCTGCGTGCCTGGGCGAGGGATATCACCGACCCGCTTGCAGCCTTGACCATCGGCCAAGTGATTGAACGCCAAAGCGAACGGCGTCGAGCAGGCAAAACCTGCTTGCCGGCCGCATGGACACAGGTCAAAAAGCGCGCCAAGAAAGCCTGGCGATCACGGCGGCAGTGAGGCTCCCCGACCTCCCACAATTTACCTCCAAGTAACCTCCGCCTAACCCATCGGCAACGCGGTCACGGTAGACTCCCATCCAATTCACCTATTAATCACATGAGGAGGGATGCCTATTGTGACGGTCGGTCAGTTGATGCAGCACAACTTGGTCAAAGTGGACGCGGGCACGTCGGTCAGCGCCGCGGCCAAACTGATGAAACAGTCGAATGTGGGCAGCGTGTTGGTGGAGACTCAGGAACGGATCGTCGGCATCGTCACGGAATCCGACATCGTCCGCAAAGTCATCGGCGCAGATCGCGGGCATGATCAACTGCCGGTCGAAACGATCATGAGCAGCCCCGTCCTCGGAATCGACGAACGCCGTCCCCTCACCGAAGCCGCGGACCTCATGGCCAAGCATCACACGCGTCATCTTGGTGTGATGAAAAATGGCGCCGTGGTAGGCATCCTTTCGGTGCGTGATCTTCTTCGTCCGATCTCGGTCGACGAGTTCTAACCTCACGTGCTTTTCCTTCCTCTCCCTCCTGTTCCGATTTCGAAGACAAGACGGCACACCCGAGGCCGTCGCACGTCCGTTGCGAATCCTTTCTGGGCATGATGCCAGCGCACGGGGCACAAGTCACCGCGGAGAGAATGACGACGCAACCGGAAGTCCGCTCAAGTAAAACGCCGCAATGGCCGCCGTCGCCGCCACATTGAGAGATTGGACATCACGGGCCAACGGAATCGAAAACGTGAGGGCGGATGCCCGCACGACGCCGTCGGCCAGCCCGCGCCCCTCGTTCCCCACCGCGACGACCAGACGAGGGGGCACCGTCCGAATGCGTCGAAGCGAGACCGTCTCTGCGCCGGAAACGACCGCCGAAAAAACCGCGCAATCATGTGCGCCGAAGGTCTGATGATCTTTTGCGCGAAATACGGGAAATGCGAGGACCGAACCGGCGGCCGCACGCACGACCTTTGGTCCAAAGCAATCCGCCGAGTCCGAACTGAGCCACAATCCCGTCAAGCCTAATGCCGCCGATGTCCGAATGATCGCCCCGACATTGAGTGGGTCCTGCAGATGCTCTCCATAGAGACCGAGCACCCGTGGTTGCGCCCAGATCCGGGCTTCGTCCCATTGCGGTTGCCGGACTACGGCTAGAATCCCTTGCGGGGTGTCGACATCCGACAGGGCAGTAAACTCGCGTTCGGAACAGGTGAACTGGCGCGCAGGCAGGTGCGCACGCAGTCGCCGGTCGGCGGACTGTTCCTGTTGAAGATACCGGGAGGAAATCGTCAGACTGAGGATGGTGCCGGGATGGTGACGAATGACGTCTTGGCAGAACCTGGCGCCTTCGATGACGAAGGCGCCTTCGCGGGTTCGGATGTTCTTCTCTTGAAGCAGGCTTCTAATCAAACGGCTGTGAGCCCGGGTCAGAGTCAGGAGAGGGGTAGCCACGTCGCGCGGACTCCGACAGGCCAGCAGGAGAGCGATGGGGAGCTTACCGCCGTTTTCGCTCGGAAGCCGCTTCAGCAGCGCGAATCCGTTGGGCTCGTGCCTTGGCACGTTTGAGCGCCGTCAGCTTGCCTCTGGTCCGATTTTGCTCGAACTGCAACTGCTCCAACTGCGATTTGAGATGTGCTTTCTCCCGTTTATGCAGGTCTGCACACTCGGCCTTGGATAGCTGTGTCCAATCGCCGCTGTTTCGGGCTCGTTTGATCCGCTCGTCCAGCGACTCTCGTAGTTGTCGCGCCCGCATGGTTACAAGAGATTTGAGCGCTTGCTGGCGGCGCTGAACTTCCTCCTCTTCCGCCATGATGCCACGAATATCAGTTCCCAACATGGTACGATGACCTCCTTCCGCCCGACAGCATAAAGTGGAGGTATTGTACCCGATTTGGTTTCCGATCTTCCACTTGACAAAGGCGCTCATAACATCTTGATTTTCCGTGATAAGCGTTTCTGACCTGCCCCTTCTTTCCTTGAAGGGCTCATCTCGTTTCTGTATGATCCGCTTATGTCCGTCGGACCGCTCATTCAGGCATGGCGGGTCTCTCGAAAGCTTTCCATCGAGGCGTTGTCGAACGCCACCGGCATCGAGGGCGTACGACTCGAACACCTTGAGTCGGAGCTGTCGGATCCGTCCGTGAGCACGCTGGAAGCCGTCGCCGAGGCGCTCCACATTCCTACCCCTTGGCTGTTCGAGCGCCCTCAATCCTTCGATGCGCTCTTTCAACAGACGGAGGATGACGACCCGCCGCCGTCCGGAGTTGATCCTGTAACGGACCGTCTCTTGGCCGGAAACCGGGTGGATCGTTCCTTGTATGTCTTGTTGACGGCGCTCATGCAAGCAGGTGACCCCAAACTCCTCCGAGCTGCGGAGGTCAGCTTGCGCAGCCTGATCAAGCAATCACGTCAGGCGACGGTGCCGTGGCAACAGCGACCCTCCGGCCATTTCGAGCCGCCAAGCGACTAGCCATCGAACGATCGTCCCGCTACAGGACCTGAAGGAGCACACACTTCAGATAGCGGGTTTCGGCCATGCTCCCGAGTATGGGATGATCGGCGCTCTGGCCTCGTTGTTCAAGCAGGCGGATCTCGCGTTTAGCGTCGCGCGAGGCCAGCCGTAAGGCCTGCCAAAAGTCGTCCTCAGACACCGGGTGTGAACACGAGCTGGTCACGACGAACCCCTCTCGCTTGACAAGTTTGAGCCCCAACATATTCACGTCCTTATATCCCGCAAGCGCCCGTGACAAGGCTTGCGTGCTTCGCGCGAACGCCGGGGGGTCGAGAATGACCAGATCGTATTGCCGCCCGCGTTTTACCAGCGCGCGCAATTCGTCGAACGCATCAGCCCTTCGGTAGGAGCAGCGTGTGTCGACTTTGTTGCGGCGTGCGTGGACTCGTGCCAGGGCCAGGGACTGCTCGCTGACATCCAACCCCTCCACGGACGCCGCTCCCGCCAACGCCGCATGGATCCCAAATGCGCCGGTGTGGCAGAAGACTTCCAGGACATCAGCCCCGGTAGCGAGTTTGGCTGCGGCCAGCCGATTCTCCCGTTGATCGCAGAACCACCCCGTTTTTTGTCCATGCTCGATATCCACGACGAATGTCGCCGCCCCTTCCTGAATTTCCACTTGCGTGGAGCCAGAGCCACGCCAGAACCCGCGCTCAGAGGCCAGTCCCTCCAGATGGCGGCTCTTGGCGTCGTTTCTCAGGTAGATGGAACCCACGCCCAATTCTTCACCCAGTCGCTCGGCCAACATTTCTCTCCGTCGATCCATCCCGTACGACAAGGTCTGCATGACCAGCGTATCGTGATAGCGGTCCACGATGAGTCCCGGCAGCAGATCCGCCTCTCCAAAGACGACCCGATAGGCATTGGTGTTCGCCACCACTCGTTGCCGCAAGCGAACGGCCTGTCGGATCCGATGGAGCCAGAAGGCGTCATCAATGGCTTCGTCCTGGAACGTCAACAGTCGGATTCGAATTTTGGATCCGGGATTATAGAAGCCCCGCCCGAACAGTTGTCCGTTCGGTGCAAGCACCTCTACCAGATCACCCGCCGCCGGCTGCCCGATCGTCGGATGGAGATGTCCGGCATAGATCCAGAGATGACCTGGATTCCGAGGCTGCTTCAACCGAACCTGTCCTGTCGGAGTTTCTGTTTGCATGGAGCTGTTATCGACTGCCGTGACGCCAAGGTCAAGCCTCTTCTCGGAGCCTCCGGCGATCGGAGAAGCTGCTTGACGGACTCTGGGCAGTATGTTTTCCTGAGAACACCGAACGCCTGAAAAACATCGACCCATGACGAGCAACGCGACCATCGGCACAACCGTCCTCACCCGGCTCCACCAACTCGGCGTTCGTCATATCTTCGGGATTCCCGGCGATTACGTGCTTTCGCTCTATGAGCTGATCGAATCGTCCCCCATCAAACATGTGGGCACCACCCGCGAAGATTGCGCCGGCTTCGCCGCGGACGCGTACGCCAGGATCAACGGCATCGGGGCGGCCTGCGTCACCTACTGCGTCGGCGGGTTGAACACGGTCAATGCCATTGCCTGCGCCTATGCGGAGCGGTCGCCGGTGGTGTTGCTCACGGGCTCCCCAGGACTGTCCGAGCGTACCCGAACCCCCTATCTCCACCATATGGTGCGAGACTTTGCGACGCAACGCGAAGTCTTCGAACGCATGACCGTCGCCGCCATCACCTTGGATGACCCGCTCACTGCCGAGCGAGAAATGGACCGGGCCTTTGCCGCCCTCTTGCGCTATCGACGCCCGATCTACCTCGAAATCCCGCGCGACATGGTTCACACACCCGTGTCCGGCGGAGGCAAACCCATTTGCCTGGACGACGACGCCAGTGATCCGGCGGCGCTGGAGGAAGCCATCGGCGAGGTGCGGACGATGCTCGCCTCTGCAAAACGGCCCGCCATGCTCGTCGGGGCGGAAGTCGGTCGCTTCGGGCTGCAAGACGCATTGGGCCGCCTGGTGGAGCGCTTGCACATTCCGATCGCCTCAACCCTGCTGGGCAAATCCATCATTCGCGAAGATCATCCGTTGTATGTGGGTGTGTATGGCGGACTCATCGGACGGGAAGAGGTGCAACAATTTATCAACGAGTCGGACTGTCTGCTCATCCTGGGATCCGTCCTGTCGGATGTCGAAGATTTGGATGCCCGCTCTCCCCTTCTGTCCGAAGGAAGAACCATCCATGCGACCGCCGACCGGGTGGCCATCAAACACCACCGGTACGAATCCATCAGGTTTCAAGACTTCGTCCACGGCCTGGTCGAGACACCGCTCCCTTCGTTCCCCGCCAGGTCGCTGTCACCGCGCACCGTCGTGGTTCCACCCCTGACACCTCCCGAACATCCAATCGCGCTGGAAGGCCTGTTCCGACATCTGGATTCGGTGCTCACGGAAAAAACGTTGGTCATTGCCGACGTCGGCGAATCCCTTTTTGCCGCCGCCGATCTTCACGTGCGCCATCGTTTTGAGTTCCTGTCGCCGGCCTATTACACCTCGATGGGGTTTGCCGTCCCGGCGGCACTCGGAGCCTCCTTTGCGGACCCGTCGCTTCGTCCCATCGTCCTGGTCGGAGACGGGGCCTTTCAAATGACCGGAACGGAGTTGTCCAGCTGTGTCCGTTACGGCCAGTCCCCGATCGTCGTGGTGCTGAATAACCGCGGGTATTCCACGGAACGAGAGATCCTGGAGGGCCCGTTTAACGATGTGCACGAATGGCAATACGACCGCGTGTGCGATCTCATCGGAGGCGGCATCGGTTCCCGCATCACGACGCAAGGCGAGTTTGAGCAGCGGCTCGCTACCGCGCTGGCCGACCACGGTCGCATCCACGTGCTCAACGTGCTGCTCGATCCGGCCGACCGTTCCCCAGGGATGATGCGCCTAGCTCGGCGGCTGGGGAAAAAGCTCTCGACGGACAAACCCTGATCCCCGAATGCCTCTTTTCGCCTACATCAGTGCAGGCGCCCACCTCTAGCAGACTCTCTAGATCACACGGAAACCTACAAAAGTTCGCGCGATCTAGGAATAGCTAGGCGGCATGGTCGTTGCATTGACGACCGTGCCAGTCAGGAGTGCAGCCGATGGCGGAAGACTCAGTCATCACCGACCCCTCTCATCCCGCTTCCACGTGACGATCATGCATTCTGTCTTCATCACTGATTTGGATCGTTGCCTGGCTGATAGCAGCTCTGATTCCGTCGACAATGCGCGGCCGGCGTTCGACGCGCTGCAATCCGTCGGCATCCCCCTGATTCTCATCTCCCGCCGGACGCGAGCGGAGATCGAACCGATTCGACAACGGCTCCACCATCAAGATCCCTTTATCGTGGAAGACGGAGCCGCGGTGTTCGTTCCCCAGGGCACGTTCGACTTTCCTTTGGAGCGCTCTCGGCGCCGGTCGTCTTACGATGTCATCGAACTGGGCACCCCCTATGCCATGCTGCGCGACGTGCTCCGGCAAGTCGAGGAGACGGTCAAGTCGCCGCTGCGAGGATTCGGGGATTTGACGATCGAGGACATCATGAGCGCGACGGGCTTCTCTCGACCGGAAGCCGTGCGAGCAAAACTGCGAGAGTACGACGAACCCTTCTTGATGACTGGACCCTCGAGCCTGTTGGAGGAAGTGGCGCGTCAGATTACGAGCCGCGGCCTCCGATGCACGCGAGGCCCGCACTTCTTCCATTTGACGGGCTCGAACAGCACCACGCGAGCGGCTGATCTCTTGCTTCGAAATTATCGCCGCAAGTGGGGAATCGGCGGGGGGATGGCGCCAGTGGAAACCGTCGTCATCGGCGAGATCCTTTCGGACTTCCCGACGAGTCTCAACACGACACGACTCAATGAGATGGGTGAGGGACCGAGCGCCGTATCGCGCGTGATCCAGACCTCCCACATGAGCCCCGCTCGATGGAACCATGCGGTGCTGAATCTTCTCAAACACGCCGCCTAGCCGGTTCGGCCACTAGGACGGCTTCTTGTGAGCGAACACCGTCGCATCGCAGGCGAGATATTTGATCTGTTTCAGCGGGATAATAAACACCTCGCGCGGCGAATCCACTTCCAACACCTCCATATCGTCGCTGATGGTATGGCGCACGGCGTCTTTCACCATCAATTCCTGGTTGTCCACGAACACCACCTTCACCCAGTATTGCACGCCATCACCTCTTTCTCAGGCTCTCGATCTGGCAACTCGGTTCACTGTCCGCTTGACGGGGGGCGATTATACTGACCTCTGCGGATGAGTCGCAACTTGCTGCATGAAAAGGGATTGGGTACAGTGGTGGCGTCACGAGCGAATCTTCCATGGAGTCTCGATGCCCCGCCCTTTTCTGGTGATCACTTCGGCAGTCATCCTCATGTGGGCAGTTGCGCCGACCCTCGCCCAGGTGATGGGCGACACGGCCGAGATGGCCCGCCTCCGCCTCAAGGCCGAAGAAGCCATCGCCAACGATGATCCCGACACCGCCGCCATGAACATGGGACGGGCCGCTCTCCTGGCGGCACAGATTGCCAGGAAGCAAAGCGGCTACGACGCACAGGTCGACAAGGGTTATGAGTCGTTATTCCGATCGCAGGAGCACACGTATCGAGCCATGGCCCTGTTCCGGCGAGCAGGTGGGCAATTGCCGGCCTCTTCGGGAGTGTGCGGCAGCCTTGCCTTGGCCCAAGACAGCCTCCGCCATGCCCTGGCGACGACGGACGATCCCCCGAACTCATCGTCCGACCAGCTGCAAGAGGCAGCCGCGCATCTTCGGGAATCGGCCAACAACTGGATGACGGCGATCAAATCCATCATCACCGAATATCAGTGCCCCTGACGTGCCGGATGTTAACCGTCCGCTAGTCCTCTTCCGGATTGATAATGTGCAGACCCGCCGTCTTGGACGCCGCCAGCAATTGGGCATCCGCACTGACCACAGTCAACCGCAACGGCTTCAACTCCAGCGCCAACGCCAGGTGCATGACCTGCGGAGACCGTAAAAACGGATACTCGAGGACGAGTTCCTTTGTCGACAAATACGTCCCCATCGTCGGCGTGATGAACTGATACATTCCTCCTTTGGACTCAATTTCGAACTTGTAAATGACCGAATAGCAGTCGTCCCTGGTAATCTGTCCCTCCTGGGCGCGCGTCGCCAAGGTGGCGTAAAAATCCGTCACGGTCCAAGTTGGCAAAATGGCCACTTTGCCTCGCTTGACCATGAGCTTATTCACGATCCTGGTCCCCCGTTCCATACTGTAGCGTTTGACCAGCGCAGACGAATCAAAATAGTAGTATGGCATGCTGTCAGATCCTCCCTTTCAGAATGACCTGAGCCAACGGCGCCTGGAGCTTGGAAAGCCGGTCTTGTAGCTCGTCAAGAGGGAGTTCTTCATAGCCTTGTTTTCGCAGCGTCTCGGCCAGATTGCCCTGATTGAAAGACACGGTATCGTTTTTCAACCGCTCCCCCAGACGACGCTTGGCGAGTCGGCTGGAGACTCTCTGCCCAGTTTTCGTCAGGCCACGGCCCCGACTTTTAGGAGCGCGCCCGACCGATTTCGATTCGGCGTTCTGCATCATCGTCCTCCCTCCTGGTTAGCTACTAGTGAATCGGACCGTTCATTGCCCCGGATTGGCCGACACGTCCTCGCGCGGGCACCCCGAGGCCGACCCCGGCGGTGACGGCGACACGGCGTCGCCGTAAATGAAGGCCGCCATAGTTTGAGCCGCTTCGGATGACAGGGTCTGCTCCATGACACGCAGCGCCTTGGCGGTCGCCTCGCGATCGGTCAAATGCCCTTCTTTCCCACCACGAGACATCGTGCCCAGAACGCGTTGCGTCGTGACTTCCACCACCTCGACCTCACTGCACCACCGCACGTACTGGAAATGAGGATCCCGCACCTTGATCGGCCAGGCCTGCACCAGCACCCGCACGACCATGTCGGGAAATCGTCCGTCTCCGCCGCCGTCACTCATGACCGGAAGCCCCTCACGCACCAATCCCTCGGTCAACGCGCGCTGCGCGGGTTCGGCATGATCCCCCCGCGCCTCGACCACCACCATAAGATTGGTCGCCAGAAACCGATCCAATTCCTGCAGCAGATCGTGGAGGCGATACGCGGCGGTGAGGCCTTCCCCGCTCGGGTTCACGATGCGTAAGTCCCCGTTGTAGGCCTCACGCAACACGAGATTTCTCGCGGCGCGACGAAGTCCGCGCACTCTCGCGAGTGTATCCGTCGACTGCCGGGCGTCATGGATATCGGCCTCGATCGCGTGATCCAACGTGGTCACTCGATCACGCAGCGAGGCTTCGGCTTGCGGCCGGTACATGACAGCCAGCGCGTAGTGGACCTTCGTCCTCCGGTCATACCAGGCATCGACGATGCGGACGTTTTCCAGGATCTTGTCGGTCGACACTTTCGTGACATGATCCAACACCAATCGGCGTTCCGTGTAGGAGGAACCACGACGATCGACCGTCAAATAGGATTCCCAATCCTTCGCCTGCGCGGCGACGTCCGCCTTGAAGATGCGTGCGACCGACGCATACGCTCGGTCGGATGCGGCGTCTTGGGTGTCCGCTTGC
Source organism: uncultured Nitrospira sp. (assembly GCA_964416255.1). GTDB lineage: Bacteria > Nitrospirota > Nitrospiria > Nitrospirales > Nitrospiraceae > Nitrospira_D. The sequence continues at coordinate 15,852 of CAYQDJ010000043.1, read as the reverse complement.
CCGACGCCCACCAGGTAGGACATCGGTGGATACGCGGTGCTCGCACTGGCCCCGTCTACCCACCCGGGCCTCGAGGGTTCCGCGACCCAGGCGCAACTCGCCAGACATAGCCCCACGAGATAGCACGCGGCCGGTGCCATGGTCCTCGCATGAAGCGTCCGGTGACCCGGCTTCATTGCAGGACTCGCTGGATCAAGAATGTGGTCCGACCGCTCGTCAATGTCAGAAACTGCCCGTCTGCGCCGGCTCCGAATGCGAGCCCGGACGGTTGGATGGTCACCCGGTAGTCCCCCGGAGGCACCCACGCTCTGGCCAGATGGATTTCGTCCGGCAAGGTTTGCCAACTCCGCTTGTCGGCCTCCTCCGATGCCACCGCCAAGCCTTTAGTGAGGAGTCCCACCGCCAGTCCCACCCACGGACCGGCGTCCTTGCCGGCGGCCTGTTGCGCCCCCCGCGTGGCCCCCTCCGCCATCGCATATTTCGTGGCCGCTCGAGCCAGCGCCTTCACAGTGATTTGAGGGAGGCGGTCGGACAAGCTTTGCGCAGCCAACGCTGTCACGTTATGGGCCAACTCGGAACGCACGCTCGTGGCCCGGCCGGTGGAATCGGTCAACAGCATCGTCACGGTGGACACCTGCGTTTTTTGGGGGAGCAACGCCGGGAGCGCGATACGAACCACACGGCCATTCAGTCCATACAGCATGCTATCCACCGCACGATTTCGGTTTGTGGAGGGAGTCAAACCGCGGTTCAGCAAGACCAATTGCAAGGCATCCAAACTGAGCGGAAGGTCCAAATATTGATCCGTTTTATGTGGAGCGCGCCCATTATAGCTGATCAGCACCACTTGGGCGAGCTGCCGTTGCGCAGCGGCATGATCCCAGATGACATCGGGAAATTTGCGACGATACGCGTCGAGCTCGGCGGTGAGATGGAGCGCATCCGCGGTCCTCAGCAGGTCCGCGCGCAACGTCTCGGGGCCCGGCGTATGTGACCATTCGCGTGCCGCCTCGTAGGCGTCATAGGCAGTGCGATAGGCGATGAACGCGTTGTTGAGATCACCGGCCGCTTCAAACAAGATCCCGCTAAGATATCGGGCAAATCCATCATGTCGATACTTGCCGGGATCCGTCTTGTCGCGGAGCACGTTCAAGCGATGATCGATTCGTCGAGCCTCGACCAACGCCCCCTCCAACCGTCCTTGGACCGCGTAGTTCAACGCCTTGACGACGTTGATCATGACGTGCTCGTACGGGTCCCCCTCGTATGGCAACGCCGTATCGTTTATCAGAAACGCCGCGGCCTCCGAGCGCAGGCGTGTGGTATAGAGTCGGTCCACCTCCTCATCGGCCCGTTCCAATGCCATGCTGCTCAGCTGATATTGGCCGGCGAGCTGCAGCATCATGCCCCGATCCATCTCGTACAAGAGCCGGCTTGTTCCGCCATACTCCTCTTCCGCCTGTTCGACGATGGCCGCCGCTCGCTGCACGTCGCCGACCAGCAGACTTTGCTCAATCCGCTGATAACGATTGATTGTGGGACCACAGGCCGTCAGGAAGGAGGACAGCGCGGCCAGCACGAGCCAGCAACGCCATGTCGTGACAACGCTCCACCGCACTCCGCCACCGTGCGACAAGCGTGAGAGGAAGGGTTTCAATCGCGCCAGCAGAGCCTAAAACACCGCTCGTTTCTTTTCGACCACTTTCTTGATCTTCTTCTGGCCGTACCACACCTTGGCGTTACTCTCCAGATCGATCATGTGCAGGTCGACTTGGTAAAAGACCGCCTTGGTGCCGCCTGACTCATCCAGAATCGTGGCAATGGTGCCTTTCATCATGTAATCCGCTCCGGTTTCTTTACCGGGGGCCTTTTGGGTCTCCTCACGCGCATACATCGCCTGTTCCTTGCGTTCCGTTCGAATTTCCTCGCGCTCGCCTTGTCCGGCGACGAACGTCACGCGTTGCGAGTTGGTGAGTTCCCGCTCCAAATCCGAGATGAAGGTCTGGACATCGATGTGTTCGTGGCTCCGATTGACCACCGTTCCCACGACCACGACGGGCGGGCGCTGCTTGGTCTGCGAAAAGTTGTTCAACCAGGGGTAGCTCAGCGACTCTTTGATCATCTGTTCGGCCACCATTCGCGAATCCGTGTCGTTCCAGCGGCCGCTGAAATCGGTCACGACTCCGGCGTCGATGCGGGTCACCTTAGTCTCATGCCCGCAGCCGGACACAATCACGGCACAGGTCGCCAACACGACGGCACGACAGGTCTGCGCGATCACACGAACCTCCATGTGAAACATAAACGGGGATCACCGGCTCACCGGCTGGACCGCTTCTCTTCCTCTTTCTCAAGGCGATCGAACAAACGGTCCGCATTCTTCCGAACGAAATCCCGAACTTGGGCATTGAGTTCTTTGGCCTGCTCCAAGTTGTTCTTCATGTCGTCCAAATTCAACTTCGTGAGGACGTAGTACGTATTGGTTTTTTCGTCCTTGTACCGCTCGATCGGGCGTACGCCGCTCAATGTAACCGTCGTGACGGTCTTGATGGCCCGCTCCACGTTTTGTTCCTCGGTATTCCGGGTGAAATCACCCGCGGTGGTCGATGCGGCATAGTCCCGCATCAGATAGCCGGTGTAGGTTTCAAACGTCTTGGCGATTTCCGCGCGCGCGCGGTTTTCCGCCGTGTCCCAGGCGAGCGGCTCGTTACGGACACCCACCACGGATCCCACACCATAGAACGCTTTTTTGTCTTTTTCGTTATAGGCGCCCGACCCTTTGTGTACCCACTTCGGAGGACCGCCACAAGCGGCCAGACCCAGCAGCAGAAGTACGGCGATTCCTAAGCTCGTCCATCTTGCGGCATGCGCGTGCGCCCAATTCATACGACCTCCTTCGCCCCGAATCATACTGTGCCTCTGTGGTCAGGCGGATTCCAGAAAAATGCGTGTTCATGCTAGCATGCGTCCCTAGTGGCGTCAACGAAACCGGGCGCACCAAGACAGGAAGTCGCGCGTCATATTTTATTTATTTATAGAGGGGGGAGTCACGTGGCTGACATACGGATTGAGGACGGCATCATCAAAATCGGCACGTTGGATATTCAAGACCCGAAGGCCGCGGCGATCCTGGCAGCTTATCCGGAAGTTCGTTGGGCGGAGATTACCCGTCGGGCGGTCAAAATCGGCTTGGGATACTTGAAGGGAGGGGAGAAAGACTAGTGGGTCATGGTTCCGGCTTGGCCGCGTGATCGGCTTGCGTGACCGCATCCCTGGCACGCGCATGCAGGCCGCCCAATTCCAGGTACCGGCGGAACGCCTCGACGGCCTTTGGCTGATCCCGCAATTGATCGGCATAGAGGGTACCGAGAGAAAAATACACATCCTGGTAGGCCGGGTTCACCTTGACCGCCTGGAGCATCGACGCTTCGGCGTCTTTGAATTGCCCGCGCTTTTCATAGATAAGCCCCAGCGTATAAAAGGCATCCGGGTTGTCGGGAGCATGCTTCACCGCCAGTTGCGCGGCGGCGAACGCCTCCTCCAGATTGGGGAGGACTTCCAGGCGGACGTAACTTTTCAACACGTAGGCATCGCCGAAAGCCGGATCGTACTCGATTGCGCGGTTGAGCCGTTCCAGCGCCTCGTCCGCATACTTGCCTTCTTGAAGCAGCGAGAACGCCTGCTCATACTGCGTCTTGGCCGCCTGCTGTCGTTCTGAATCCGATCGCGGCCCCTCGCCCAGCACGAAGGCGGCTTTCCGGCCTTCCACCAGCACCGTATCGCCATCTCCGTCAATTCGCAGGCTCGCCGGGCGCTGTTTGCCCTGGGAGGTCGACACGACGTGTTGACTGACATAAGTTCCCAACTCGGACGCCATCAGCCATCCATTTTTATTCAAATCGGCCGCCCCCTCCAACCCGGACAGCAAGGCTTGGACAAACAGACTCTTGCCGTCCCGGCGCGCCGAAGGTGTGTCCGAATCAGCGGCACTGATGACCTGAACCGCCCGGCGTTCGGTATCTGCCTCCGGAGCGTCCCGGCCTTCCAGAGACAGCGGCTGCGGTGCGGTCGTCTCCCACCCTCGGATCGGTGCATCGACAATCCATAGGGTGTGTTTCGATGCCAACCGTCTGGTGAACTCTTTGAGTTGGTCGACCGTCACCCCCTTGGCGGCGTTGTTGATCTGAGCATCCATCGGCACCAGATAGCCAAGATCCTTCCCCTGCGCATCCTGTGTGACTCCAGTGTGTCCGACATAAAAAATCACCAAGCGATCCATCCGACCGACTTTTCTCGGCAGCATGTCGCTGAAGACCTGTTGAAGGCGACGAAAACTGGCGTCTTTGTCGTAGATCTCGACCACTTCTTCGAAGCCCAACTGCCGAAAGGCCTGGGCGATGCGTTTGGCATCGTCAATCGCGCCGGGAATCGGCGGGGCGACGAGGTAGTGTTCGATGCCGATGACGACGGCCCACGACTTGTAGTACAGCCCTTCCGGTTTCCCGACTTGCGCCTGCGTAGCGGAAAGGCCTCCGGCGAACCAGCAACCGAACGCGAAGAGGGCGGTCATGGCGATGCGTCGCATCATGAAGGAGCCGATTAGTTGTGGGGAATACAAGTCAGCCTACCCTCGCCCTGTGACGACTGTCAAGGAATACGGGAACAGTTCGGCAACTGGGATCGTCGCGGCTTCGGGCCCCAACGCCACAACTCCGCCAATGAACGGTTGCAGGCCCGCCGCCCTTTTCTCCATAATTGTGATTGTGATGCGATGCCACGCTACCGAGAAGGAGCCCGTATGAGTGACCAAATTGATTCCCTCTTGAAAGAAAGCCGGACTTACCATCCCTCGGAGGCCGTCAAAGCCGCCGCCCATATCCAAGACTACGAGACGGCCTATCAGCAATCGATTGCAGATCCGGAAACCTTCTGGGGCAACGTCGCCAAGGAGCTGGACTGGTTTGCCCCTTGGACTCGGGTGCTGGAGTGGAATTACCCATGGGCCAAGTGGTTTGCGGGGGCAACCTGCAACATCGCCTATAACTGCCTGGACCGGCATGTCCGCACCTGGCGCAAAAACAAAGTGGCGTTGATTTGGGTCGGCGACCATGATCAAGAACGGATCTTCACCTACGGGGAGTTGTTTCGTCACGTCAATCGCTGCGCGAATGCCCTGAAAAAGCTCGGATTGCAGAAAGGCGACCGGGTCACGATCTATTTGCCGAAAGTCCCCGAGCAAGTTATCGCCATGCTCGCCTGTGCACGGATCGGCTTGATTCACAGCGTCGTCTATTCCGGTTTTAGCGCTCCGGCCTTGGCCAGCCGGATCAACGATGCCGGGTCGAGGTTGGTCATCACCGCTGACGCCGGATTTGACCGCGGCAAGGTGATTCCGCTGAAACCGGTGGTCGATGATGCGGTGAAATCCTGCGCCACCGTCGAACACGTCGTCGTCGTGCACCGGCAACCGTCCGGGCCTCCCCTCTCGGCTCCCAAAGAATTGGATTGGACCGAATGGGTGTCCTCCGAAAAAGCGGTGTGTGAGGCGGAGGCCCTGGACTCAGAAACCCCGCTCTATATCCTCTATACCTCCGGCACGACGGGAAAACCAAAGGGGGTGGTCCATGTCCATGGCGGGTACATGGTCGGCACCTACATAACGACGAAGTACGTGTTCGATCTCAAAGACGAGGACGTGTATTTCTGCGTCGCCGATCCCGGGTGGGTCACCGGACACAGTTATATCGTGTACGGGCCGTTGTTAAACGGGGCGACGATTCTGACGGTGGAAGGCAAGCCGGATTATCCGAATCCCGGCCGCTGGTGGCAGCTGATCGAACGGTACGGGGTGTCGATCTTTTATACGACTCCGACCGCGATTCGTTTGCTGATGCGGTATGGCGAGGACTGGCCGAAGAAATTTGACTTGTCCTCGCTGCGCATATTGGGAAGCGTCGGAGAGCCGATCAATCCCGAAGCCTGGGAATGGTTTTACCGGGCGACCGGGAGCGATAAACCCATCATGGATACCTGGTGGCAGACTGAGACGGGAGCGATACTGATCACACCGCTTCCCAGCGTCCCGCTCAAACCCGGATCGGCGACGAGACCGTTTTTGGGGATCGAAGCGGACGTGGTCGATCGCCAGGGCCACAGCCTGCCGCCCCGGGCCGGTGGGTTCGCCGTCATCAAAAAACCCTGGCCCTCCATGATGCGGACCATCTACAAAGACCCGGAACGCTATCTGACATACTGGAATACGATTCCCAATTGCTACACGGCGGGCGACGTCTGCCACAAGGACGATGACGGCTATATGTGGTTTATGGGCCGGGCGGACGACGTCATCAAAGTGGCCGGCAATCGTCTCGGCACCGCCGAAGTGGAGAGCGCATTGGTCAGCCACCCGGCGGTGGCCGAAGCCGCGGTCATCGGCAAACCTCACAAAACCGTGGGCGAATCGATCAAGGCGTTCATCATTTTGAAACAAGGATCGAAGGAAAGTCCCGACTTGCTCCATTCGATCAAGGAACAGGTCAAAACCGAACTCGGCAAGATTGCGGTCCCATCAGAAATCGAGATCGTCGGGTCGTTGCCGAAGACTCGCTCCGGCAAGATTATGCGGCGGGTGCTCAAGGCGAAGGAATTGGGGCAAGATCCCGGCGACATCTCGACTATTGAGGAATAACGGCTGCCGCCGGACGTGATGCGAAAACCAGGCGAGCCTATCTATCAGAGACGGCACATGGTGGGACTTGCGCTGGCGATCGTGCTGCCCCTCCTGCTGCTGCAATTATATAAAATCTATGTTGGGCCGATCGGCTTCGGGCTCCAATTGCTGGCGGGCGCCGTCATGTCCGTCGCGACCGGCCTCGGGCTCTATCTCGCCTATCGTTCCTCGGCACAGAACCAACCTTAGCGTTCAACTTTCAACGCTCACGGTGACGCTTGAAACCAACTGACAATTGGCAGGGGTCGTTGAACAATTGTTCTATCTCCGAGCGATGCGAGAACAACGCCGCCCTTTTTCAAACGGCCTGTCAGAGCAAGCCGCGCTTCTGCAGATACTCCTTGTCAATCACCGGCGTGCGCCTGGGCAGTTGGCTTCGCTCCTGAAGCAGGCGCTCCACGTATTTCCCGATGAGATCAACCTCCAGATTGACGAGATCGTTCACCTGCTTCAGGCCGACCGTCGTGATCTGGGCGGTATGCGGAATGATGGTCACGGAGAGGCCCCGCTCGGACAGGTCATTGATGGTGAGGCTGATCCCATCGACCGTGATCGATCCTTTCATGACACAGTAGCGCAAGATGTCCCGAGGCGCGTCGATGGTCAGCACCACGGCGTTGCCATCCTGATTCCGATGACGAATCGTTCCGATCGCATCGACGTGCCCGGTCACGAGATGACCGCCGATGCGTTCGTTCAGTTTCATGGCCCGCTCCAGGTTCACCGGAGCCCCGGGGGCGAGTTGGCCGAGCGTCGTAATCGACAGCGTCTCCGGCGAAACGTCGACCGCGAAATCTTGTTCGCCTAGGGCCACGACGGTCACACACGTCCCATTGACGCTGACACTGTCGCCGATGTTCAGGTCGCTCATGATCGTCGAGGCTAAAATCGTCATCCTCGTTCCGGCGAGCGTCTTGTCCATCGTCGTCACGGCGCCCATTTCTTCGACAATTCCGGTAAACATCAGTCTTTCCTCATGACCTGTTTCACCACGTACACGAAGACCACGAGCAGCACAAGGACGCCCGTGGAGGCGATCACCCCGACTACGATATCGCCGGTCGAAAACTCATTCATGACCGCCCCATTATAATCATTTTCTGCTAGCTCTGCTTCATCGTCAGCCAAAAGATCCCCGCCGCGATCACCTGGACCCCCGCGATGATCCCAAAGGCCGCGGCATAGCTCACATGGGCGATCAGCACTCCCGCCAGCAAGGGCCCGCTGGCGTGCCCAATATCTCCGATGGTGCCTTGCATGCCCATGCCCGCTCCAAGCGTTTTATACTCGGAGCTGTCCGCCACAAATGCCGACGATGACGACGACACGATCGCCTCGCCGAACCCGAAACCGGCTGCCAACACCAAGAGGATGCCCAGCATCGTGACATGCGGGATCGCCGCAAACGTCACCGCGCAGATCAGTAATCCCATTGCGATGAGGGGCTGACGCCCCACCTGGTCGGAGACGCGGCCCATGATCGGTTTTGAGAAAAACGAGGTGCCGGCCTGCACGGTGAACAAGAGACCGACCTCGCCGGGATTGAGCCCAACCGCCACGCCGTACAGCGGCAGGAACGCCATGAGGGCTCCGTTGGCGATCATCTTGGCGGCATCCGTCATACTGGTGATCAGCACCTTGCGATTCCGCGCGACCAGCATAAAGCCCCGCCACATGTCGGCGAGCAACGCTGAAAGGCCCGCTTTTTGCCGAGGCGGAGGCGCCGCGAGACGCAGGGAGTAAAACATGATCATGGCAAGGCAGCCGAACAGCCCGGCCGTGACGAAGGCGGAGGAAAACCCGGCGGCATAGACCAGAGACCCGCCGATGAACGGCCCGACCAAGGCACCCGATTGAGTACTGGCGGTATACAGGCCCAGCGCCGCCCCGCGACGCTCGCGATACAACTCGGCCACGGTGGCCAGCGCGCTCGGCGCGAAGATGGCCGTCGCCAATCCATGAACCATTCGCAACCCTGTCAGCGCATCTAAATCCGAGATGAACGGATACAGGAACGGAGGGAAGCCGAACGCCAGCACGCCGACACGGAGCAACATTCGACGGCCATAGAGATCCGATAAGGCACCGGACGGTAATTTCAGGACGACCCCGGTCAGGGTGGACACCGACACGATCAGCCCGATGCGCTCCGGGCTGGCGCCGAGGGATTCCGCAAAGAGCGCCAACACCGGCATCCTGACCATGTTGTAGCTGGCAAAGCAACAGACGCCGATGGCGCAGAGCCAGGCAAAGCTGCGTGACGAAGTCATGGCGCCTGGCTCAGTGGATGATCGGGGTCCGCGAGAGGCTGCACGTCGAGATGCTGTTTCAGAAAGGCCGCGTCTTGTTCCGGTAAGGCGGGCGGATCGGCGGCTTCAAACAACACCCGGTCCGGTTGATCCCGCATCACGCGGCTCAGCCGATTTACGGCCTCCACAGCTTTGACCAACTTGCGGTTCACCGCGCCGCCGACGAGCGGCCGAAGCATGGAGCCGATGCCCGACCATACCCGATTGTCAATCCGCGTGTACGCGACCATCGTGGTCTCGATCCCGGCGACTCCTGCAGATTCCTGAACGGGCGTCATGTGCAACCACACCACCGCCTTTCCCGTCAGATGCGGCAACACCCGGCTCACATGCGATCCGCTGAGGTAATACAAGCGATTGCTCGGATCGTGATACACCAGTTCCACGATCCCTTCCGTCCCCTCTCCGTCATACCCCCAATACTGGCCGGGACCTCGTTGTTCCGCGCGATACAATCCGATGTCCAACCGATTGATGAGGGCCGCCGCCGAAGACGGATGATCCAACAGATAGACATACATGACGTCCGGCAACCAGACTCGAACGGGTCCGATCATATTCGCCGTCGTGTAGTTCGTCATGATGGGGTGGAGACGGCAGGTCCAGGCGGGATCCACACGGTCGACAGGAAAACTCATTCCCGCATGCTGCGCAGGCAGGAGACACCGGTCCGATCCGGCCCAGAGCGGCACGACGGCACAGAGTCCGGTCAACAGCGCCAGCGTCGACACGCCCAGCATCGGCCCGCGCGCGCCCCGTCGATTCATGCCGGCGGCTTTCCAACCGTGAGAGTGAGGTGCACGGGAAACAGCAGGCGCGAATCCTGACGAACCCGTGTTTGTCGCAACAAGGTCTCAAGAGACGGAGTCACCGTCCCTTCGAATGAGACCTCCCCGTTCGTGACGACAGTCAACGGCTTGGCCAGATCGATTAGATCGTCGTTCAAGAAGAGACTGTACCGTTGCACCCGTTCTGCGGTGACCTCGATACGGCTCAGTCCGACAATGGTGGCGTCGATTCTCGCGTAATCCCGGTGTGTGATTCGGTCGTCCCGTTTGGTGATCAAGTCTTCCGAAAACGCCGCAATCGGATCGGTCGCATCCACACGCAGCCAACTAAAAGGCTGAAAATGGGTTGCCTCACGGACGACCGTCACTCTTGAGGGAGAAGGGTTCCGTCGCTGCCGATTCAGCCAAGCGACCAACTCGGGCAGTTCTTCTCGTGGAAAATAATGTCCTCCAGCCATCGGATGCTCGCGTTCGTGCTCCCGATAGACATGCGGATATCCCAAGGCGGCCAATTCACGGGAGATCGACCGGCTGAGATCGACCGGCATCACCTGATCCTTGGCCCCATGAATGATGTAGATGGGGGTGTTGCGCAAATTGGCCAGAAACGGCATCAGTACGTCGTCCAATCCACTGGCCATCGGGGCGATCCCGGCGAACATCGGGGCGGTATGCATGCCGATCAGCCATGCGCCGATGCCGCCGTTGGACATGCCCGTCAAGAAAATGCGATCCGGATCGATATGATACCGCTCCTGTACCGCGCGGATCACCGCAAGGACTAGGTCTTCGGCGCGTCGGGTGAACCAGGCGCCGGCCGGATACGTCGGACACACCAGCAGATAGTCATCACCCAATCGGCTTTGCCATCGCTCCAAATAGGCATCGCCTGTAAATCCCGCGCCATGCAAACACACCACCAGTCCATAGCCTTTAGCCGGCTGATAAGTCAGGGGCACCGAAAGGGCGTATCGATAGGTGCGCTCACGGACGACAATCTGTTGGTCGACCATCGTGCCGAGCGCTTGCGCCCCGTACGACCGGCCGGTTTGGATGATGCGGCGCACTTCTTGAATGGACGCCTTGGGATGCGCCAGCACGGTCTGCAAGACGGACTCGGCCTGCCGGCCATCCTGGTCGTCGAGATAGGAGAAGACCAACGCGGATAATTCTTCAGAACGGGACGGCACGGCGGTCTCCGCGCCGCTCGCATCCATCGTCAGCACGGCCATCAGGCAGATGCCGGACCAGCGGAGACCGGCGTGGTTCATGATCCGTCCTCCACCCGGGAGAGTTCGCCTTCGATCACCAGATCCGGCCCAAGGCGCCGGGTACGCAGCGTGCGAAGAGGCAAGGCCTTCTCCAGGGCTTGGGGACTAAGGCCGCCGATGAGGCCAATTGAGCGGGACCCGCCCAAAAACGAAGGCGCCACGTAGAGACGCACCTCATTCACGAGGCCGGCCTTGAGGAAGGCGGCATTGAGTTCACTCCCCCCTTCGAGCACGACATGAGTGATCCCTCGTCGCCCCAATCGCGTGAGGAGTCGGCGCAGCCCCACCCGCCCGCGTGAACCGGGAACCGTGAGCACCTCGATCCCCCGGCGCTCCAATGCGGCTCGCTTGCGGAAGGATGCGGCGGACGTCGTCGCCACCACGGTCGGCGCTTCTCCCTGCCGAAACAAAATCGCCGCGGATGTCGGAATTCTCAACCGACTGTCCACCACGACTCGCAACGGTTGTCTGGCATGCAAGCGGGCCAACCTGGGCGGCTGTCGCGCGGTCAACGCCGGATCGTCGGAGAGCACCGTGCCGATTCCGACCACCACGGCGCCGGAATGCGCACGCAGCCGGTGGGCGTCTCGGCGCGAAGCGAGGCTGGTGATCCAGCGCGACTCGCCTGACGCCGCGGCGATTTGTCCATCGAGCGTCATCCCGGCCTTGAGCGTCACAAAGGGACGATGGGTCTTGATCCAATGACCATACATGCGATTCAGCCGCTCGGCTTCTGAACCCGCAACGCCCACTGTCACCGAAATACCGGCCCTGCGGAGTTGGGCCAACCCCTTGCCGCGAACCGACGGATTGGGATCGATCATCGCGACGACGACCCGTCGAATCCCGGCGTGAATAATCGTCGGGACGCAGGGCGGGGTGCGCTTGTGGAGATGGCTGCACGGCTCGAGCGTCACATACAGCGTGGCGCCCTTTGCCAGGCGACCGGCCTGCCGGAGAGCTAACACTTCGGCGTGGGGAGTTCCGGCCGCATGATGATACCCCTTGCCGACCACCCGCCCCTTCGCCACGACGACCGCTCCGACCATCGGATTGGGATGGGTCTTTCCGAGGCCCTTCGCGGCGAGCCGAAGGGCCTGCCGCATGTGCCGAATGGCGTCGTGGGCGGCCTTCACCGTTTTTTGCGCAACACGCGGGAGCGGCTCTTCAAGGCGTGGGCGGAGACCTTAGGACGGGCACGACGCGCTCTCTTGGCCCGAGCCTTGTTGGCGGAAGCTTGAGCGTCCGCCTCACCGATGGCGGCTTGCGCCGCGGCCAGACGGGCCAGCGCGACCCGGAACGGCGAACAACTGACATAGTCCAAGCCGAGCTGGTGGCAGAACTCAACGGAACTGGCATCGCCGCCATGTTCGCCGCAAATGCCCAGTTTGATCTCCGGCCTGGTTTTTCGCCCGCCGCCGATCGCGGTTTTCATGAGCGCCCCCACCCCCTCCCGGTCAAGCACGGCGAACGGGTCAGATTCCATAATATTGGCGGTTTTGTAATAGTCGATGAACTTGGCGGCATCGTCGCGGCTGAACCCGAACGTCGTCTGTGTGAGATCGTTTGTGCCGAATGAGAAAAACTCCGCCTCGTGCGCGATACGATCAGCGGTGACGGCCGCCCGCGGCAGCTCGATCATCGTGCCCACAAGATACGAGAGTTTGACGTTGTAGCGTTTCATCGTCTCCTGCGCCACCTCGCGCACCAGATCCTTCTGCGACTTCATCTCAGAGACCATGCCCACGAGCGGAACCATGATCTCCGGCACGATCTTTTTGCCTTCCTTCCCCAGCTCACAGGCGGCTTCCATGATGGCACGCGCCTGCATGCGCGTGATCTCGGGCATGGTGATACCAAGCCGGCATCCTCGAAGGCCAAGCATCGGATTGAATTCATGTAATTCCTCCACACGGGCGAGGAGCCGCCGCTGCACTTCCAATTTTGCGGCATCACGGCCCGTGATTTCGAGCTGGGCGATTTCCACCATCAGTTCTTCCCGCTTCGGCAGAAATTCGTGGAGCGGGGGATCGAGCAAACGAATCGTCACCGGATAGCCCTCCATCTCACGATAGAGCCCGATGAAGTCCTGCTTCTGCAACGGCAGCAGTTGATCTAAAAACTTCTCGCGGTCTTCCGCCGTCCTGGCGAGAATCATGTTCTGCATGATGGAAATGCGGTCATCCGCAAAAAACATGTGTTCGGTCCGGCAGAGCCCGATCCCCTCCGCGCCAAACCCTCGGGCAATCTTCGCCTGATCCGGCACATCGGCGTTCGCACGCACGCGCAACCTCCGCATGCTGTCCGCCCATGACAGCAACGTCGCAAACAATTGGTACTTTTCAGACTGTTTGGGGTCAAGCTTGCCTTGGACGACCTGAATGATTTCGGATTCGACGACCGGAAGGTCGCCGTCATAGACGTTGCCGGTAGAGCCGTTCACCGAGAGATAGTCGCCCTCTCGAAAGACTTTGGAGCCGATCCGGACGGACTGACTGTCCAGGACATCGATGGCTTCGCAGCCGGCCACGCAGACTTTCCCCATCTGCCGCGCGACCACGGCGGCATGCGACGTCATCCCGCCGCGCGCCGTCAGGAACCCGGTCGCGGCATTCATGCCATGAATATCGTCGGGGCTGGTCTCTTCTCGCACCAAGACTACCCGATCCCCGGCCGCTTTCATCTCCACCGCTCGATCGGGCGTCAACGCGATTTTCCCCGCCGCCGCACCGGGTCCGGCCGGCAATCCTTTGCCCAGCGGGGTTGAGCTGGACTCAGACTTGATATCGAAGATCGGATAGAGGTACTGCGACAATTGGTCCGGTCCCACCCGCTGGACCGCCTCGCGCTTGGAGATCAGCCCCTCTTTCACCATCTCGACGGCAATGCGGACCGCCGAGATGCCGGTTCGCTTGCCGACCCGCGTCTGCAGCATGTAGAGCTTGCCTTCTTGAATCGTGAATTCCAGGTCGAGCATATCCCGGTAATGCCGCTCCAGTTTCTTGTAGGTCGCCTCGAGTTCTTTGTACGCCTGCGGCACGGTGCGAGACAGTTCGGTCACGGGCAATGGGTTTCGAATACCGGCCACCACGTCCTCGCCTTGGGCATTCATGAGACATTCGCCGAAAAACTTTCTTTCGCCGGTCGAGGGATCGCGCGTAAAAGCCACCCCGGTCCCGCTCGTATCCCCCATGTTACCGAACACCATCGCCACCACGTTGACCGCCGTGCCCCAGGAATCGGGAATATTGTAGAGACGGCGATAGGTGACGGCGCGGGAGCCGTTCCATGAGGAAAAGACGGCGTGGATCGCCATGCGCAGTTGCTCGTTCGGATCGTCCGGAAACTCTTTCTTGGTCTCTTCTTTGACCAACGACTTGAAGCTGGCCACCAAGCCTCTCAGGGCGCGCGCATCCAATTGCGTCTCATGCGCCACGCCCAATTCTTCCTTGGTGTGATTCAGAATCGCTTCAAAATGTTCGCGGGGCACGCCCATGACGATGTTGCCGAACATGGTGATGAAGCGGCGATAGCTATCCTGCGCAAACCGCTCGTTGCGCGTCTTGGCGGCCAAGCCCTCGACCGTCCGCATCGTCAGGCCGACATTCAAGACGGTATCCATCATCCCCGGCATCGAGGCGCGGGCGCCCGACCGCACCGAAACCAGCAGCGGTTTCTGCGGATCGCCGAACCCCATGCCCATCGACTTCTCCACCCGCTTCAGCGAGGCTAAGGCCGCATCCCACATGCCGGGCGGATAGGATTTCCCACGCTTGTAATACTCTACGCAGGCTTCCGTGGTGATGGTGAAGCCGGGAGGCACGGAGATCCCGAGATTCGTCATTTCGGCGAGCCCCGCCCCCTTGCCGCCCAATAGCTCTTTCATGTTGGAAGTGCCTTCCGCCCTGCCGTCTCCGAAATAGTACACGTATTTCTTGGCCACGCCTGTGTCTCCTTTGCGATCCGTCTCTTGGGTTAGTGTCGCATATCAGGCCGTTCCAACTGGAGGCGGTACCTGCCCACCAGATACCGCCTGATCAACACGCCTGACAGAACCACGGCCATGAGAAACCCCACGTATCCGATCAGTCGATAATCCGCTTGCACGCCCTGATCCACATACATGCGTCCGTCCGGTCCCTGCTTGACCTTCGTGTTGGTGTCGAGGTGATGCGGCTTGCCCGAGGGATCGGATAGGTTGATCCACTCAGAGCACAGCCTGACGGGATCGGAAGCACCGGCCAGCCGTTGCCAGGTGAGCCGAAGGCAGATGTCCGATTTGGGATCAAACCGGTCCGGCGTGTTGACGAGTTCGTCCAAATTGACGCCGCTCAATCGGATGCCGACTAAGAACACCACATTGCAGACCACGATCAGCACCGCCGTCACCCCCAGGCTGAATCGCCGGACCCGCGCATTTCGTGACGCCTCATCATCCAGGGCGGCACCCGGGTCACCCGCGGGGTGGTGTGCTGTCATCTTGATCCGTCCCTAGGTTAACTCCCTTGTACCATAATCTGGGAGAGGTCCGCGAACGACAGGAACAGGTCGTCGACCTCCTTGAGCAAGGATAAGCGATTGTTCCGGATGCCCGGATCTTCGGCGTTCACCATCACCGCGTCAAAGAAGGCATCGATGGCCGGCTTCAAGCCGACGAGCTCGGCCATGGCCTGGGTATATCGAGCATCCTTCAGATGACCTGCCAGATGATGCCGCGCCTCAAGTGCGGCAAACAGACAGCCTTCCGAGGGATG
>CAYQDJ010000042.1:0-25841 GCA_964416255.1 uncultured Nitrospira sp. | reverse complement strand
TCGACGAAGTCGACAGCATTCTGATCGACGAAGCCCGCACGCCGTTGATTATCTCGGGACCGACCGATCAAACCACGGACCTGTATTACCGCATCAACGCCATCATTCCCCAGTTGCGACCGGAACACGATTATACGATCGAAGAGAAGACCAAGACCGCGTCGTTGACGGAAGACGGCAATGCCCGTGTCGAGAAGCTGCTTGGGGTGGATAACTTATACGACCCGGCGAACATGGATCTCGTCCACCACGTCGTGAAGGCGTTGCAGGCGCATGCCTTGTACAAGCGCGACGTGGATTATGTCGTGAAAGACGGCGAGGTGATCATCGTCGACGAATTCACCGGCCGCCTCATGCCGGGCCGCCGGTGGAGCGACGGACTCCATCAGGCGGTGGAGGCGAAGGAAGGTGTGAAGATCGCGAATGAGAATCAAACGCTTGCCTCCGTGACCTTCCAAAACTATTTCCGGATGTATAAGAAACTGGCCGGCATGACCGGCACCGCCGACACGGAGGCCGGCGAATTCGCCAAGATTTACAACCTGGATGTCAACGTGGTGCCGACCAATCGCACGATGATCCGCCAGGACTATGCCGATGTGGTCTACCGGACGGAGAAGGAAAAGTTCGCGGCGATCGTCGAAGAGATCAAAGAATGCAACCGGACCGGGCAGCCGGTCCTGGTCGGCACCATCTCCATCGAAAAATCGGAACGCCTGGCGGGGCTCCTGAGCCGCAATGGGGTGAAACACAACGTCTTGAACGCGAAGTTTCATGAAAAGGAGGCCGAAATCGTCGCGCAAGCCGGACGCAAAGGGGCCGTCACCATCGCCACCAATATGGCGGGCCGCGGCACGGACATTCTGCTCGGCGGGAACCCCGACTTTCTCTTCAAACAGATCCTGTACCGCGACGAGGGACTTCCCGAAGAGCGGAAACTGGACGTCTACGAACAGATCAAGGCCGAGTGCGAAAAAGACAAACAAGCCGTCGTCCAGGCCGGCGGCCTGCATATTTTGGGCACGGAACGGCACGAAAGCCGCCGGATCGACAATCAGCTTCGTGGGCGCGCCGGCCGGCAGGGCGATCCGGGTTCGTCACGATTTTACTTGTCGCTGGAGGACGACCTGATGCGGATTTTTGCGTCCGAGCGGGTGTCCCAGCTCATGCTGAAGCTCGGCATGGAAGAAGGCGTTCCGATTGAGCATGGCATGGTCACCCGGGCCATCGCGAACGCGCAGAAGAAGGTGGAAGCGCACAACTTCGAAATCCGGAAGCAGTTGCTCGAGTACGACGACGTGATGAACAAGCAACGGGAAGTCATCTATCAGCATCGCCATGCGGTCCTCGCCGGCCAGAACCTGAGAGACGACATCTTGGACATGATGAGCAGCATGGTGGATTCCGCCATGACTGTCTATTGTCCCGCCGAACAGTATCCGGAAGAGTGGGACATCAAAGGACTCATCGACATGATGCAGGGGCAATTCGGCCTCGACATCACCCAGGGGAAAAACGACGAGGGCGCCTCGCTCCGCGATCTCGGACGCGACGCGCTCTCTGAAGATCTGAAGAAACTGGCGCAGGAAGGCTATGAGCACAAAGAGCAGGACCTCAGCCCGGAATTAATGCGGTTCCTCGAGAAAACCTTCATGCTGCAAGTCGTGGATCACCATTGGAAAGACCATCTGCTGGCCATGGACCACTTGCGCGACGGCATCGGTCTTCGCGGGTACGGCCAAAAGGATCCGCTGATTGAATACAAGCGGGAAGGGTATGATCTCTTCGCCGCCATGATGCAACGCATCAAATCGGACGCGCTCGAACGCCTCTTCAAGGTGCAGGCCGTGCGAAACGAGGAACCGACTGTGGCCGCGCCCCCGCCGCCGCCCGTCATGTCCCATCCGCAACCCAAATTGACCCTCAACCGGGGCGACGAACCAACGGCACAGCAGACGGTCCACCGTAGCGACGACAAGGTCGGGCGTAACGATCCTTGCCCCTGCGGGAGCGGCAAAAAATACAAAAAATGCCACGGCACGTGAGGCTCGAGATGACGCGCCGTTCGGGTCACGCCATCGCCATCGCGTCTCACCGCCTCCACCGCCATCCAGTGTCCTGCTCCACGTCCTGAAATCGCCGATCTATCGGCGATTTCAGGCCAGTTCACCTTGACTTCGCGCACTCCCCAACGCTACTCTACGCCTCCTTATCACCCTCAAAGAGGAAAGAGGGAAAGAATTCCCCTTCACTTTTGGGGAGTTTGACTATGCCGTTACCAGCGGAGGAAGGGAATTGGCTGTGTCGATTGGGCACCCTGAACTCGTTGCCGCCATCGCCTCCGAGATTGGGACTTCGGGTCCCATCCCCTTCGTCCGGTTCATGGAGTTGGCCCTCTATCATCCACAGCTTGGCTATTACATGCGTCCCCCCGCAGCCGGGTGCGAACGAATTGGGTGGTCGGGCGACTTCTATACCAGTTCCGATGTTCACCCGATCTTAGGACGGGCCCTTGCCAAACAAGCGCGGCAGATTGACGGCTTGTTAGGCCATCCCGATCCCTTCACCATCGTAGAAATGGGGCCGGGCAAAGGATTGCTGGCCCGTGACCTGCTGCGAGCCCTGTCGCATGACGATGACTCTTTGTGCCGCCGCCTCCGCCTGGTGCTGGTCGAACGTAGTCCGGCCATGCGGGTCCTTCAGCGCGAGGTTCTCCACGAATGGCTCGGAGAGTCAGGGCTGATCACATGGACGGAGCATCTCGACGAGGCGGCCCGCGCCCCCCTGGCCGGGCTGTTCCTCAGCAATGAGCTGCCCGATGCATTCCCGGTCCACCGGATTCAAGTCGTGGATGGCCGGGTGCAGGAGGTCTACGTCGACTATCGCGAAGGCGCCTTCAGCGAAGTGCTGCAGCCCCCGTCACGGCCGGAACTGGAAGAATACTTGATCCGGCTACGCATCGCCCTGCCGGAAGGGTACCGCACGGAGGTGAACTTGTGCGCCCTCCACTGGATGACGCAAGTCGCCGCTGCCGTCCGGCGCGGCGTGGTCATCACCATAGACTACGGCCACACCGCACAGGATCTCTACGGCGCCGACCGATCGGACGGGACCCTGCTGTGTTATTACTCGCAACTGACGTCGGAGGATCCCTATCTCCGGGTCGGTGAGCAAGACATGACCAGCCATGTGGATTTTTCAAGTCTGGCGACGGCCGGCGAAGCCCAGGGTCTCCATGTCACCGGGTTCACCAATCAGATGAGCTTTCTCATGGGACTCGGCGTGGAAGACATGCTCGCGGAGATGGACCCGGAGAGTCCAGAATTTCGAGCTGCGATTCATCTGCTGCGGCCGGAAGGCATGGGCCGCACGTTCAAAGTGTTGGTCCAACACAAAGGGATGGAGTCCCCCCGGCTGGACGGCTTGACGTTTAAACCATTTTTTGGGTCCGCGCTGTCGACGAACCGGACACACGACGAAGAGGGCCCGCAGTCGCTTCATTCCCGCTCCGGCCCAGCCCCTTTGACGTCGAGCCTGCGAGGGTAGAGATGGGAAATGCGGCGGTCCCGGCGAATTACGTGCCCATCCTGCTGTTCATCGGCATCGCCATCGCCTTCGGCGCGGTGTCGCTGTTGGCCGGGTGGCTCGTCCGCCCCAGTCGTCCCTACCGGGCCAAACTCAATCCCTATGAAAGCGGCAGTCCGCTGTTTCAAGACGCAAGAACGCGGTTTCCGATCCGGTACTATATCATCGCGATGCTGTTTGTGATTTTCGATGTGGAGGTCGTCTTCCTCTATCCCTGGGCGGTGGCCTTCAAAACGCTCGATCTCGCGGGAATTGTGGGCATGGGGGTGTTCCTCTTCATTCTAATCGTCGGGTTTTGGTACGAATGGAAAAAGGGGGCGCTGGAATGGGATTGAGAGACAGACAGGACAGGATGAGGCGACACACGTGAGTTTTCTCGAGCGGCAATTGGACGCGAATATCGTCACGACCAACCTGGATGCCGTCGTGAATTGGGCCAGAAAATCCGCCCTGTGGCCGATGACGTTCGGACTGGCCTGCTGCGCCATCGAGATGATCGCCAGCGTCTCGTCGAGGTACGATCTCGACCGGTTCGGTGCCGGCGTCTTTCGCGCGTCCCCGCGACAATCCGATCTCATGATTGTGGCGGGAACGGTCACTCGAAAGATGGCCCCCGTGATCCGGCGGATCTACGATCAGATGCCGGAACCCCGTTATGTCATTTCCATGGGCTCCTGTGCGACGTCCGGCAACCACTACAACAGCTATGCCGTCGTGCAGGGGGTCGATCAAATCGTGCCCGTGGATGTGTACGTGCCCGGGTGTCCTCCGCGTCCCGAAGCCTTGCTCGATGGCCTGTTGAAACTTCAGGAAAAAATTCAGCGCGAGAAGGTATTCGTGAAATAGCCGTCATCGGTAGGACGCGGGCGACCCGTCCTCGATGAGGTGTTCCATCAGCGGGAAACATAGTGCATGCAACCGTTCGCCGAAACGCTCCTCAAACAATTCCCCGAGGCCGTGCTGTCGGTCCATGTCGACGCGGCGCGGGGAGAGACGAGTGCACAAGTCCGCGCGTCCAAGATTCTGGACATCGCCCGGTACTTGCACGACGCCCCCGAGGCCCGTTTCGATCACATCACCGACATCTGCTCGGCCGATTACCCGGATGCCCAAGAGCGTTTCGAAGTCATCTATCACCTCCTGTCGCTGCCTCACGGCCACAGAATTCGGCTCAAGGCGCGGGTCACAGAAGAGGCTCCCCTCATCGATTCGGTCACAAGCGTGTGGCGCGGCGCGGAATTTCTTGAACGTGAAGTCTACGACATGATGGGCATAGGATTCGCCGGCCATCCGGATCTTCGCCGCATCCTCATGCCGGAAGATTATGCGGAGGGATACCCGTTGCGAAAAGATTTTCCCGCGGAAGGCCGCGGCTGGCGCAGCCAATTTGACTTCATCCCGCGCCTCGATGAACCGCCGGCCGAACAACGGGACGGCGAAATTCCCGACGCCCAGAAGACGCCCTATTTGGCGGATCCTGCCGCTGCGGGGTCTCGACGGCAGGAGCAGCTGCTGCTCAACATGGGGCCGCAGCATCCGAGTACCCACGGGGTGCTGCGGGTCGTCCTGGAATTGGACGGTGAGCGCATCGTGAAAGCGACCCCGGACCTCGGCTACTTGCATCGGGGTGTGGAAAAACTGGCGGAGGGGCTTGCCTATATGCAAATGATTCCGCACACGGACCGGCTCGATTACGTGTGCGCGATGTCCAACAACTACGCCTATGTCCGAGCGGTCGAGAAATTGTTGTGCATTACCGTGCCGGAACGCGCCGAGTATATCCGCACGATCGTCGCCGAGATGCAGCGGATTATTGGGCACCTGTTTTGGCTCGGCACCCAGGCGCTCGACATCGGCGCCATGACCGTCTTTTTCTGGACGTTCCGGGAACGGGAGACGCTGCTCGACATGTTCGAGAAACTTTGCGGGGCGCGGCTCACGCTCAATTATTACCGCATCGGGGGGGTCGACAGCGATTTTACCCCGGACTTGGTTCAGCGCCTCCGAGCCTTCTTGGACACCTTCCCGACCAAGGTCAGTGAATACGACTCGCTGATCGCCGCCAATCGCATCTGGTTGGGACGGACCAAACAGGTGGCCGTGATTTCCGCCGAGGATGCCATCAACTTCGGCTTGACCGGCCCCACCCTCCGTGGGTCGGGGGTCGCCTACGACATCCGCAAGCTTGAGCCCTATGGGGTCTATCACAAGGTCGATTGGGAAGTGCCGATCGGAAAACACGGCGACACCTACGACCGGTATTGGATTCGGATGGAAGAGATGCGTCAGAGCGCACGCATCATCGCCCAGTGTCTCGACCAAATGCCCCCAGGACCGATCATGGCGGACGTACCGCAGTATATTCCGCCGCCCAAGCAGCAAGTCATGCGGGACATGGAAAGCCTGATTCACCACTTCATCATCTTCACCCAAGGGCTGAAACCGCCCAAAGCCGAGACGTACTGTGCGACCGAAGCCCCGAAAGGCGAATTGGGCTTCTTCATCATCAGCGACGGCAGCCCGAGACCGTACCGCTTGAAAATCCGCTCGCCATCCTTCGTTCACATGGGGGCATTCGACCATATGGCGCGCGGTTATCTGATTTCCGACATTATTACGATCTTCGGCACCTACGACATCGTGATGGGTGAATGCGACCGATGAGCGCCTGCCATCAGGTGATCACCGTGAGCCGGATGGGCCACCGAGGCGAGTGTCCGGAGGCCGACTGAGTCGACTATGTTGCAAGAGAAATACAAAGAGGAAATCGACCGGCTGCTGTCCCGCTATCCGGTCAAGCGGTCCGCCCTGATTCCGCTGTTGTATTTGGCGCAGCGGGACCAGGGCTATATCACCGAATCGGCCATGAAGGAAATCGCCCGGCTCCTCGGGTTGACGCCCCCCCAGGTCTATGAAACAGCCACCTTCTATACCCTGTTGAATCTGAAGAAGGTGGGGCGTTTTCATATTCAGGTCTGCAAATCGCTGATGTGCGCCTTGGTCGGCTCGGACACCGTGATTGAGTGGATCAGGACGAAGCTAGGCATTGGGCCCGGTGAAAGCACGGAGGACGGCCTCTTCACCCTCCACGTCGTGGAATGTCTGGCCGCCTGCGGCACCGCCCCCATGATGCAGATCAACGACGAGTATTATGAACGGCTGACCGAGGAGAAAGTTGATCGCATTCTCGCTGACCTGCGGACGACCGGGGCCAGTTCGCTGAAAAGTGGTCCCTATATGTGGCCGGAGCGCGCACAGGCTGGGGGGTAGCGCGATGCGCGAGCGGGTGTGTAGATTCCTTGTCGGGTGAGTATGATGACGGCCCCACGATACGAACTGATCTTATTGAAAAACATGTCGCAGCCCGCCTATAGCGGCTCGCTCACGGATTATGAGCGAGCGGGCGGATATCAGGCCCTGCGCAAGGTGCTCGGCAAGGTGCCGCCGACCGAGGTCACCGCGACGGTGATGAAATCCGGCCTACGCGGACGCGGCGGAGCCGGTTTTCCCACCGGGGTCAAATGGGGCTTCTTGCCGAAGGATTACCAGGGACCTCGATACCTCTGCTGCAACGCGGATGAAAGCGAACCGGGCACGTTCAAAGATCGCCAACTGATGGAACGCGACCCGCATCAAGTGCTCGAAGGCATTGTGCTGGCCTGTTATGCCATCGGAGCCAAGTGCGCCTACATCTATATTCGGGGCGAGTTGGTGTTGGCCTCCACGATCCTCGAGCAGGCGCTGGCCGAGGCGCGCGCAGCCGGATATCTCGGTGAGAACATTCTGGGCACCGGGGTGACCATTGAGGTCTGGGTCCATCGCGGGGCGGGCGCCTACATCTGCGGCGAGGAGACGGCGCTTCTGGAGTCCCTCGAAGGAAAGCGGGGCCTCCCGCGGGTCAAACCGCCCTTCCCCGCCACGCATGGTCTCTACAATAAACCCACCGTGGTCAACAATGTCGAGACGCTGGCCAACCTGCCACACATCCTCACACGAGGGGCCGAATGGTTTGCCGCCATCGGATCGCCGCCCAAAAGCACAGGCACCCGCATCTTCTGCGTCAGCGGGCACGTCCATCGTCCGGGCAATTATGAAGTGCCGATGGGAGTCACGTTTCGAGAATTGATCTTTGACCATGCGGGAGGCATGCGCTCGAACAAACCGCTGAAGGCCTTTATTCCCGGCGGCGCCTCGGCGCCCTTCTTGACGCCGGCCCACCTCGACGTAAAGCTCGACTTTGAGTCCGTGGCCGCGGCCGGGTCCATGCTCGGATCCGGGGGAGTCACCATCATGGAGGAGGGGACCAGCATGGTCTGGGCGGCGCTCCGACTGATGGAATTTTTCTACCATGAGTCGTGCGGCAAGTGCAGTCCGTGCCGGGAAGGCAGTTCCTGGCTCGTGCAAACCATGCGCCGGATCGTTGCAAAACGAGGGCGGATGCAGGATCTTGAAACCTTGACGGATCTATGTAAGAACATCGCCGGCCGCACGGTCTGCGCGTTTGGGGACGCCGAAGTGGCGCCCATCTTGAGCACGCTGAAACACTGGCGGCCCGAATACGAAGCGTTGATCCGGGAAGCCGAGGCGGCGAACCTCATCAGGCCGGAGCCTGTAATGAGACCGTAACCTGAACAGGATGCCGGCTGGCGGTGATGATCTCAGGCCGCGATCCCAACAGAAGGGCGAGGCGACGGCCCCAACAACTCGGTTCTCACGATGCCTAACACGACCACAGAGACGGTTCGTCTGACGATCGACGGGGTGACGGTCTCCGTCCCGAAAGGGACGTTGGTCATCGAGGCAGCGCGCCGGGTCGGGGTGATGATCCCCCATTTCTGCTATCACCCCAAACTCAAACCGGATGCGAATTGCCGAATGTGTCTCGTGGAGGTCGAAAAAATGCCCAAGCTTCAGACCGCCTGCAGCACGCCGGTGGCGGAGGGAATGAGCGTGCGCACGGCCACGACCGTCGTCAACGATGCCCATAAGTCGGTGCTCGAATTCATTCTCGCCAATCATCCGCTGGACTGCCCGGTCTGCGATCAGGGAGGCCGATGTGACTTGCAGGACTATTCCCATGAATACACGGCCACGACGAGCCGCTTCACCGAGACCAAGCGCATTTTCCAGAAGGAGTATTTCAGCCCGCTCATCGAAACACAGATGAATCGCTGCGTGCAGTGCCTGCGCTGCGTCCGGTACTGCGACGAAGTGATGGACGTGAAGGCACTTGCGCCCGTGGGCCGCGGCACGATGACGGAAATCAAACATTTCGGTCCGCACCCGCTCGACTGCGAATTTTGCGGCGGCTGCGTGCAGATTTGCCCGGTGGGCGCCATTACCAGCCGGTTGTCGATGTATGAGTACCGGCCCTGGATGCTCAAACGGGCCGACACCATCTGCGGCTATTGCGGTGATGGGTGTCAGCTGACGGTGCAAACCAAACAGAACACCGTGGTCGAAGTGAATTCAGCGCATGGCGCCGGGCGGAACAACGGCGACCTGTGCGCGCGCGGGTTCTTCGGGTATCACGCCGGAAGCCATCCGGACCGGCTGACCCATCCCTTGATCCGTCGCGACGGCCTGCTCGTCCAAGCGACCTGGGAAGACGCGTTGGACTACATCGCGGAGCAGGTGGTCCGCATCAAAGCCGCACACGGTGGGCAGAGCTTCGGCGGACTCATCTCCGGGCGTTGCACCAATGAAGACCTGTACCTGTTTCAAAAATTCATGCGCCTCACGATCGGCACGAACAGCATCGACAGCAGTGCGCGCTATGGCCATCTCAATGGCCTGCAAGCCCTGCGACGCGTACAAGGCACCCACCGATGGACCATCAGCTTCGAGGACATCGCCGCCGCCGACGTGCTGCTGCTGGTCGGCACCAATATCACCGAAACCAATCCCATCACCGGGCTCAAGGTCAAAGAAGCGGTCAAGCAACGCGGCGCACAGCTACTGACGATCGACACCCTCGAACCGGCCATCGACACGATCAGCAATATCGCCAACCTGGCGAGGCACCACATCTCGCTGCCGTCGAGCCACCTGCGCAACGGGGTCGTAGGACTCGTCAAGGCGGCCGTCGAGCAGGCCCTCGTACACCGGGACATCCAGGAACATTATCCCGCCTTCGTGCAGGCGCTCTCAGACCGACTGCAATGGATTTCGTGGGCAGACCTGCAGGCCGCCACCGGCTGCGACCGCACCGCGTACCTCGAGGCCGCCAAGGTGCTGGCAGGCGGACGGCGCGTGGTCGTGATGGCCGGGCAGGGTTTGCTGCGCAGCCGGCATGGTTACACCGGCTCCCTTGATCTGTTCGACCTGCTGCTGCTCTTGGGCAAATTGGAGCAGGGGGGCTGCGGATTCGCTCCGCTTGCGGAAGAAAACAATGATCAGGGGGCCGTGGAGATGGGCGCGGCCGCTGAGTTTTTGCCCGGCCCCTGCGACATCGAGGATCGCGTTGCACGCGATCGCATGGTGACTCTGTCGGGCAACGAACCGCCGCCCGACGGGGGCGCCTCATTGATCGAGATGCTCGACCGCGCACGAGCGGGCATGGTGAAAGCGATGTTTATCGTCGGGGAAAATCCGGTGGCCAGCCTGCCCGTTCAAGTGCGTGCGGAAGAAAGCCTTCGCACCCTCGACTTGCTGGTCTGCCAGGAACTGTTTCTGACGGAAACAGCCGCGCTGGCTCATGTTGTCCTCCCCGTCGCCTCGTCGCTGGAAAAAAGCGGCACGTTTACCAACACCGAAGGCCATGTTCAGGCGGTCCGGCCGGCCATCGACCCGGCAGGAGACAGCCGGCCGGACTGGGAAGTGTTCGCCGCGCTCACCATCCTCCTGGGCTCGCCCGCCGACTACACGGACAGCAAGGACATTCTCAAGGAGATCCGAAGCCAGATCTCGGGGTACGGCTCGCTCGGACCGTCACCGGTGCCGCCCAAAGTCGATCATGCCGCCGTCGATCGGTATCTGACGGAAGGTTATCGGCAAGATCTGGCCGCGCGGTACACGCTCGAGACGCCGGCGGCGCGACCCGAGGGCACCGTGCAGTTGGAGCTGGTCCAGAGTCTGTTTCACTCGGGGAAACTGTCCACCCGTGCCAAAGGGCTGGTACAGCTGGAAGGCGCGGGCCGGGTACGGCTGAATCCTCTCGATGCGGAACGGTTCTCGCTGGCGAACGGCGATCGAGTGCGACTCTCGAACATGCGGGGGGAAATGACGACCGAGGTCAAGGTGGTCGGACGGGTTCCCGAAGGGATCGCCTGGTTTCCCGACCATTTCAGCCAGGCGGCCATCCAGTTGTTTGATTGTGGCGTCGACCCGGTCACCCATGTGCCCTCGTTCCGGACGACGACGGTGTCGATCATGAAGGTGGCATGACCCGAGCCCAAGGGATCGAAGGGCCCGTTAACCGAGGAGCGTCAACGTGACTGAAATCAGCCTGCGCCTTGCCGTATCCCTTGCTCAGATCGCTGCGGTCATGGGCATTGTGATGTTGACCGTCATGATTCTGACTCTCGCCGAACGAAAGGTGTTGGGATGGATGCAGGACCGCATGGGTCCGATGGAGGTCGGCCCCTATGGCATTCTTCAGCCCATCGCCGACGGATTGAAGCTGTTTTTCAAGGAAGACATCGTGCCGGCCGGCGCAAACAAGTTCTTGTTCAGCCTAGCTCCGATTCTGGCGATGGTGCCGGCCCTGATCGGCTTCGCCGTCATCCCGTTCGGACCGGATAAAACGATCGAGGTGTTCGGGATCACCGTCAAGCCGTTTGTGATCAGCGATATCAACATCGGCATCCTCTATATTCTGGCCTTCACCTCCATCGGCGCCTACGGCATTATCCTGGGCGGCTGGGCCTCGAACAGCAAATATTCTCTCCTCGGCGGCCTTCGCTCGGCCGCCCAAATCATCAGCTACGAACTGAACGTCGGGTTGGCGATCGTGGGCGTGCTCATCATGGCCGGGTCGTTGAGCCTGGTACAGATCACGGAATCCCAGGCGGGCGGCTTCTGGAACTGGTACGTCTTTGCTTTCCCGGCTCCCCAGATCTTTGCGTTCGTGGTCTATGTGATCTCCGCGGTCGCCGAAACCAACCGGGTGCCGTTCGACTTGCCCGAAGCCGAAAGCGAACTGGTGGCCGGGTTTTTCACGGAATACAGCGGCATGCGCTTCGCGTTCTTTTTCATCGCGGAGTATGCCAACATGGTCCTGGTGTCCTGCGTCGCCGCCGCGTTGTTCCTGGGCGGGTGGAATGCCCCGTACCCCGGAACGCTGTTGGGCCACCTTGGTTTGGAATCATTCGCCTGGGCGGAAGGCGTGGCGTGGTTCACGATCAAGGTCTATATGTTCCTATTTCTATTCTTCTGGCTGCGGGCGACCCTCCCGCGGCTGCGGTACGACCAGTTGATGAAGTTCGGATGGAAAGTCATGCTGCCGATCGCGCTGGGCAACATCATCGTGACGGCGGTGGCGGTGTTCATTTACAACCAGATGCAACCATAGACGGGAACCCCATGGCACCGGCTCCACCCTCACGGCGTTCGACCTTCACCGACTGGCTCAAGACGATCACGTTTTATGAGATTTTCGTGGGCATGAAGGCCACGCTCTCGCACTTGATCCGGTACCGACCGATCACGGTGCAGTACCCGCATGAGAAACGCACGCTCCCCGAGAACTATCGCGGCATGCTCGCGCTCCTGCGGTACGACGACGGCACCGAAAAATGCGTGGGCTGCGACCTCTGCGAAGCCGCCTGCCCGTCTCGGGTGATCCGGGTAGTGAGCGCCGAGGTGCCCGGTGAGCCGACCAAGCGCTATTCCAAAGAATATTACATGGATATGACCCGCTGTCTCTTTTGCGGGATGTGCGTCGACGCCTGCCCCGTGGATGCATTGGGGATGACGCGGGAATTCGAATGGGCCGTGTACGACAAACGGCAGCTGCACTTGAATAAACAGCAATTGCTTGCGATCGGCGACCGGTCGTTTCCCGTTCGCGAGAAGCGCCTGGAGTTGCAGCATCCCAATGTCGCGTTCTTCAACGTGGCATGTCAGCACGTGCCGGAAAAACCGAACTGATCGCCTGGCGGATCATTGGGCACGCGCCTGAATCCTGATATCGGGCGCGGGGGAAAAGGATTGGACTGTGGGGCACCTCGTCTTTGGGTATTTCGCGGGCGTGATCGCAATGACCGCCGTGCTGGTCGTCGCGCTCCGCAACCCCGTCTACAGCGTGTTGGCTCTCTTGGTGATGTTTTTCCATGTGGCCGGCCTCTACGTGACCCTCCATGCGGAATTCTTGGCGGCCGTTCAAATCATCGTCTACGCCGGCGCGATTCTCGTCCTCTATCTTTTCGTCGTCATGCTGCTGAACGTTAAGCGCGACGACCGCTATCATACGCAATGGCGCCTTGCCGGTGTTGTGGCCGTGCCGCTGTTCATCGAGATGGTGGTCTTACTGGCCGGCGCGACGGCCGCGCTTCCTGATGGGTCTGCCGTTCCGGGCGGCGCCGAGGCGATCATGCACGACAACACCCTGGCCATCGGCCGCACGCTCTTCTCGACGTATCTCTTCCCGTTCGAGGTCGCGTCGCTCATTCTGTTAGTCGCCATGATCGGCGCGATCATTCTGGCCAAGAAAGACGTCCTGAGCGGTGAAGGATAACGTTCGGCGCGATGACGGGCTTCGGCTCTTCCGCCTCACTGGATCATGAGCCTGTGATGACGACAGTACCCGTCTCCTATTATCTGGTTCTGAGCGCCGTGGTGTTCCTGACGGGCGTCGTGGGCGTGCTCATTCGCCGCAACATCATCGCGATCTTGCTCTCCGTGGAGTTGATGCTGAACGCCACCAACATCAACTTCGTGGCATTTTCGGAGCACCTTCAGGACCTCGGCGGCCAGGTGTTTGTGTTCTTCGCCCTGACGGTGGCGGCGGCGGAGGTGGCGGTGGGCTTGGCGATCATCATCGCGTTGCACCGGTCGCGGGCCACCATCAACGTCGAAGAGTTCAACCTGATGAAATGGTAAGGGACGGCTTATCGTGATACCCACCGCATCGTTTCATCGACCTTGTCGGCTTGTCTTGGGAAGGTGTTCCCCGAGGCTTTCTCACGACCGGCCACCGAGAAGGAGCGGGCTCTGATGTACGTGTTCATCCCGTTGCTCCCGCTCGCGGCATTTCTCGTCCTGGGGTTGGCCGGCTCCCCCGTTCGCGAGCGGGCTCATCTCGTGGCCGTTCCGGCCGTGCTGCTGTCCTGCGCGCTCTCGTTCGGCGCGTTCCTCGAAGTGGCCGGCGGTTCCGTCATTTCCATTCCCCTGTACACCTGGCTCACCTCCGGCCACCTCGATGTGCACTTCGGCCTGTACATCGATCGGCTGACGGCGGTGATGCTGCTGCTGGTCACCATCGTCAGTTCGCTCGTCCATATCTATACCATCGGTTACATGCACGGAGATGCCGGGTACGCCCGTTTTTTCGGTTACATCGCGCTTTTTACCTTTTCGATGCTGATGTTGGTGCTGGCCGACAACCTCTTGCAACTGTTTGTCTTTTGGGAGGCGGTGGGGTTGTGCTCCTATCTGCTGATCGGCCATTGGTACGAGCGCGCGTCTGCCTGCGCGGCGGCCACGAAAGCCTTTATCGTCAACCGAGTCGGCGACTTTGGATTCATCCTGGGTCTCCTGCTCGTGTGGTATCACTTCGGCTCCTTGAACTATTTTGAGGTGTTCCCCGCCGCCCACGAATCCGCCGGTCAGACCATGAATGTGTTGGCGCCATTCGGCGGGACCTGGGACGTCTCGGTCCTCACGCTCATCTGCCTCTTATTGTTCATGGGGGCCGTCGGGAAATCGGCGCAAGTGCCGCTGCATGTCTGGCTCCCCGACGCCATGGAGGGCCCGACTCCTATTTCCGCGCTCATCCATGCGGCCACGATGGTCACCGCCGGCGTGTTCATGGTCGCCCGCCTGTCGCCACTCTATGATCTGTCGCCTATGGCGATGACGGTGGTCGCGTTGATCGGCGGCGTCACCATGGTCTTGGGTGCCAGCATCGCCGTGACGCAGACCGACATCAAACGGGTCGTCGCCTACTCGACCGTCAGCCAACTGGGCTACATGGTCATGGCCTGCGGACTCGGCGCCTATGCCTCCGGCATGTATCATCTCCTCACTCATGGCGCCTTCAAGGCCTTACTGTTCCTGGGGTGCGGATCCGTCATCCTGGCCTTGCACCATGAACAGGACATGCGGCGGATGGGAGGGCTCAAGGACAAGCTGCCGATCACCTATTGGACGTTTGTCATCGGCTCGCTGGCCCTTGCCGGCTTTCCGCTGACCGCCGGGTTTTTCAGCAAAGACGAGTTGCTGGTTTCCGCGTGGTCGGCAGGCCCATTGGGGCAGGTGCTCACGGTGTTCGGTCTGCTGACCGCCCTGCTGACCGCCTTCTATAGTTTCCGGCTGGTCTTCGTGACATTCTGGGGACCCTCGCATGTCGATCCTCATCATGCTCATGCGGTGCAGGAGCCCGGCCGCACGATCACGGTACCGCTCGTGATTCTGGCCGTGCTGAGCATTCTGACGGGGTATCTCGGCATTTCATCTTTCCTGGAACCGGTCTTTTCAGGAGGGGCCGAAGCGGCGCCCCATGGTACGGCGGGATTCGGCATCATGGTGCTGGCGACCGTAATGGGTCTCGCGGGCATCGCGGGCGCCTACGTCGTCTACGTCAGCAAGCCACAGCTGTCGGATCGGCTTGCGCGGCAGTGGACGACGCTCTACCAAGGTTCGCTCAACAAATGGTACGTGGATGACGCCTACGATCGGAGCATCGTGTTGCCGACGTTTCGAGCCGCGACAACGCTCTGGGATCGGGTCGACGTGGGGTTGATCGACGGGGCCGTCAACGGGGTGGCGCGCGGAGTCGCCTGGGGCGGCTGGCTCTTGCGGCTGGTCCAAAGCGGGCAAATTCAGCACTATGCACTGGCCATGGCGGTGGGTCTGGTGATCCTGACCGCGTATCTGCTGTTGTAACGGTCGGAGTGGAACAGGATGAGGCCGCACGTCGATCGTGAGTGAGGGGACTTGGAGTGGTGATGACCGGATTTCCGTGGTTGACATTGTTGATCGTGATCCCGTTGGCGGGGGCGGTCGCGCTCGTGTGGGTCAAAGAACCGGCCGTGCGGTGGACCGCATTGGGCGTCACACTGGCCGACGTGGCCCTCTCGCTTCCGCTCTGGTGGCTGTTTGACGCCTCATCCGGGCAGATGCAATTCGGTGAGCATCTCGCTTGGATCACCGCGCCCCCGATCCATTACCGTTTGGGACTCGACGGCATCAGTCTGCCGCTCGTCCTCATGACTACGATGCTGATGCCGCTTTGCGTGTTGACTTCGTGGCGGTCGGTGGAAACCAGGCTCAAGAGTTTCATGGCCATGCTGTTGATCATGGAAGCGGCCATGATCGGGGTATTCGCGGCGCTCGACTTCGTGCTGTTCTACGTGTTCTGGGAAGCCATGCTGATTCCGATGTACCTGTTGATCGGCGTCTGGGGCGGGCCGAATCGCCTCTATGCCGCCATTAAGTTCTTCTTGTACACGCTGGCCGGCAGCGTCCTGCTGCTCGTCGCCATTCTCGTTCTCTATGTTCAGGGCGGCCACACCTTCGACATTGTGCAACTGAGCCACGGAACCTATTCGACGTCGCTCCAATTCTGGCTGTTTCTCGCTTTCTTTGCGGCGTTTGCCGTGAAAGTCCCGATGTTCCCGTTCCATACCTGGCTGCCGGATGCGCACGTCGAGGCTCCGACGGCCGGCAGCGTCCTCCTGGCCAGCGTCCTGCTCAAGATGGGCACCTATGGATTTGTGCGTTTCAGCCTACCGATACTGCCGGACGCGTCTCGCGCCTTCACGCCGTTGATGGTCACCCTCTCCATTGTCGCGATTATTTATGGAGCCTATATGGCGCTCGCGCAGGCGGACTTGAAAAAGCTCATCGCCTATTCGAGCGTCAGTCATATGGGGTTCGTGACGCTCGGCTTATTCATGTTCAACATTCAAGGCATCGAGGGCGCGGTCATGCAGATGGTCAATCACGGCATTACGACCGGCGGGTTATTTCTCTGCGTAGGCGTGATCTATGAGCGCACCCACAGCCGCCAGATTGCCGACAACCTCGGATTGACCAAGCCGATGCCCCGCTACGCGACGGTGCTCGTGATCCTGGCGCTCTCCTCACTGGGATTGCCCGGAACGAACAGCTTCGTCGGGGAATTTTTAGTCTTGGCCGGCACAGTCCTGTGGAGCAAACTCGCCACGGCCTTGGCGTCCCTGGGCATTATTCTGGCCGCCGCCTACATGCTCTGGATGGTTCAGCGCGTGGCCTTCGGCACGCCGTCGCCGCATGGGCCGGCCCTTCGCGACCTGAATCAGCGTGAGTTCGTCACTCTCCTCCCCCTCGTCGTGCTGGTTTTCTGGATCGGCCTATTCCCCAATCCTCTGCTCACTCGGATGCACGCCAGCGTGGAAAGGGTGCTGGCTCGAACCGTCCCGGCCGTTCCACCTTCGGCCGCGGCCGATAGACAGGCCCTGCCCGTCTCGACGGAGGTCCCACAGCCATGACCTTCGCCGCCGGCGATCTTCTTCTTATTCTCCCGGAAATACTGGTGGTCCTGGCGGCCTGCCTGATCCTGGTCCTCGACCCGGTCCTCCACTTCTCGAAGAAAGATGTCCTGGCGTGGCTGACGCTCGGAACGCTGGCCGTGTGCATGGGACTGATCGCCGCACAAACGAATCACCCGTCCACCGCCTTTGGCGGGATGGTGGTGAACGATGCGTACGGCGCCTTCTGGAAAATCTTGCTTTTGTTCGTCACCGGCTTGACGGTCCTGTTGTCCTGTTCGTATTTGAAAGAGGAGCGATTGTTCTACGGCGAATACTATGGGTTCGTGCTGCTGGCCCTGGCCGGCATGATGGTGATGGTCTCGGCCGCCGACCTCTTGACGATTTACCTCGGCACGGAACTCATGTCGCTGTCGCTCTACGTCATGGCCGGGCTCAAGCGGTCGGAGCCGCGTTCCCTCGAAGCCTCGGCCAAGTATTTTGTGCTGGGCGCCTTTTCATCCGGCATCCTCTTATACGGCATTTCGCTCCTCTACGGCGCCGCCGGCAGCACCCGACTCCCCGTCATCGCCGACGCGATCGGCGGACGAAGCCTCGACGATCCATTGCTGTTGTTCGCCACCGTTCTGATCGCAGTGGGGTTTGCGTTCAAACTCGCTGTAGTCCCGTTTCATATGTGGACCCCGGACGTGTATCAAGGGGCGCCGACCTCGGTGACGGCCTTCATGGCGGTGGCATCGAAGGCCGCCAGCTTTGGTGCGTTCCTCCGGGTCTTTGTGGAAGGACTCGGCGGGGTGAAGGCCAACTGGTCGGCCATTTTCCTGGTGCTGTGCCTGGCCACGCTGGTCCTGGGGAATGTCGTGGCGCTGGTGCAGACCAATATCAAGCGCATGCTGGCCTACTCGAGCATCGCCCATGCCGGGTACGCGATGATCGGCGTGGTCGCCGCAGGCCGCTTCAGCGGGACCACGGACAACGCCACCGGCGTCGCCAGTGTGCTGCTGTATATCGCACTGTATGCGTTCATGACGTTCGGCGCATTTGCCATCGTGGCCATGCTGCGGAAAGGCGAGTTGGAGGGTGAGGAGATCGAAGACTTTACCGGCCTGGCCAAGCGTCATCCTGTGGCCGCCCTGCTCATGCTGGTGTTCATGGTCTCGCTCGCCGGGCTGCCTCCCACCGCGGGCTTCATCGGCAAACTCTATGTGTTCATGTCTGCCGTCGAAGCCGGGATGACGTGGCTGGCCGTCGTCGCGCTCATCTTTGCAGCCATTTCGGCTTACTATTATCTCCGCCTGGTCATGGTGATGTACATGCGGGAGCCGGGCGCCCTGACGGCAACCTCTCCACGGCTCGTCATGTCGCCGACCCTGTCCATTGTGTTGGCATGTGCCGTGGCCGGAGTGGTCCTGCTCGGCATTTATCCCAATCCGCTGGTGCACCTGGCCGCGCAGGCGGTGCTGACTCTGAAGTAGGACCGCCTCGGTCTATACGGAATCCGGACTGTCGTCGCGTATTACTGAGCGTAAGGCAGGGAACATGTATGGACCTCCTCCGCTTTGTTCTTGACGTGCTGAAGGCCTTCCAACGGCACGGCTGCGCGAGCCTCGCGGCGTCCTTGGCCTTTTTCTCCCTCCTCTCGCTCTTTCCGCTCGTGTTTCTCCTGCTCTACAGCATCAGCTTCCTGGTCACGCAAGAGGGAATCGGGGAGCAGTTCTTGCTCAGTTTCTTGAAAGGCTTCTTGCCGTCTCTGGGCGAACACGTGGCCGAGGAGTTTCATCGCATCAGCGTGTTGCAAAGCGTCCGGTGGATCGTCTTGTTGTCGTTCGCCTGGTTCGGGACGCTGGTGTTCTATGAACTGGATTACGCGCTCAATGTGGTGTTCGAGAGCACGCGTCGCCGCCATCCTCTCATCTCCACCGCGATTTCGGTGGCCCTCGTGGGAGCAACAACCCTGCTGCTGGTCGTGTCGTATGTCGCCGCGCAAACCATTCACTTTCTCACCAGCTATGTCCCGGCCCCTTGGGGGGTGGATCTGGCCGCGCTGGCCGCCCATGACTTTCTGCTGACCTATACGGTGCCGTTTATCCTGGCCTTCCTGACGGTGACCCTGTTGTACCGGTATGTGCCGCGCCGGCAGCCGCAATGGCGGGAGGCGATGCTCGGGGCGATGAGTTTCGGACTCTTGTGGGTCGCGGCCAAACTGCTGTTCGTGACCTACAGCGGGTATGCCACGCTCTATGTCCGGCTGTATGGTTCGTTGCTTGAAATCGTCGTGCTCCTGCTCTGGATCTACTACTCTGCCCTCTTGCTCTTGTTCAGCGCCACGGTCGCCCATAACTTACAGCAACGTGCGCATGCGGCCGCTCCCTCCTCCACGGCGATAGAATCCGCCTAAAACTTCCGCCGCCCCGATCACTTCCGTGGCGCCGAGCCCTTCGTGCAGCTTCAGGCGTTTTCCTAGCGAGCGGACTCATCCCGGATAGAATGGCTGCCGGCACGGGGAAGGATCGTTCTGCATGTTCGAACAATACGGCGGAGAGCTGATGATGCTGGGCGGCACGCTCGCCGGCTTCATCGCCGCATTACTGACCGTAATGGAAAAACTTTTGGATGTTCAAACCCGCCTCCAGACCAAACCATACCGCGCAGCATCGCCCCCTCCCGAACCGCCCGTGGGGGCCGGGTCAGCCATCGACTCGACCAGTGAGGTGTTCTCCGCCAAATCCTTCCGCGGCTCGTCCTATCTGCTGCTCTATGAGACGAGCGTGATCGCCGCGGCCGGGTTCTCCTCAATTATCTCGGCCTGACCCTCAGCCGGCATTTGGAAAGCATCTTGTTCCTGGACATGACCTGGACCGCCCTGGTGGCCATGCGGCTCGGCCCCCTGGTGGGGCGCCATCGTCGCCTTGCTGTCGAACTCGGTCGTGAATTGGCTGCTCTATCCGGAAGCGGGCGCCGATGTGGTCATCTTTCCGTGGTCACTCGTCAGCATGGCCGGCGCCCTGTTCTGGGGCCTGCTCGCCAGACAAGCCAGGTTCCAGCAGTACCTGCGCACGAGCAAGAGTCCCGGTCTTGCCCATGCCTGGTTTTTGGTGAGTTTTGGGGTCGCCGGAGCCGCCGTCATGAGCTTGCCCGGCACCTTCGTACAGTCCGCGCTCCACGAACATTCCCTCTTCGCCTTGAATCCGGACGTCGCCGCGGCGCTCAGCACACGGATCGCCCATTCGGAGGCCGTCGTCCAAACCTCTCTGACCTCCTGGTTGGGAGTGTCCTGGAGCGAACAGTCGGCTGGTACGTGGTCAATTGGTTTCAAACCTGGGTCCGGTACATTCCGGACAAAACCATGAGCGCGGCCATCGCGCTGGTGGTGTTGAAATACGGCTATCCGCTCTTCGAGCGGGAATTGATCCACGGCGGCCCGGACGGCGGCCGCCCCGCGATGAACGCATCCTGCCGCTCGTCTTGGGGGTGCTCTATGCCCCTTCGTATGCGTTCCTCGTCACCGGCGAGGACTTTTGGCCCCTCTGGTCTCTGCCCTGGCTGTTGATTATCTCCGGCTATCTCGCGCTGCACTATTGGGGGGCCCCCGATGACGCGCTCCGCCAGGCCAGGCTGGAGAGAGCCGCTCGTTATGCGCGTGCGTTGAAAGTACTCGGCAAAGACCCGTCCCATGAGTTCTGCCGTCGTCTGATGTCCGCCACGCTCATCGCAAGTTTGCTCTTTGCGCTGTGTTTATCCGTCTTACTGATGGATATTTACCGCGTGACGTTCAAATTCTTTTGCGTTGTCTATGGGGTGTTGCTGATCGTTCACCTCATCCGCGTGGCCATCCAGCAGGACATCTCGGTTGCACGGGCGAACGGATAATCTTTCTAATCGGCGGGTTGGAAACGGCTGATGCCCATGCGGCATCAGCCGGATGCGCGCCGCAGCTCCAAGAAGTGCGCAATGGCCGATTGCGTGACCAGGCCCACGATCCGATCTCCATCCATCACCACCAACCGGTCCCATCCGTCCCGCGCCATGCGTTCCATGGCCTCAAGAACAGGGGCGTCGGGCGACACGACCAGCGTCGGAGAAAATGGGCGCATGGTCTGCTCGACTGTGCGCCAGGACCACAGGGAGGTGGGAACCGTCTGAACCTCGTCGACCGTCAACAATCCTACGAGTCGGCCATTGTCGACGACGGGGAATCCCCCATAACCAAACAGTCGGAAATATTGAGTCACCGCTTCATCGAGGCTGCACTGAGGGGAAAGGACGATCACCGCCTGCACCATCAACTCCCGGATCGGCACCGTGCCAAGCGTATGTCGGATGGCGGCCTGCCGGCGGCTGGCCAGCGCGGTGGCAAACAAAAACACTCCGATAAAGATGATCCATCCGCCGTTGGAAGCCAAGGCGGGAGGCAACGCTCCGCTCCACGCTCCTGCGATGAGTGCGCCGCCGAACAGCGCAAAGAGGGATCCAAAGCCGAGGCCGACCACCGCGGCTTGTTTGGTGGCTCGATGGAAATCTTTGCTCCACGCCCAGAGACCGGCCCGCAACACCCGCCCCCCGTCCAACGGAAACCCCGGGATCAAATTGAAGAGCCCCAGTTGGACGTTGACCATGCCCAGCAAGGCACCCAGCATGATCAGACCCCGCAACGCATGCTGCTCTTGGACCAGTTCGGCTAGCACGACGAATCCAAAGCAGACGGCCCCGAGCAGGAAACTGACGAGGGGACCGGCCACTGCGATGAGGAACTCGGCCCGCGGACTCGGGGCTTCTCGGCGCATATGGGCGACGCCGCCGAAGATAAAGAGCGTGATCTGTTCGATCGGAATGCGATACCGTAAGGCCACATAGGAGTGGCCCAATTCATGGAGCAACACGGACACGAACAACAACAGGGCGGCGATCCCGCCCATCGCCCAGTAGCGTTCCACCGACAATCCGGGCAAACTGTCAGGCAGATAGCCGGTGGCCAACGTCGAGGTGACGAACAAAAAGACCAGGAACCAGGACGCGTGCACTCGAATCGGGATGCCGAGCGCCCGTCCGATTTGCCAGGAAGGCCATCGCATAGCTTCACCGTATCAGGCGTCGAATTTCACGGTCAACCATCAGCGGTCCGCTCAGGTATACTAGGGTGATGCCGGTGCTGATCGTCAACCGCTTGCTGATCATCTTGTGCCTCCTTGGTCCAGCCTGCTTTTGCGACAGGGGGGCGACAGCTCATGCCCAGGTGATCAGATCCGGACCTCCGTCCTGCCCGGGTGTCGCGCTGACATTCGATTTGTGTCCCGTGCGTAAGGCGTCCGGGTATGACAGCCCACTGATCGAGTATTTGATCGACCACCGTATCCCGGCCACATTTTTCATGTCCGGGAAGTGGATGATCGCGCACGACGACGAGATCGCGCGCCTGTTGCGCGTGGAGTTTTTTGAATTCGGCACGCATGGGGAGGTTCATGCCCACCTCCCCCTGCTCAGTGCCGACCAACAACGGCAGGAAATCCTCCGTCCGGTCTCACGGCTTCGCGACCAGTATGCACACCACGCGTCATTGTTCCGTCCCCCCTACGGCGAATACAACGACTTGACGGTTGAACTCGTGAAGGCGCTTGGACTGCGGTTTATTCAGTGGAGCCTCGAATCAGGCGATCCCGATTTGCAATTGTCAACCGAGCACATTCTGACGCGTGTGGATTCGCGCACGAAACCTGGCAGCATTCTAGTCTTTCATGCCAACGGCAAAGGGCGGCACACCCGTGAAGTGATCGAGCGACTCACCAGAGATGTGCTCCCCCGCAAGGGGCTCACCCCCATGACCGTGAGCGATCTCATCACGTGCAACCGCCCCACTCCATGACCGACAGATCGTCCATGATCAGACCCATGGCGGCGGAGGATGCCGAAGCGGTCGTGCAGCTGCTGGCTGACACCGATCCCTGGAAGACGCTCGGCTACACCCAAGACGATTGGCAGCGCATCTTTTGTCCGATTCCCAGGGGTCGGGAGAGCTTTGTGATCGAATGGGACGGACGTGTCGCCGGGATTGCCGTGATCAAGCCAAGGTTTCTCCTGGGCGACTATCTCGAACTGTTGGGAGTCGCCCTCTGGGCCAGGGACAAAGGACTCGGAGGGACCATGCTGGGGCATGTTGAATCCCTCGTCTTCGGACGAACCAAGAACCTGTTCGCGTGCGTGTCGGACTTCAATACCCCTGCGCGGGTCTTCTATAAAAAGCACGGCTACGAGGAAATCGGGCCCATGCCGGACTTTCTGATCCCAGGAAGCGCGGAAATGCTGCTGCGCAAGACGGCTGGTCCGGCACGAGAAAACGGTTCAGGTTAACACGCGGGAGAGGCGGCCCTGGGGTGTCCTGTGCGCGTTCTAAAACTACTGCATACTCGGATGCGGGTGAGCAATCTGGATAAAACCGTCCAGTTCTATACCGGCGTGCTCGGGCTCGAAGTCCTGGAACGAAAAACCAGTCCTCGCGGCTCGCAACTGGCATTCCTGAAGGTTCCCAACAGCGAGGAACTCATCGAACTGACCAGCTTCCCCGCCAGTGGGCCGGTCAACGTGCAGGAAGATCTCGTCCACCTCGCGTTTCAGGTGGACAACCTCGACGACACCATCCGGAGCCTCACGGCCCAGGGCGTGGCGGTGACGGACGGCCCGACCACCACCTCCTCGGGCAGCCGCTTCATTTTTATCGATGCGCCGGACGGCTACGAAATTGAACTGATTGAACGGCCGGCCGGCGTCGAGATCGTCTAGGAGCCTGTCCGACATTGCTTTTTTCTACTGCAGCGAACGATCTGCAGCCATCTGCGTCGTTCTCGACCCGAAACAATCCTCAATGTATTCCAGCGAACACACCTCCGGTTTTCCGGGGCCTCCGGCCTCGCAGCTCGCCGCACTTCCTTCGCCTCCTCACGAACGGCAAGGTCGGACAGGCTCCTGGGCCGATCCTTTCGGCTCCCGATGTAGGCGCCTCTCCCTGGCCACCGGTTGACGTCGCGATAGGCATCGAAGTACCTTCTTGCTCCCAACGGCCGAGGACGGCCGATCGTGAAGATTTCATAATGGAGCCGGCGGATGAAGAACGGGTTTTTTCGCGGCCATGGCCTTGGCAACGACTACCTCGTGATGGATCCCACTGAGTTGTCGTTTAACCTGAGCCCTGCCAACGTCCGGGCGGTGTGTGACCGCCACTGGGGACTCGGGAGCGACGGAATCTTGGCCCATGTTCCCTCGAAGCAAGCCGATTTCGGCTTGCGAATCTACAACCCTGACGGGAGCGAGGCCGAAAAATCCGGTAATGGGCTTCGCATTTTTGCCCGGTACCTTCAGGCCACCGGCAAAACGAAAAAGAAGTCCTTCACCGTTTCGACCAAAGGCGGCCTGGTGACCGTGGCCCTGCACCTCGACCGGCACGGAGACGCCAGCGAGGTCACGGTGGAGATGGGCCAGGCCACCTTCAGACCGGCGGCATTGCCCTGTACGCTCGGCGTCGAGGAATTGATCCAGCAGCCGATTGTGGCCGCGGGGCGGACGCTTGCGTTTACCGGTGTGAGCGTGGGCAATCCCCATTGCGTTGTCTTTACACGCGCGGGGGCATCCTGGTCCCGCGAAGACCTGCTCACGCTGGGCCCGGCGTTGGAGCACCATGCGCTGTTTCCCAAACGCACCAATGTGCAGCTCGCGGTTCCGACGGGAAAAAACGATCTCTTCATCCTCATCTGGGAGCGCGGCGCGGGCGAGACTCAGGCGTCCGGTTCCTCATCCTGTGCCGCGGCGAGCGCGGCCGTCAGGCTGGGGCTGGTGCGAACTCCAGTCACCGTCCGGATGCCGGGGGGGGCCTTGACCATCGACGTCGATCCGGACTTCAATCTCACGATGAAAGGTCCGGTGGCGGAAGTGGCCAGAGGTTCGCTCAGCCCCTCGTTCGTGCGGGCGCTCACACAATCGGCCGGCTCTCCGCGGACACGTCCATCGCCCAGGAAATGAGAATATGGACCTGATTCCTGCTATCCTGACGCATGGCGCAAGACACTCGGCCCATGGGCCCCGAATCGCTGCACTCTCAACTTGAGCACCTGCCGGCTCATCCCGGCGTCTACCTGTTCAAAGGCCGCCAGGGCGAGATCCTCTATATCGGAAAAGCTGCGATCCTCGCCGATCGGGTGCGATCCTACTTCCACAAGGGCGGGGATCACAGCCCGAAAACCGCATTGTTGGTCAGCCAAGTAGCCGATCTCGAAACGATGGTCACTCGCTCGGAACTCGAGGCGCTGATCCTTGAAAGCAATCTGGTCAAGCGCCACCGCCCTCGGTTCAATGTCGTGCTCCGCGACGATAAACAGTACCCCTATGTGCGGCTGCCCATTAAGGAGGACTTTCCCCGTCTCTCCATTGTGCGGCGCGTGCAAAAAGACGGTGCGTTGTACTATGGACCGTATACGCCGGCCAACGCCTTGCGTGAAACGCTGAAAGTGATCAAACAAGTGTTCCCGCTTGCGACCTGTGCCATCGAGATCACGGGGGACGCCGATCGCGCGTGCATCGAATTTGAGATCAAGCGTTGCCTGGCGCCGTGTGTGCTACCCGTGCCGTCGGGCGACTACG
>CAYQDJ010000041.1:0-27455 GCA_964416255.1 uncultured Nitrospira sp. | reverse complement strand
CGGTGGCGCCCGGCACCGTCAAGACGTTCTTGCCGGGTCCGAGTTCCGCGGCGACTTGTTGGGCCGCGAAGACGTTGGCGCCGGCCGAGATGCCGACCAGCAATCCTTCTTTCTTCGACAGCAGCTTGGCGGTCTGATAGGCCTCGTCGTCCGTCACGGTCATCACGCGGTCAAGAATTTTCCGATTCAAGACGGCCGGGATAAATCCGGCTCCGATGCCTTGGATCTTGTGCGGTCCCGGATCGCCCCCCGACAACACCGGCGAGCCGGCCGGTTCGACGGCAATCACTTTGACGTCGGGGTTGCGCTCCTTGAACACTTCGCCGCAGCCGGTGATGGTGCCGCCCGTGCCCACCGCCGCAACGAAT
This sequence comes from uncultured Nitrospira sp., assembly GCA_964416255.1. Taxonomy (GTDB): domain Bacteria; phylum Nitrospirota; class Nitrospiria; order Nitrospirales; family Nitrospiraceae; genus Nitrospira_D. The sequence continues at coordinate 27,087 of CAYQDJ010000041.1, read as the reverse complement.
GCGTCGATCCTCCCCTCGAGCGCATCCCAGATTTCCAGCGCCGTTGTCATCCGGTGCATGGCCGGATTGGCCGGATTCGAAAATTGATCCGGCATGAAATACGTCGGATTCTGGGCCAGGATACTTTCCGCTTCTTTGATCGAGCCCTTCATGCCTTCCCAGGCTGGAGTCAGCACCAATTGCGCTCCGTAGGACGACAGCAAACTCGCCCGCTCCATGCTCATGCTTTCCGGCATGACGAGGATCAATTTGTAGCCCCGCACGGCCGCCACGAGCGCCAATCCGATGCCCGTATTCCCGCTTGTCGGTTCGACGATCGTGCCGCCCGGCTTGAGCGTGCCTTGACGCTCGGCCTCGTTGATCATGTTGAGACAAATTCGGTCCTTCACGCTGCCGCCGGGATTAAAAAACTCCACCTTGCCGTAAATCGTGGCCGCATTCGGATCGGACAGCCGGTTCAGCCGCACCAGGGGAGTCTTTCCGATCAGTTCGGTGATATCCTTATGTCGGATCATCGTCACCGGCCACCTCCCATGTAAAAGAGAAACTCGACGTGGTCTCCTTCGTGGAGTTCGGTGGTGGCGAGCTGATCCCGTTCCAGCATCTTCTCGTTCACTTCGACGGCGACCATCTGCGGTTCGATCTTCTTCATCTTGAGCAAATCAAGGACGGATCCCCCTTGGATCTCCTCCGCTTTTCCGTTGATCTTGACCTGCATGGATTCTCCCAAGTTGGCCTAGTGATTAAGGAATTGGCCAAAATAGCAAACGCATGTGTGCATTGTCAAGGCGACAGTTCCGGCCGATGAGAGGCAAGGCCCTGCCGGAGGATTCATTTGCCTCGTGTGGAAGGCCGGCGCGCCGCGATGCAAGACGGTGTGGTGGTCCCGCCTGGCTTGACTTTGCGTCTCGTCGCCGCCACTATGCCGACTCTTTTGGGAGAGCCGGCCGCGATGTGGAAGAAAAATTTTCTGTTCAGGGCCGCCGAGGCCAGCCCGCTGAAGGAGTCTGAGAACGAGCTGTTTCACGATACGGAGCCTGCCCTCGACAGCGCCGGGTTGACACTGGAGAAATTCTTGTCCGTGTGGGTGCAAGGCGAGGGCGAGGAGGAGCGGCCCGATGTGTTTACCACGGTCTATGTGCGGACGGCCACGTTGGATGTGACCAAGCGGGTGGGATTCCTTCAGCCGTTGCAAGGCCGCTCGCACCAAATCAAGCAGATGCTGACGCCGGCCCAGAAGCAGTTTCTGTATCACTGGCTTCAGGCTCACGCTCCGGCGGCGTGGGAGGCGTCGGACGATCACTTTCGGGATCTCTTCGAATTGGAATGATTCGGCTTCTCGGTTCTTCTCCGTGTGCCAGAGTGTTCACCTCGCTGGTTCTCGCGGCGGGATTCGTCCTCCATACGGACGATGCGCATCGGGTCTCCGCCCTGACGGTGGACGTGTGGTACGCCCCCGAAGACGAGCCGCTCAAGCAGGTGATCGGCCTCTACGACCGGGCGAGTCGCTATATTTTCGTCACCGTCTACGGGCTCACCTCTCCGGCGGCCGTGCAAGCGCTGATCAAGGCGAAGAAGCGTGGGCTCGACGTGCGGGTCATCACCGATCGGGAACGGTTGACGGACGGCAAACAGCGCGCGGCGATGTCCTCGCTCCGGCTCTCGGGAATACCCGTGCGCGTGAACCGGCATGGCGGCCTGATGCATTTGAAGCAGGTGGTGGTGGACGACGAAGTCAACACCAACGGCTCGATGAATCACACCACGAGCGGGAACCGATATAACGACGAGCGCCTGGACGTGATCCGGGACCGTGCGACGTCGGTCAAGGCGCGGGAGAAGTTTCTCTCGCTGTGGTCGGATGCCCGGCGGTTTCGTCCCTGGACGGAGCAGCTGAGGACCGAGGCTCGGCCGTGACCAATCTTGAGACCGACATTGCGATCGTCGGGGCGGGGGGCGGTGGCGCCGTGCTCGCTCTGGCGTTGGCGCAGCTGGGCATCCGGACGCTCGTGCTCGAACAGGCCGCGGGCCCACCGCAGGGATTGCGCGGTGAAATCCTGCAGCCCAACGGCCAGCGGGTGCTGGATCGTCTCGGGCTCTTGAGCCGGTTGCCGGCCGCCGCCACCCGCACGGTGCGGCACTTCCATTTTTGCCGGGTCGGGGGAGAACGGCTGTGCACGGTCGACTACGGCGATCTACCGCCTCCGTACAACCACGCCGTGGTCACGCTGCCGAATGTGGCCCATCATGCGATTCTGCAGGCGATTGAGGAAGAGCGCTCGGTTGCCTTGTGGTACGGCACGGTTTTCGACGGGCTGCTGCGCGACGGCGACCAGGTGACAGGATTGACGGCGAGACGCGGGGAGGAGAAGCTCACCGTCAAGGCCCGGGTGGTGGTCGGGGCCGACGGGGCGTTTTCAAAAGTCCGGCAGGCGCTGGCGATACCCGCGCAGGTGCATTTGTACCCCGAAGGATATTTGATCGCCATCCTGGACGCTCCGGAGGCGATGAACGAGGCCAAATACTATGTCGGCAAACACACGATCTTGGGGATGTTCCCGGCCGCAGGCGACCGCGTGTATCTCTTCTACATGATCGGCGCCGGATCGTATGATCAGGTGAAGGCCAGGGGGATTCCGGCGTTGCAACGGGCCTGGACGGAGATTGACCCTTCGTTCGAGCCTCTGTTTCGGTCGTTGCGCGAGTGGTCGCAAACTGCGTTCATGCCGACAGGCCGAGTACGGGCACCCACCTGGGTGGCAAACGGCGCCCTACTGATCGGTGATGCGGCCCACGCGATGAACCCGCATGCCTCACAGGGACGGATGCAGGCGATGGAAGATGCCATGGCGCTCGCCGACCTCTTGCCGAATTGTTTGGCCCAGGGCGATGTGTCCGCGTCGGCGCTCAAACGTTTCGAACTCATGCGGCGGCCCCAGGTGATGATGCTCCAACGGTTGGCGGACGAGCAAGTGCTGTTCTGGAACACGGGCAATCCTCTGGTGGCCTGGCTCCGCGATCGTGTGTTTCGCACCCTGGACCGCAATGCCCGGTTGCGCTATCGCGTGCTCTCCACCACGGCCGGGCTCCGGGCGTCACCACCCTTCGGTCTGATCGATCGTGTCATGGCGGCCGGGTTCCTGCCGGATCCGGCCGCGCATAAGGTCGCGGCAGGGGAACGGCAGGGGAACAAGGATAAGGTATGGCATCCGTAGAATGGATCATCGACGGGTTGCCCGAGGAGACGCAGCGGCTCCTGCGGGCCTATGTGAAAGAGGTGTCAAAGGTCTATGGCCCTCAGTTGGAATCCCTCGTGCTGTATGGAAGCGCCGTCCGCGGCGAGTTCCTGCCGGGGAGATCGAACCTCAATCTGTTGCTGTTCGTGGTGTCCTACAACGTGGCGGAGTTGAGACGGTACCAGGTGATTCACAAGCGCTGGGCAAAAGAACAAATCGTCGTGCCGTTGTTTCTGACCCGGGACGACTTGCAGTCCGCCTCCTCGGTGTTTCCCCTTGAATATCTGGATATTCATGAATGCCATCGGGTCTTGTGGGGGCAGGACCCGTTCGTCGGATTCAAGGTCGATTCCCGCCGGCTGGAAAGCGAGGTACTGCAAAGCCTGCGCGGCAACCTGTTGCGTGTCCGTCAGCGATTTGTGGAGGGCGGCGGCACCGAGGAAGCGGCCACGATTCTCATGCCGTTATCCATTACGGCACTGCTGCCGGTGTTGCGGGGAGTGCAGCGATTGGCAGGACGGGCGGTGATCTCGCACGGCGAGCCGATTTTGAAAGACATGGAAACGTATTGCGGCATGGAGTTCGCCGGGCTTCGTGACGCCTGGTCGCTGAAGCGCGGATTGATTTCGCCGGGGCAACGAGAAGTACCGAGGCTGATGGACCGCTATCTCGAGAACCTGTCTCGGTTAGTTGCGATGGTGGAAACACGTCTCCTTTAGGGAAACAGATGATCATACGCATGCGGATCTGGATGGCGGTTGTTGTCATGGCCGGCTGTCTGGGAATCGCCGGAGTCGACGTCCAGGCTACGCTCTATGAACGCCCCAAGGACCGCCCCCCGCTGCCTAGTCCTGTGGGATATGTCAGCGATCATGCTCACGTATTGGATGACGACTGGAAAGCCCGCATTCGTTCCGTGTGCCAGGATCTCGAGCGCAAAACGGGCATCGAGATGGTCGTGGTGACCGTTCCGACGGTTCATCCCTTCGGCTCCGCCAATGACTATGCCACCGCTCTGTATGAGAAATGGGGCATCGGCTCGACCCAGCAAGAACATGGGGTCATGGTGCTCGTGGCGGTGCAGGAACGCCAAGCCGCCATGATCCTGGGGCGGCAAATGTTGCCGGTCATTACCCCGCCGGTTAGAAGTGAAGTCGGCGGGAGGTATCTGTTTCCCGCGATTCAGTTGGGCCATTTCGGCGAAGGACTCTACCGGACGGTGGTGGCCCTCGCGGCCCCCGCGCAGGAAGTGCGCGTGGGGTCATCGGGCAGGACGCACTTCAAAGGCGTGGGGTTTTGGATCACCCTCTTCACCAGCCTTGGCGCCATCTCGTTTTTTTGGTGGATCAGCCGTCCCGACCTACGTCATCCGTATCGGCGCATCCAGAAAGGCGAGTATTGGGGGACGGGACAAGGCGGGTTCGGCGGGAATTATGGGGGATTCGGCGGCGGCACCAGCGGCGAAGGGTACCGGTAATCGGCCGACGGAAGCGCGCAGACGGTCGCTCGACTATCCGTTTCCAGACTTGGAGCCGTAGCCGCAGGTCAGTGAGGGGTCGAGTGCGATGGTCCCTCATCCGTCCGCCTGGGCAGGAGCCGGCCTTCCTCGAGGTCTTGGAGGTCCGCCCAGCTCGTGAGGTCGGTGCGCCCGGGATCAATGGCATCCCTGGTTCGGTTGAACAGCTCCTGCTGCTCCGTCGTGGCCGGTCCCAAGCCCAGCATCATCTCGTTCCATTGCGCCACTTCACCCGGCGCGTGCGTCTTTGCCGTCCGGCGAAACCAATCGACCACCCCATCATCGGTCGGACTGGCTTTCACGGCGGCCGTGAATTGCTCGCTGGTGAGCCCGGCAAACTCCAATAAGCGGACATCCAGAGGGCACGGATAGCGATACTCGCCTTCCGTACCGGCCAGGACGGCGCGGCATTTATCGACCATGCGAGGCAGGTGGACGTGCGCTTCCAGCTTGATGCGCATGCTCCGGGGAAACGAGGTGCGGAGATCCATGTAATGCCCGGCAGCTGCGGCCCCTCCCCATGGAAACGGCCGCAGACCCATGCGGGCCGTTATAACAGCTTGTGGTTGCTGAATCTTAAATGTTTGACGACCACTTCGGCCCGCTCGAACGAAATGATCCGGCGCGTGGCCGGCAGATCCGCGGCCCCCACGCGGGTGTGGGTATCGGTAAAACTCTCCACATTGTTCAATTTGCCGTCCGTCGGCGAAAAATAGTACACGGTATATCTGGTGGTGAGGTGTTTCCCGTCTTGAGTCACCGCGCTGTCTTCCACGTTGATCGTGAACGCGAAGGGGGGCATGCCCGGATGGGCCACCTTGCGATTGATCTGCGTGATGCGATTGTCTTTCAGGCGATAGAAGGAATTGGAGCCATGGATATGCAACTTCGTTCCGAACGGATGGCCGTCATCTTCCATGGTCAGGGAATACTTTCCGTCTGATTCTTCAAAACTCCGCGGGCCTCGATGGACGGCGATCATGCCCAGCTGTTCCTGAGCCCATTTCTGGACTTCGGCATCGCTCAACTGGACGGTCACTTCGCGGGGTCCCTTCACCATCACGGGACCGCTCGTTTCTTGCCCGTTGACATTGACGGTGAGGTCCGCGGTGAACCCCTTGAATTCTTTCGGCCAACGGGCCGTGTTTTCGAACGCCTTGCGCAGCAACTCACGGGCTTTAGGGTCATCGGGGACGGTCTGTTGTGCCTGGTGATGAGATTCCACGTGTGGTCTCCTCTTGGTGGTGAATATACGGCGATTATACTCGGCGTTCTCGAAGAGCCTCAATGGTGAAGATCCTTCTCCGCTGAGTTGCACCCGATTCGTTCAGGATCCCCGGCCTGGATGGCCACTTCGAGCCGGCCTTCAGATGAAATATTTCAAAATTCTTCTTGATTCTGATATACTTCGCCGATTTTTTCGGCGAGGCCTGCCTCCGAGCAAGGGCGTGCCCGCAAGAGTAAGAAAGGATTGGCATGGAACGACGCGCTGCTTCCCATACCGAAGAAGAAGAGATGAACACCCGCCGCCGGCTGCTCAATGCGGCGCGCCGAGGCGATGCCAAAGCCATCAACAAGCTGTTCGAGTTGTATCAGGTTCGTGTGCTCAGCGGAGATCAGCTGGCGAAAGTGAACAAGACCTCCACCTATATGGTTCCCGTAAAGCCCGCCAAAAGCGGCAAGGGCGGGCCCAAAGGCGGAGGAAAAGTGTCGAAGCCTTCGCATGCGCATTCGCCCAAGGCCCAGGCGAATCCGGCGAAATCCTCAGGCCGCAAATCGGTCAAGCTGAAAGCCAAGCACAAATAACCGCGCTCGCCTCCATCTGCTAGTGAACCGACACCCGTAATCCGCCGCCGGCCAATTTCCCTCCGATCTCTTCCGCCTGCTCGGACGCGCCCGCAAACACCATGGCTTCCCCTTCATGGTCGATCCGGTAGGCGAGTTCGAAGGCTTTGGCAGAGGTCATCCCGGGAATGAACAGACAGAACAGATCGATGACTTGCTGATAGGTATGGCAGTCGCAATTATAGACGATGACGCGGGCTTCGAATCCATCGCCCGCACCGGTCTGCACGTCTTCGGTGGTGTCGGGAATCGTCTGAGGGACGGCCGGTGTAGGCATAGGAGCCAACGTCGCGTTGGTGTGATTCAGTACCCTGATCGCTCGATGACGCCATGTTCCACCTCCAGGCGTTCACGCTCGATGTGACGCTGGAACAGCCGGCCATGTGCGGGTGAATCGGTGACCGCATGCCATTGATATGTGGCAGCGAGTTGTCCTGTATACACCAGTGCTGCGGAGGTTTTCAGCAGGGCAAGTCCATAGTCCAACAGGGGGGCATCTTTTCCGAACTGCTCGCTCAAGCGACGGATCTGCGCCACGGAGAAGCGTTCGGTCCGGAACTGGTCTTCCCCCAGAGAGTCCCAAGGCCGTTGTGTTCCCGTCGGCGTACCAAACAACCCATGCTGAAACCGGCGGTCCGTCGCGAGCGCCGTGTGGAAGAGGTCGCGCCATACGGTATCGGCAAGGTCCTCGTTCACTGAGGCGATCGTCTCGGGAGAAAGCGGGCCACTGACTTGATAGCCCTGAACGAGACGTCCCTCGGCCACGAGTTCCGGATGGGCATCGCCCATACGCTCATTGTGGGCGGTGGTCCCGAAAACCGGGCTCAGTTGGATGGCCATATAGTCGCGGAAATGAACACGCTGGTACGTCATGAGCAACTGCTTGAGCGTGTGCGGATGGCAGAGATGGAAGGGATAAAACAGGACGTCCTGATCGGGACCCTGTTCCGGTAAGGGTTCGGCTTCATGCATGGGGAATCGCCGCTGTGTCCGCAGTCCTGATTTCGATTCTGTCTCGAAGCACAGGAAAGTCGCACGGGATGGAATCGGTACGGCTGGCGGCCACGCACGACGGTCGTCCGCCTTGTTGTGGCTGTCTGGCTGGAAGCGCGGCGAACGAGGCGTGGTCAGGTGCGTCAAACCTTGTCCATGTCGATCACTTCGGTCGCGTCCCAGAGGTTCTTCCATTCGGCATCCGCCATATCCTTTTCGCGATCGGCGGTGGTCTCTTCTCCGAATGCCCGGACCGGTTCAGGCTGGGCGGCCGGTGAAGCCGGTGCGGCGTGCGGAGCCTCGTTTCTTCGACGTTTCTTGGACGGGTCCATATTGACGGGCATAACCCCCCCCCCTCCATGCACGGGTCGCCCGCTCAGTGTCCTACCGTCTCGAGTCACTTGTCAATCCTGGAACGATTGACCGGTCAAAACGGGGCTGTTACAGTTCGGCGCCATGCTCGACGCCAAGGTCTGGTGGCCGCTGTTTCCCTTGCTCTTACTCGTGGTCGTGGTCTCGCTGACATGGGCCTTGGTGCTCGTCGTGCGGCGGGGGGAACAGGGAACGGCTCGGTGGCTGCAGATCGGGGCGTTTGCGTTCTACATGCTGGCAGCCGTCTCAGCCATCGCCAGTGAACGGGCGCTGGTTTCGATGCACCTGCATCGGCCGTTTTCCTTCCTCACGCAGTTGTGTCTGCTCGTGGCGCTCATTCACCACTGGAAACGCGGAAACCGCCCGCTCTTACGGCTGAATGCGTTGGCCTGGGCCGGCATTCTCGCCGATGCCGCGCTGCATGTGCTGGTTGTGCGTCATTGATCGACATCAGCGTTGGAAACATGTTCAACTCTCAATGTTTCAATTTTCACATAGTCAGAGGCGTCACATCGAGCATTGAACCCTGGCTATTGTGACGGTTCAGTAGAGCCGGCTCGCGACCGCGTCGGCATATCTCCGACCGAACGAGGTCAGCCGGATGTGGTCGGCCTCCTCTTCGAGCAGACCTTCCGCCATGAGTTGAGCCAGCGCGGCGTGCAAGCCGGCAGTTGAACGGGACATCTCAATGGTCACTCTTGGGACGCCTCGAATGAGGCGAAGCCCGAAGATGACGGCCTCTCGCGCTTGGGCGGAGTGGGAGAGGTCCACGCGCTCTTCAATCGGCAACTTGCCGCGGCCTAAGTGGTCAATGTAGGCGGTGAGGTTCGCGTGATTCCCAAAGCGGCTCCCCTTGACATAGGACTGGGCGCTGGGTCCGAGGCCGAGGTAATCCTGATTGGTCCAGTACAAGAGATTGTGGCGAGAAGCCTGCGCCGGCAGCGCGTAATTCGAGAGTTCGTATCGCTCGAATCCCGCGCTCGTCAGCAGCGCATCGGCTTCGGACGCCATGTCTACTTGAAGCGCCTCGTCCGGGCCGGGTACAAGCTGACGGGTAACCTGGCGGGCCAGCGCGGTCCCGTCCTCGACGGTCAGTGCGTAGCAGGACACGTGTGTCGGGTTCAGGGCGAGCGTTGACGCCAAGGTGTCGATCCATGACTCCACCGTTTGTCCCGGTAGCCCGTACATCAAATCCAACCCGAGATTGCTGAATCCGGCCTTCCGCGCCCAGGCCACCGCGATCCTCGTCTCTTGCACCGTTCCGGGACGGCCGATTGGTTCAAAGTCCTGTTGCGCCATCGATTCGGCCCCCATACTGAGGCGATTGAAGCCACCCTGCACTAATCGATGCAGATCGTCGGCCGTGACCGTCGACGGGTGAGCTTCCACGGTAATCTCCGCCGTTGGAGACACAGGCCATGTGGCGCGTACGTGTGCAAGGATGTCAGTGAGCGTCGAAACGGGAAGGGCTGTGGGGGTCCCGCCGCCGAAATAGACACTTTTGAGCGGCCGATCGGCGACGTCGTCCCGTCTGCCATATAACTCGATTTCCCGTGTCAGGGCAACGCTGAACCGGTCGATTCGATCGCCGCGGCCAGCTTCCAGGTAGAAGGCGCAGAAGTGGCATCGTTGCCGGCAGAAGGGGATATGGATATAGAGGCCGAGCTCCTGCACGGGTGATCCTGTCAGAGCGGAAACAAACGAGGCTGTGAGTAATCCCGGGCGAGCACGACTTCGATTTCATCCGTCGGTGACATGCCGCGGTTCCGGACGCGCGACGTCCACCCGGATTGTTGACGAAGCGCTTCGAACACCCGCTTGAGCATTTCCGGTTTGATCAGCGCTTCCCATTCCCTGACCCACGCCATCTGATCTTCTTCCCCGTCGTAGTTCTCGGGAAAGGAGGCTTCCAGCGTGAACCTGAGCGTGAACGTTTTTTCTTCCTGGTGCATACACCTCCTGTCGTTGCGATCGAACGCATGCCAACTTTATAATACGTGCTCTCAACAAGGAGATCGTCCATGCCTATCTTCGAATATGTGTGTGGTGAATGCAATCATCGCTTCGAGCTGCTGGTACAAGGGGCCACGGCGGCGGCTTGTCCCCAATGCCGGGGCACGACGCTCGAGAAACAATTTTCCTCCTTCGGTGTCGGGGCGACCGGCGGATGGCCTTCGTCTGGCGGCGGAGCGTGCGGGAGTTGCGGCGATCCTCGTGGACCCGGCGCCTGCTCGATGAACTGACCCATGCCGGAGCATGACGAGGCGGCCTTGCATCGGGCGATCGCCGCTATTTCCCAATCCGATCCCCTTATCAAACTGCTCCAGCAAGTGGAGCTGCGCCGGATCAAACCCACGGATGCCGGTCTGCGGGCCGTCACTGAGTCGTGGCTTCAGACTTACCAGCAGGTGATCGAGTCCACCCCGCTCAACCTCGCCTCCTTGCGGCGCCTTGACCCGGGACCGAGGCTGGCCGTCTTGATCAATGCCGGCGTGCTGACACCACCTGATAGCGCCATGCAGGCTCTCGAAGCCAGTTTTGCTCGTCGGTTGGCTGATGCCACGTCTCATTGAACAGGCCCACCGCGCCGTCCCCGCGATCGCATTCCTGTTTCTGGACCTGCTCATACCGGCCGAACCCTCGCAAGCCAAATCGCCGATGGGTGTCCAACCCCTGCTCACTGTCCCTCTCAACGATCTCACCTCGCGACTGCCGCCCGATACTCATGTGCTGTTTACGGCTGCCGAAATTGAACGGTTTCTCGATGTGCTGGACGGCACGGCGCCCGACTGGAGGACGCTCTATGGCCATGGCCATCATGACAGCGGGTTGGATGAACGTCTCTTTGCGCTCAACCGCGAACGGGACGCCAATCGAATGGGACACCAGGCGCTCGGCTGGCGGTTGGCGTTTCGCTGGAGCGGGGAATTGCCCGCTTTTGACCCGGAGAACGACGGATATCGCGTCGTTTTGGGGCCGGTATTCATACCCACTTCCTGGGGCCTTGTTCGCTTTAAGTATGAGGATCTCTCCGAGAACTGATCGCGATTCCCATCAGCCGTCAACGGGAGCGCTTCGAGAGGCGGATCGCGCGCGGGGAGGTGATCGACATCACGGTCGTGATGGTCGGCCGCCTGGTTCCGGAGGAATCGATCATCTACGATTTTTCTCATGATGAGGCCGGGCTCGGGCTGGTCATGTCGGTGGTGGCATCGAAGGGGTCTATTGTTTGGTTCTTGGGTTGATTAGCCTGTCGGTTGAAGGCCGTGCGGGCGTTACCAGCCGTCTCTGGCGCAACGAAAGCCCGTGCCGCTCGGGCGACTGTCCATGATTCCCCAATCCCGATCGGATGTGCGAAGGCTCACAGCCGGTTTGAGCCAAGAGCCGCCACGCATGGCCTTGATGGCCCCTCGATCCGGGCCCGGTGGGTCGGTCAGCGGGGCAGTCCGGTAATAATTGGGGTCGAACCAATCGGCCACCCATTCGGCCGCGTTCCCAGCCATGTCCAAGGCTCCGTAAGGGCTGGCTCCTTCCGGGAAGCTACCGACGGGAAGGGTGAGCACCTCGCCCTTGATGCCGTGCTCTTTTGAGAGACGAGCCCCGGCCCCGCGGATCCAGAACGCTTCCCAATCGACCCCGCTCCGAAATTCAATGGTGCGACCGGCCCAATAGCTGGCACTGTTGGCCCTCGCCAGATCCCAATCGTTCCCCCAGGGATAGCGGCGACCATCCGTGCCGCGCGCAGCTTTTTCCCATTCGGCTTCCGTGGGCAGACGTTTTCCTGCCCAACGACAGTAGACAGCAGCATCCTCCCAACTGACATTGATCACGGGATGAGACAGTATTTCATTTAACGGTTTATCGTGGACCCACAAGGTCGCAGCGGAACTCTTGTTTTCAGGAATACGATGACCCGTCTCCCTGACGAATTCCACATAGGCCTGATTGGTGATCTCCAGACGGTCAAGATAAAAACTGCTGAGGTAGACGCGCCGTTCCGGTTGTTCGTCGGGCAAGCCGTCTGCACCGGCGGCGGTGCCCATGATGAACTCGCCCGCCGGAATGAAGACCATGTCGGAAGGGGAGGCCGCGCTGATGGGCGGCGGAGACCCCCCGCCGCCCATCAGCACGAGACCCGCGCACAGCAGGCTCAGGGTCGGGATCGGGGCCTCAAGGCGCAGCGATGCCACAGGCCTTGGCCACCGCATTTCGGTACTGAAGCCACAACGACAGGCTTTTGGCAAGGCAGGCCACCACCGATCGGTGAAGAGCCGGCGCCGTATGGTTGACGACCATGTCATAGGCATCGTGGCGGTGTCCCGCCTCCACCAGCTGATGTGCTCGGATCAAGTCCATATGGTCAGGCGAAAGGCCGTGGTGTCGCACCAACGGATGATTCCGAATGACCGCCTCGATATCTTCTGCGCTCTTTGCCTTGCTCGGTTCAAGTAATTCTTTGCGGTCCTTCACGCTGCCTTCGACGAAGACCGTCAGGGCGGCCGCGCCGATGACCCACTGGCGATGGTGCGACGCGCGGTCCAACCAGCTCCGGTACCGGCGGCTGGCCGGCAGCAGCCGGATGCGCTCGAACTCTTTCGCCGGGAAACCCAATCCGTCCATCATCGTCAGAAAGAGCTTCGGATGAGACTTGCCTAACGACAGTCCGCCGGTGTCCTCCTCATAGATGTTTTCGGCCAACATGCGGCGCACGGAAGCTGGCGGATTTTTTCCGTGAATGCGAGACAAGAAAACGGGAAAGTCGCGGACATAGACCGCATACTCCTGCTGGAAATGGATCTTGAGTTGAGGGCGCGTGAGGCGGCCTGTGGCAAAATGTTCCCATGCCCAGTGATGTTTCCTGTCCATCACACGCAACAGCGCATCCAGAAATCGCGGCTTCGTCAATCGAGCAGTCATCGGCTTGCCTTCTCCTCTCGGGCGTCGTTACAATTCGGCGCACAGGCGGTGCGCAACCATGAATCCAATCACTGTACAAAACCCCGACGACATTCTAACCGTCTTGTCGGACGTCACCCTCCGGGGAACGGGATTTACGACTGAATCGCTCTTGGATTATGTCCTGGAAGAAGGGTTCACCGAACCCATCTATCTCAGTGCGAGCGGGGAGGATCCCACGGCCTATTTCAAAGGCCAACCCAACGCCTGGGCGATTTATCAGGTGCGCGAATGGAAACGGGTCCTCACCATTTCCGGCGGTCCCGGCCAAGAGCGGCGCGCGCGAATTACGGAAACGCCGTAACATTCGGGCGAGTGTAAAATGAATCGAGGCAAAGCGCAAACCTTCGATATTGAAACCCCGTGCTGATTCATTTGACGAGCGCGCAGACGGTGGGTGAACTGGCGATGATCAAGAGCCTGTTCGACGGCAACAGGATCGCCTATGTCATTCATGACGAGCACGTGAGTAGTCTGTACCCGGGTGTGCCCTTCCTGCTGTCGCGGGTGATGGTCGAGGAATCGGACCGTGCGCGGGCCGACGTGCTGCTGAGCCGGCTTCGGCAGGAAATTCGCGAAGCGACCGCCTGAGAAACGGATCACGGCTAGAGCTTGGGATGCGGTTTCTCGGCGGGAATGTCCGGCAGGCGGCGCTCGCTGGCCCCCTCATACCAGCCGCCAATGAGGGTGCCTTCTTCGAAATAGAGATACCGGTGTTTCACGATTGACGCACTTTCCCAATCTTCAAAAATCCATTCTTCCCGCCGGATTCCTTCATTCGTAAATGATGTATTGATTGTCTGAGGACCGCCCCAGGCTTTCAATACCTGTTCCTTGGACATCCCGGCCATCACCCGGTGCTGCTCGATGTGTTTTTGAAAGTCCGGATCGCGAAGATGCGTGATCAGGGGCCAGACCACCATCAATAGAAAGAATGTCAGTAGCCACAGGTAGATAGTCAGCCGCACCGGCTTCCGGCGGATGAAGGAGGGTTCCTCGTTCTCCGAGGCTGCGGTGACGCTGGGTTCGGTCGTCATGCTCATGCCGTAAAGGCGCGCATGCTAACAAGGGGGCTCCAAGCGAGTCAAGAAAGGCCGGGAAGTCTCGATAAGATCGCAATTCAAGGAGATCCCGCTATAATCGCCGATGGGAGACGGCATGATGATGACTCGGGACCTGCCTCGACCATATGCACCGGCGCGGTATCTCGTCGCCCTCTGTCTGGCTTGGGGATCGGTGACTGCCCCAAATCTCTGGGCTGCGACGACTTATTCTTATCCGGATGACCAGGGCAACATGGTCTATACCGATAATCCGGACTCGATTCCGAAAACCTATCGATCCCGTGTCAAGATTCAGCAGTCGCCTGAACCGGTGACCTCGTCCTGGTCCGCCGTGCAGTCGATCCGGCGAACTGTTCAGGAGCGGGGCAAGACGCTTCGCACGAAGCTCTCCTCGTTCGGGCTCGAAGGGCGTATGTCGTCGGAGTCGCGTATACTGGCCTATGCCCTTGGGATCGGCGTCGTCCTCATCGGCGTCATGTTTCTCAGTAAGAGCCAGCTCGTACGTCTGCTGGCACTCTGTCTGCTCATCGCGCTAGGGATCGGCACCCCGGTGCTGATGTATGTGAGCGACGGCGGCGCGATCGGGGGCATGAAGTCGAACGCAACCGCGGCGGGGAATGCGCCTCGAGACCGTCTTCAGCCGTCGGGCCGGTAATCGCTCCGACTATTCTTCGTACTGTGGCACAGGGATTTTTCTGGCGGGGGCCGCCGGCGCCGGCGTCTGCTGGGCGAATTCCTTGGAATAGGGGTTCATGATGGCTTCGTGGGTGTGGCGTTGCCGTTGCCGCACCAACTGGAGGCTCTGCGCGCTGATTTCCAAACGGTCGATGCGGGCCTTCGATGTGAGCCGATCAGGAAGCCCTTGCATGGAGAACAACTGGTAGGCCAGCGTCCAATCGAGCTGCTCTTTTCCTTTTTCTCTGATGATAAACCGGGCTTCGGGTGAAGGTCCGCCTTTAAACAGCAGCAGCCAGATGTTGGACCGAAAGGCGGGGCTGGCCGGCTCGGTCGCCGGTTGAAACTCGGGGACCAACAGCGGCACCTGCGCCAAAGGTACCGCCGGCGAGAACTCAATATCGACCAGCTTGACGAAAAGCGGACGATCTTCCCGCTCGTCACCGGGGTCGACCGTGTACCCGAATGAATAGCGGACGTCGATGCCCTCCCGTTTGAAGGTGTAGACATCTTCGCCGTTTTCCGGCGACACCAGTTTGCTGAAATACTTGGACCAATCGGAGATCGGGTAGTAACTGAACACGCGCAACGCCGATTTCCGGTCGCGGACGGCCTGGGGCATGCCCAGTCGTGCATGCAGTTCTTCTTGCGTCAGGCCCAAAAAGCCGTCTTCAAAATACGACGCCGCACCGGAACGGGAGGGGACGGACGAACCCAGGAGAGCTGAGATCATGACAAGGATCAGGATGTGCCAGCGCAATGAACTCCTCCTGCCTCGATGCCCATGGTATCGATGGGCGCAAACCGAAGTCAAGAAAGGGGGGGCGCAGTTGCCGGGTTTCCGGCCCTTCAAGTATGATCGCTAACAGGACCACTAGGAAGAACCCGACGATGCCTGCATCACGAACCGATGACATTCAGTCGATGCTCCAACAGCGCATTCTGATTCTCGACGGGGCCATGGGCACGATGATCCAGCAACGCAAGCTGGACGAAGCGGCCTTCCGCGGAGACCGTTTCAAACAGTGGCCCAAGGACCTGAAAGGGCACAACGATCTGCTGAATATTACCCAGCCGGCCATCGTCGAAGACATTCATCGGCACTATCTTGAAGCCGGAGCCGACATCGTCGAGACCAATACCTTTAACTCCCAGGCCATCTCGCTGGCGGATTATGGCATGGCTTCGTTGGGCTATGAGTTGTCGAAGGCCGGCGCGACCTGTGCCACACGTGCCGTGGACGAGGTTCAGACCGCGCACCCGGGCCGTCGCTGCTTCGTGGCCGGAGCCATCGGTCCCACCACCAAGACCTCGTCGATCTCCACCGACGTCAACAATCCTGCCGCACGAGGCACGACGTACGAGGAATTGGTCATGGCGTACGGCGAGCAGGTCCGCGGGTTGCTCGACGGCGGGGTCGATCTGCTGCTGGTGGAGACGATCTTCGACACACTGAACGCCAAGGCGGCGTTTTTCGCCATCCTGGACGGGTTCGACCGCGGATGGCGCCGGGTGCCGATCATGGCATCGGTTACGTTCATCCAAGCGGGCAGCAACCGGGGAGTGACCGGCCAGACGGTGGAGGCGTTTTGGAACTCCATCTCTCATGTGCCACTTCTGAGCGTGGGCATGAACTGCGCGCTGGGCCCGCAGGAAATGCGGCCGCTGATCGAGGAATTGTCTCGAATTGCGCCCGTCTATCTCAGCGCACATCCCAACGCTGGGTTGCCGAATCCGCTGCTGCCGACCGGGTTCCCGGAAACGCCGGACTCGCTCGCACCCCAGTTGCGGGACTGGGCCGAAAACGGCTGGCTCAACATCGTGGGGGGCTGCTGCGGCACAACTCCCGCTCATATCAAGGGCATTGCCGAAGCGGTGCGCGATGCCAGGCCGAGAGGCATTCCGGCCGTCGACGCCTACACCCGGCTGAGCGGCCTGGAAGCCGTCACCATCCGTCCCGACTCCAATTTCGTGAACATCGGGGAGCGGACCAATGTGACGGGGTCGCCGGCTTTCGCCAGACTGATTCTCGCCGGCGATTACGACGCGGCGTTGTCCGTGGCCCGGCAACAAGTCGAGGGGGGAGCCCAAATCATCGACATCAACATGGATGAAGGTATGCTCGATTCCAAAGCGGCGATGGAAACGTTCCTTCGCCTGGTCGCCTCGGAGCCGGATATCTGCAAGGTGCCCATCATGGTGGACAGCTCCAAATGGGAGGTGTTGGAGACGGGTCTCAGGAATATTCAAGGCAAGGCGATCGTGAACAGCATCAGTCTGAAGGAAGGCGAACCGAAGTTCATCGACCAGGCTCGATTGATCCGCCGCTACGGGGCCGCCGTCGTGGTCATGGCGTTTGATGAACAGGGTCAGGCGGATACGGTCCAGCGAAAAACCGAGATCTGCGCGCGTTCCTACCAAATTCTCACGGAGCAGGTGGGATGCCCGCCGGAGGATATCATTTTCGACCCCAATATATTGACGGTCGCGACCGGCATCGAGGAGCACAACAACTACGCGGTCGATTTCATTGACGCGACACGCTGGATCAAACGTCATCTCCCCGGCGCGAAGGTCAGCGGAGGCATCAGCAATATCTCCTTCTCGTTCCGGGGCAATCAGGTGGTGCGCGAAGCGATGCATGCGGCGTTTCTGTATCATGCCGTCAACGCCGGGCTCGACATGGGGATCGTCAATGCCGGTCAGTTGGCCGTCTATGAGGAAGTCCCGAAGGATTTGCTCGAGCTGGTGGAGGACGTGTTGTTGAACCGGCGGGCCGATGCCACGGAGCGTTTGGTGGCGTTTGCCGACACCGTCAAGCAGAAGGGGAAGGCGGCCGTCAAAGACGACGACTGGCGCAGCGGCACCGTTGAAGAACGGTTGACGCATGCCCTGGTCAAGGGCATCGCGGACTACATCGATCAGGACACCGAGGAAGCGCGGCAGCAATACCCCAAGCCGCTTTCGGTCATCGAAGGCCCCCTCATGGCAGGGATGAACGTGGTCGGCGACCTCTTTGGATCCGGGAAGATGTTCTTGCCTCAAGTGGTCAAGAGCGCCCGGGTCATGAAAAAGTCCGTCGCCTATCTCATGCCGTTCATGGAAGAGGAGAAGAAACGGCTCGGAGGGTACCAGTCCCAAGGCAAGGTGTTGTTGGCGACGGTCAAAGGGGACGTGCATGACATCGGCAAAAACATTGTCGGGGTTGTGCTCGGCTGCAACAACTATGAGGTGGTCGATCTCGGCGTGATGGTGCCCTGCGAAAAGATTCTGGCCGCGGCGCGGGAGGTGAAGGCCGACATCATCGGCTTGAGCGGACTCATTACGCCGTCGTTGGACGAGATGGTGCATGTGGCCAAAGAGATGACCCGCGAGGGATTCGATGTGCCGCTGCTCATCGGAGGGGCGACGACGAGTAAGGCGCACACCGCCGTGAAGATTGCACCGGCCTACGCCCCTTCCGTGGTGCACGTCTTGGATGCGTCGCGGGCCGTGGGTGTGGTGAGCAACCTCCTCAATGCTACGCACAAGCCGGTCTTCGTAGGGCAAGTCCGGGATGATTATGAACGCATGCGCATGGCGCATCGGGAGCGCGGCGGCAAGGTTCTGTTGCCGCTCGCGCGCGCGCGCCTCAACGGATTCACCTGCGACTGGGCAAACTTGGATATTGCCGAGCCCCCCCTCCTCGGGGTGCGGCCCATCAACGATCAGCCGCTGGCGGAACTGGTGCCATTCATCGACTGGACCCCGTTCTTTCACACGTGGGAGTTGAAGGGACGGTATCCCAACATCTTTGAGGATGCGACCGTAGGAGCCAAGGCCAAGGAGTTGTACGACGACGCGCGGCGATTGCTCGATGAGATCATCGAACAACGGGGACTGACGGCCAAGGGCGTCTACGGCCTTTTCGCCGCAGCCGGGGTCGGCGACGATATCGCCCTGTACGCCGATGCCTCCCGCACGACGGCGTGCGGAACCATTCATACGCTGCGGCAACAATCGGAAAAGCCCAAGGACCAGCCGAACTTGGCGCTGGCAGACTTTATCGCTCCGAAGCACTCTGGTCGGCATGATTACATAGGCGCCTTCGCAGTCACGGCCGGGATTGGCCTGGACGACGTGTGCCGCCGGTTCGACCAAGATCATGACGATTACAATTCAATCATGGCCAAAGCTCTGGCGGACCGGCTGGCCGAGGCCTTCGCGGAATCGCTTCACAAGCGGGTTCGTGAGGCATGGGGATACGGTGCGGCGGAACGCTTGACCAATGACGACTTAATTCGCGAGAAGTATCGGGGGATCCGGCCGGCTCCCGGCTATCCGGCTTGTCCGGATCATACTGAAAAGCGGTCTCTGTTCGATCTGTTGCACGTCGAGCAGCACACGGGCATCACGTTGACGGAAAGTTTCGCGATGCTGCCCGCCGCGTCCGTGAGCGGGTGGTATTTTGCCCATCCGGACAGCAAGTATTTTGCCGTGGGCAAGATCGGGAAAGATCAGGTCGACGATTATGCCCGCCGCAAGGGGATGCCGATTCCCGTCGTGGAACGATGGCTCGCGCCTAATTTGAACTACGATCCGGCGTGAATCGGCCCACGCCGCGGCGTTAGGCCGGCGTCAGCACCTCATCATGGACCTCGAGGATGGCCCGGCGAAGCCCGTCGACCATCCGGCGATAACGCTCCTCAATCCAGCTATTGAACGAGTCCGCGTCTGGGAAAACGAGATCCCAGGCCTTCACGCCGTCCAGCAACACCAGGTGCTGGGGTTTGTCCGTTCCGCAAAGCAGGACGACCAATACGCCCGAGTGACCGGTCAGGCTGATATCCGTGAAAAGATGCACGGCAAACGCACGAGGGACATTCACCTCTCGTGCGGCCGCTTCAACGACGGGTTGATAGAGCCGTCGGAGAAACAATGACGTGACTTCGTGGGGATGGGATGGGCTCAGGAGCCGAGGGTTCGGCTTCTCCCCGAACAGATTCTCCGTCAGATAGGCGGCGGCGTCCCAGGTCGGCATGGCGCCGGACGCCACCAGCGATTCGCAGAGATAGGCGATCCAGTTTCTGGCGGCGAGGGGCTTGCGATGAGCGCGCAGTTTCTTGGCCATGAAGGTGAAATCCTTTCGTCATGTTGCGGGTGCGTAGGCGCCGAGATGGCAACGCGGGGCTCTACGGGAGACGAAAAAAGTATATCGGGCGGGGAAACATCGGTCAACGAAACGGCTGCTTTCGACGATGAGATGGCGTCAGAGGAGCCTTCGGAATGGCCGATCCGCATATTGGCCGTGGATGCGGGCCAGGTCTTCAGTGGAGGCCATGAAGATATCCAACAGGTCCGGATCGAAATGCTCGCCGCGGTGTTTCCTCATCAGTTCGATGGCGTGGCTCAACTCGAACGCCGGTTTGTAGACGCGTTGCGTGGTCAGCGCATCGAAGGCATCGGCGATGGCGGCGATTCGGCCTTCGATGGGAATGGCCTCGCCCTTGAGACCTCGCGGATACCCGGTGCCGTCGAAGCGCTCGTGATGCGTATAGGCAATGACGGCGGCGACGTTCAATAACTCGGCATCCGATCCGCCAAGGATGCGATAGCCGATTTCGGCATGCTGGGCGATAACGCCGAATTCTTCTTTGGTGAACTTGCCCGGTTTCAAGAGAACATGATCCGGCGTGCCGATCTTTCCGATATCGTGCATGGGACTGGCCGTGCGAATGATATCGCAGCGCTCCGGCGACAATCCGGACTTGCGCGCAAGCAACTCGCAGTAATGGCTCATCCGTTGGATGTGCTGCGCCGTGGAACTGTCGCGAAATTCGGCGGCCATAGCGAGACGCTGGATCGTCTCTTCGCGGGATAACCGGAGCTCTTTCTCGCTTCGCTCCAGCCAGTCCAACGCCTGTTGAAGCGCTATGGTTCTGGTGCGGACGACATCCTCGAGATGTTCACGGTGGAGCCGATTTTCAATTTCCAGTCGCCGGCGCCGAAGTGCGTTGGCCACATCGATTAGGACTTCATTGGATTCAAACGGCTTGACGATGTATCCAAAGGCGCCCATATCCAGCGCCGCATTGGCCAATACCGAACTATCCAGGCCCGTGACCATGATGGCCGCAGTGTGAGGACGCTCTTCGAGGATGTTTCGGACCAGGTCCATGCCGGATTCGCCCGGCATATTCACGTCGCACAACAGGAGGGCATAGGGAGATTCGTCGAGCTTGTGCCGGGCTTCCCGCGCATCACTTGCCAGGGCGACTGTATAGCCGTGGGACTGGAGTAGATATCCCAATAATCGCCGGATGGGTTCCTCATCGTCCACGACCAGGATGCTGCGATTATCGATCAGGGCTTGGTGGGCGTGGCGATCAAAGGCGGTCTGCATGATGACTTGAAGCCCAGTGAGCGTTATCCGATTCGTGTAAGCCCCGTGGAAGTGTGCACTTTTTGTGCCATTGCAGGCATGCTGAAACCAATCTGTGGACTGACGAGCGATGCTCTTCCAGACGTGGATCGACGACATGGAGAGCCGCTCTAGGAGAGGCGTCTTGCATTTTGTTCGCCTGGTTGTCCCGAAGCCCGGTCGGGTCGAGGTCGCCGGCGGCGGGCCGGGCTGTACAGATTTCGTCGATCAGCGGGTTTCGGTTGGTACAATTTGTACAATCAAGCGTTGTACAATGAAGCGGGAGGATCACTGAGCCTGCCGAGCCCTTCGCGTCGCTCGTCCCGGCCCTCGTTTGCGGTTTTTCAGACCGTTCCTTATAATTATTTGTTCTGCTGTTCACTTATAAAAGATGGAGTGTGCCCATGAGCGGGATCGCAGGGCTTGTACGGTTTGACGGCCGCCGCAAGGATCAGGTGCGTCCGGTGAAAGTGACCAGGAATTTCACCAAACATGCCGAGGGAGCGGTGCTGATGGAAATGGGCGATACGAAAGTGATTTGTACCGCCTCCGTTGAGGAGAAAGTTCCTCCCTTTCTGAAGGGAAAAGGCACCGGATGGGTGACGGCCGAATATTCGATGCTGCCGCGCGCGACCCACGAACGCTCGCCGCGAGAGGCCGTCAAAGGGAAACAGGGCGGACGAACGTTGGAAATCCAGCGGCTGGTCGGGCGAGCCCTCCGGGCCGTCACGGATCTTTCGCAAGTGGGCGAGCGGTCCATTTGGATTGATTGCGATGTGATCCAGGCCGATGGCGGAACTCGAACGGCTGCGATTACGGGAGCCTTCATCGCTTTGGCGGATGCCTGTGCCGTGCTCAAGAAGCGGGAACTGATCAAGAAACTGCCGCTGACCGATTATCTGGCCGCCGTGAGTGTGGGTAAAGTGGGGGGAGAGATCATGGTCGATTTGGCTTATACGGAAGACTCCATGGCCGAAGTCGACATGAATCTGGTCATGACCGGCCGTGGGCGATACGTGGAGGTCCAAGGGACCGCCGAACGGACGCCGTTTGCCAAACACGACATGGATGAGTTCCTTGCCATGGGTTGGCAGGCCATTCAGCGCCTGACGGCCATCCAAAAGGATCTGGTCGGTCCGCTGGATTAAGGCCGCACGATGGTGAAGGAACTCGTCCTGGCGACCAGAAATCTACACAAGGCGTCAGAAGTGACGGCATTGCTCGCTGGTCTCGGCATACGAATCCGGACACTGGCCGATTTTCCGGCCAGCCCCGACGTGGTTGAGGACGGCGCTACATGTGAAGACAACGCCCGAAAGAAAGCGGTCGAGATTGCACGGGCCACAGGATTGCCGGCTGTCGCCGACGATACCGGGTTGGAAGTGGATGCTCTGGGAGGGCGCCCGGGAGTGTATGCGGCCCGCTATGCCGGAGAGCAGGCGACGTATGAAGAGAACTGTCGAAAGCTGCTCGAAGAACTGTCGGCCGTTCCGGCGTCCAAACGGACGGCACGGTTTCTCACCGTGGCGGCGCTGGCACTGACGAGCGGTGAGGTCCACCTCGCGCAGGGAGTGCTTCCTGGGCTGATTACGGAACATCCTGCCGGATGCCAGGGATTCGGATATGATCCGGTGTTTTATGTACCGGAACTTGGCAAGACGCTCGCGGAACTTTCCTCGGAGGATAAAAACCGCATCAGCCATCGCGCGCGCGCATTCCAGAGCATGCGGCAGATTCTTTCGACCCCGGCGGCCATATCCGGTTAAGTGCGGGTGACATCTGCTTTCTGGCTATTCTGATTGCGGTTACCCGTCGGGCCTTTCTTCCCTTCGTTCGATTTGTTCGAGCACCTCGGCTTGCTCTTGACAGGTAATACACCGCCGGGCAAACGGAAGCACCTTCAAGCGCGCCTCTCCGATGGGTCCTCCGCACTGATCACACACCCCATAGAGTCCCTCGTCCAACCTGCGAAGCGCTTCGTCAAGGAGATCCCGTGTGCGATTGCGGGATTCCAATACGGAAATGCGCTGTTCGGCGGTACTGTCCTGAACAGACAAATCTTCCGTGTCTGGCACGGATTCCTCCCGCAACCGATGCTGCCCTTCACGATAGGCGGCCAAGGACTCGTCGATTTCCCGTTGCAGCGCCTGCCGTCGTTCCAGCAGCATGCGCCGCAATCCGTCCGTTCTTTGTTCAACCCCTCTCTGATCCATGCACACTCCTGTCGTCCGTGCGCGGCCTTTTTCTGAGAAATGACGAGAAAATCGCCTGGTGAAACGACGCCGGGATTGGTGCGCTCCCATCCCGGCATCGCTCGCCCAGCTTTACGAGGACGGCCTAAGCCGCCATTGACGAATCCAGATCGCGTCTCCGCTTAGCCATCTGTGCGCCCAGCGCTTTGGTGTCCACACGGAGCCGCGCCTCGGCGAACAGGACTTCTTCCTCCTCTTCCATATGGTCTGTGAGCGCGTCCTTCAATTCCCCGAATCGGTCACGATACTGGTCGCTTTCAGGATCCAGGCGTTTGAGTTCCTCGAGTAGGTCCTTGACGTTTTGGTGATCTTCATATGCCAAGGTGACGAGGTCTTCTTCCTCCTCTTGATCGATGTCCTCCTCGAGCGCGTCCGTCTCGCTGTCCATGTCCTCGGATGAATCGAATTCCTCGCTGTCGTCGGATTCCAGGTCGCCGGACTCTTCTGCGTCGTTGCGCCCCCGCAAGGCCGGATAAAACAGTTCCTCTTCCAGAGCGGTGTGCAGCGTAAGGTTATGGAAGAGTTCTTTGGTCAGCCGCACTTGCTCTTCAGAAGCGGCCGACGCATGCCGCTGGAAGAGCGACAACACGGTTTCATGATCGCCCTTGAGCATCTCCAAGGCATCCGGTTCTTGCTGAGCCGGTTTTTTCTTCCCCGAAGAGCCGGCGCCTGATTTTTTCTGTGATGAAGACCTCGGCATTGATTGATTCCCTCCTTTGTTCGTGACTGTGCTGTTCGGCGGACGAGCTGCACATAGGCGCTGTACCGGTGTGCAAGAGACAGACCGATATTGGCTGCCGCTCCGGCAAATCCTCATCTGTATGGAGACCTTTGGTGAGACGCAAAGCCCGCGACGTCAGGGCAAGACTTCGAGCTGCTTCGTCGGCGAGCCGAAAGAAGTCGAACCGGCGGCGCCAGGACAGAGTGTCTCTCGCTGGACACCTGGTCCGGAACCGCTGTTGGAGTTATTGACGGGGCGAAGTGGGCGAAGAACGGCCAGTCAAGGAGAGGCTCAGCCCCGAGGAGCGATGGGCAAAATATATGATCAGCCAATTTGCGGCGCATCCGTCGTCGATGGGTCTCCGGTTTCCGGAACGACGAACTCGGCGATCGATGCGTCGGTTACTTTGTTCAAGCGGCCGTAAGGGTCGAGTACCACCGTCACGCGGTCACCGACCGACAGCTTCTCGAACAGGTGCGGGTTGACCACCTGGAAGAAGATCGGTTTGCCCAAATCGGTGCGCACAAGGCCTTTCATATCCGCGAGGTCCAACTTCACCAAGGTGCCGGTCACAACCTGCTGCGAGGGCTGCTGTTGGGCGAACACCACAGCGTGATCGGGCCACAACATCATGGGAGCCCCCGAGAGCCATACGAGGATGCCTAGCCATGCAGCGTGAGTCATAGAGTCCCTCCTGCCGGTTTTCCTGTTGGAGTTAGCTCTACTAATGCGTTCCATTCCTTCAGGCCGTTAGCACGTTGTTATTGTACGCCTTCCAAGGCATCCTCCCACTGTGCAAATCCCCAGCCGACGGACAGGGATGATGCGGTCATACTGGACCGGACACGCGGCTTGGGATCATGCGGTCAGAAAAAGACTACCCGATACTTCAGCGCACCTTTCAGACGCAAAAATACCGCCGCCGGTGGAACTAGTGCCGAGGTCGCCACCATCTCCAGCAGGTGCAGCGGATTGCGGGAGGTATTCCGCAGACGGTAACGGGCGAACCGCATCACACCGACTGTCCAAATGGCGCCTGCCGGGCCTAGTAGCCAGGTTCTGCCCGAGGCCCATCCAATGGCCGCACTCGCCAACGCCGCGGTATTGACATAGTAGTGCCAGGGTGGAGCCGCTTGGATCAGCCGCTGGTAGAGGACGGGATGTTTTGTGAAGAGCAGGGCATTAAACAGGTTGTTCCGCTGCTGCCGGACACTGATTCCCCAAGGAGCGGGGATGCGACGCAAGCAATCATGATGGCGTTCGGGGCACACGCTCTGGTAGCAGAACTTGCACGGTACATCATGCGTCAGGTGCGCTGCGGAACTATGCACGGTGTGTGTTGGGGATTCGTCAGGGCATACACATCCACGACCGGCGTGCCGACTGCGGCGGATCTTCGGCATCGCCGCGTTGACGAGGAGCCGCGCAGGAGACCGCTGGCCTCGAAACAACCCTGCGAACCCGCGTATGACGGTGTCGATGCCCTGTGCAGAATGATGCGCTCTTCCGGTGGGAGATCAGAGCCATGTGAGCGAGCGGTTTGCTGATCGGCCACAGTTCGGCGGCATAAAAGCCGCAGGGGACGATCGTGATCTTGGATGGGTCGGCGTTGTACAGACGGATCAAGTCTTCTTTATCCTGCGGAGCCTCGGCAATAAGATGATCAGCCTCTATCACGATGCGGTTTTCCACGGCGAAGCGATCGTCCGGGAATTCATCGGCATCGCGTTGAAACCGTCGTCGCACACGGCCGAGGGCGTGGGCGCAAGGCCTACGATGTGATACATGCAAAAAACTTTTGGATGTCCGGCTTGGTGGCGGCCGACCTCAAGCGGCTCTGGGCATTCCGTTCGTCATCACCTTCGGGCTCTCGTGCCGGGTACGCGCGAGACAATGCGGAGCGAAAGCCATTCCACGGGCAAACCCATGCCAGCCTGGCGGACATTTCAGGGAGAGCCTGTTGTGTGCCTCTGATTTGTCGCCGGTGCAGGCACGTCCGGTTGGCTCGGAGACGTTACGGCAAAACCTTCCTGCCTGAGCATTCGGTGTCTCAGGCGTGCAAACGACGGACCGCATGGCCTCTTGATCGTTCAGCGAGAATCAGAATGAAAGCGGTCCGTTGTCAGTGAAGATCCCAGCAAGCGCGAGGACCAACAAGGCCAGGCTCTCCAAGCTCAGACAAGCTGTCAGAAGATTCATCGTCCGATCTGTGCGTCTTGTGTGACGTGCCTGGACTCTCAGAGGAACGTTGCGGTATAAGGGATCTCCATAGCATGATTTCTCATCTGATGATGTGGTGCGAAAGCAGCGGCTCACCATCAACTCGTCGGGGCGTAGCGCAGCCCGGTAGCGCGCCTGCTTTGGGAGCAGGATGTCGGAGGTTCAAATCCTCTCGCCCCGACCACAAACCTCTTATGGCCTGTGACGTTTCGTGTCTGTGACGGGATTGTGATCGGCCCCCATTCGCAGGCTCTGGCCCATCGGCCCCCTCAGACGAGCGCGCCCGTAGCCCATTCGGATAGAGCATCAGCCTCCAGGGTAGCCCTTGTCAGAACAGCGGAGCCCCGCTCACACAGCGAGTTTGTGCGTTTGGCCAGATCAGTTTTGTTCAGGCGGATTCAGAAGATTTCTGATCAGCGCCTCAAATCTACAGGCAAACCCTACGTGTTCCCGGCGTGTTCTCTCACAGCAAAAACCGCAGACAGAAGAATTCCGCGAACTACCCACCCTAGGTGAAGGAGTAGCGCCACAGACAAGAGGGCTATGGCCTCGCGTACATCGCCGGCTTTGTCTTTCACATCTCTAAGAACATAAAAGATCGGCTCGGCAACACCCGGGAGTTTTGTTAACCCTCGTATTGTTTGCTTCGGGTAGGATTGTCCACGCGAATCCCACATGTGTACTTGGTCATCCGGTCCCCACTCATGGGTGTCGGCATTTTTGGGCTGTTGGATGGCCATGTGGAGTGCCTGGAGGCCCCTCTGAAGCTCCACTTTCTGGTTTTTCTCGTTGCCCAGCAGGACTTTCACAAATCCCTCTGATAGTACATCAGGCACT
>CAYQDJ010000040.1:0-27583 GCA_964416255.1 uncultured Nitrospira sp. | reverse complement strand
CGTGCCCTCCTTGTGGTAGGCCTCGGCGAGCTTTAGGGAGGCAAAGAACGTGAGTACCATCAGAACCGATCCGAATTCCTCGTCCAGATCGCCTGGTGTGTAGTCGTTCCAGATGTCCTCAAGGTAGCCGTGGCCGGTCAAAAAGCCTCGCGCCCATTGGCTCAGCGGCGCGTCATCGGCCAAATTGTCCAACGGCTGAAGCCTGAACTCGCAACCAGGTGGGGGGCACGCATTCTCCTCGGTTCGTCCACGCGCGCAATCGTTGTGGAGTGCCATCATCGCCTGCATGACACCCTCGGCCTCCTGCTGCGTCTCGTAGCCCGCGCTCCGGTCGTTGAAGACCAATGGCATCCACTCGGATGGCGGGATCAACTCAGGCCCATTGGCGATGCTAAACAAGAACCCCGCCAGTTGAGGGTAGGTCAAGGTGCCATTCGGACGCTCTGGCAACGAGAGAAACCTCCGCAAGAGCTCGGCGTGGGCTTCCGTGAATGGTGGGATCGCGGTCATCTGCATTCCCTCACCGGTAAGACTACCTCTTGATAGTCACTATCTTGTCTTGGAGGAATTCCAGATTTTTTGGGCAATGCTGGCAGAGTCATCGGCAATGCCTATTCTTTTTCCTCTCGCAGGGTTTATTCTGCCTGTCTCTGTTTCTTCTCCTTCTTTTCTTCTCCCAAGGTTTCGTCGCCACGCCTTTGCCGTCCAGCCACACATAGACAGGCGCATTGTATACCTGCGCGCTCTTCCGGGCGGCTTTGGCTGCACGCCGCAGCGCCCGACCAACACTCTGAGCAAAGGTCTTGCCGTCCGTTCCACCCTTTGTTTTCATGGACCTTCCGCCACCAAACGCGGTGTTTCTCCTGAATTGTCGTACACCGCCCAAGTGTTTGCTAGTGGGCGATACAGCGTACGAAAGTTATGCCAGCTTCGGTCAAAGCGTCGAACCACATCTCCTCATAGGGCCCGGCCTAAATCAGAGGAGTGGTATCGGCTGAAGGACCATGGCGAAAGAAGCGAGTCAGCATACTTGCCGTGACCTTCCCCCGTTTATTAGACCAAAGCTGAGGAAGTTACCTCCTGTGTCAGCTGGGCCCTGGTTTGATAGTGGGTAATGAACTCTTGGGGTGTCACATCCCCAATCCCGCTGTGAGTCCGTTCTTCGTTGTATTCCCGCCGCCACGCTTCAATCACGAGCTGGGCTTCCTGTAGGGTCACAAACCAGTGCTCATTTAAACACTCATCCCGAAACTTGCCGTTGAAGCTCTCGATAAAGGCGTTCTGCACCGGCTTCCCCGGCTGAATGAAGTGCAAATGTACGCCGTGCTGAGCCGCCCACGCATCCAGCGCGGTCCCCGCGAATTCGGGGCCGTTATCCAGGATCAGCGTTTCGGGCAGCGGGCGACTCAAAGGCGCAGATCCTTGACGAAGAACAGCTATACGGCAATTGTCGAGAAAGAGGGCGACCTTTATGTGGCGCTTTGCCCCGAGGTGGACGTGGCCAGCCAGGGAGCGACGATTGAGGGGGCGACAAGCAATCTGAAAGAAGCCGTCGTATTGCTCCTGGAATCTGCTGATGCGGCGGAAATCAAACGCCGGCATCATACGCCCGCACGGCATTCGAGTCCTGATACCCGGCTCTCCCCAAAAGACTTCCCGACCCCTTAATTCCCTTTCCTTTCTATTCCTTGTTATGCAAGGTCGGCTGCTAATTCTAAGGGTATCCGCTAGAATAGCGCCGTGTCGGTCTTTGAACCCATATTCCAGATACTGAATACGGCGGGAGTGCGTTATGTCGTGGTGGGTGGTCTTGCCACGGTGTTGCATGGATATGCCAGACTGACTGCGGATGTCGACTTGGCTGTCGATCTTGCGCCTGAAGAAGCCACGAAAATGATTCGAGCCTTAGTCGCGGGGGGATTTCGCCCACAAGTCCCGGTATTGCCTCAAGACTTTGCCAATCCTACAGTGCGAGAAGTATGGCTTCGAGAGAAGCACATGCGGGCTTTTTCACTCGTCGATCCGACCAATCCGATGCGGGTAGTAGACTTGTTGCTGAAACCGGAGGTCCCCTTTGAGGAGCTGTTGACCCGTTCTCAGGAAGTCATGTTGAATAAGACAACGATCAGAATTGCGTCGATCGACGATCTGATCGCTTTGAAACGGCAAGCCAACAGGCCACAAGATTTGGCGGACATTGAGCAGCTGGAAGCTATCCGACGACGAAAAGGAGATCACTGACATGGGCAGTAAATCGGCAGTCTCCTCGGATCTGACCCAACCACCGGATTGGAATGCTGATGAACAAAATTTGCTCTCAGCGACGCTGTCTGCTACACCGGCTCAACGTTTGGCCTGGCTGGAAGAAGCACTCTGTCTGGCCTACGCGAGTGGTGCATTGAAACCAAGAAGGCCGATTGAAAAAGAGGAGTGGGAATCGGCGACTTCAGTGAGTCGCTGATCGTCCGGCCATCGCCGAAGGCCGCAAATGGCGGCAGGAATCGCAAGCCTGTTGGCAAAGTAGCCTGTCGCCTTTTCTTATCTCTCACGCTTTCCTTTCTCGACGCAGGTAGCTGCACGGTCTCGGCGGCTTATGCGGAGGATCCTGAGGGGCAGATATCCTTGGACAGCACTGGGCCTGTCCCCTTTTCCATCCCGCGAGCGTTAGGCAAAGAGCAGCACCATGAGGAGCGTAACGAGCAGGAGCAACCCGCTCTGGACACGGTAACTCTTCCACATCGGCGTCTCCCGCAACTCGATGGACTCCTCCTGCCACAGGCGCTTGGACCACATGACTGCCCGGACGCTTTTCGAATCATGTGCCGGACTCGTCAAGCTGCCTCCGACAAACAGCACGAGGCTGAACAGCAACAGGATGCCCGTGGAATAAAGGAATTGGATGTCGAACCATTCAAGCACTTCGCCGGTGACGAATGCTGTGAACCCCGTCACTGAGCCGACCACCAGCGTGAGCAGTGCGCCTTGGCTGGTCGCGCGTCTCCAAAAGGAATGATTGAAAGTACTCAATGATCGTCGGGAAGCGCGCGATCTGCGGAGCCCAGACCGCCGCCAGGATGGTAAACGCCGCGATGAGTGCGCGGCCGATGGACAACAGGCGCGCCGGGTCGATTCGGGGCCGATAGTGACAGATAAAGTCGTGAGTGACCAACGACGAGGCGCCGTTTAACGCCGCGTCCAGCGTGGACATCAGCGCCGCCAAAAGGGCGGCGAGCACGAGCCCTCGGAGACCCATGGGAAGAAAGTCGAACGCCAGCATCGGCCAAATCATGTCCGGGTCCGGGAGATGCGGGTATACCTCTCGTCCCATCGTGCCCGGCAGCACCAGCAAGAACAGCATCGGTAGCTGAAGGAGCGCGCAGAACAACACGCCCCAGCGCCCATGCGCGGTGCTCTTCGCGGACAAGGCCTTTTGCACCACGATGTGATTTGTGGCCCAATAATACAGCCCCAGCCACAGCACACCGGTCCAGATGCCTGGCCAAGGGAGAAAGGGATCATTCGGCGGGGCAAAGAGGGTAAACCCTCCTGGAGGAGCGGCGGCCACCACCGCTTCCCATGATCCCAGCCTTGAAAACAGCAGAAGAAAAAGCGCCGAGCCGGCGGCCAGCAGCAACCCCGCTTGAATCGTATCGATGATCAGTACGGCCGCCAACCCACCGAGCAAGACATACAATCCAGCCAGAAGGGCGATCCCGCTCACCAGCCAGGCCAACGGGACATCGGGTAGCAGCACTTTCATCACCGTGGCTCCGGCGAACAAGGCGCCCGCAGCATCGACGAACATGGCGGTCAAGACGGTGAGGATCGAGAAGAGCGCTCGGGCGCGCCGGTCGTACCGGCGCTCGAGGAACTCGGGCACGGTTGAGATTCTGGAACGGAGATAGATGGGCAAGATGAAGAGGGCAAAGAAGGCGAGCACCACCGTGGCCATCCACTCGTAATTCCAAACGTTGATCCCCTCTTTGTAGCCTGCCCCGGCCAGGCCGATGTAGGACGTGCCGGAAAGGTTGGCCGCCATCAGGCCGAGCCCGATCAATGGCCAGGGGCTTCCCCGTTCGGCCAAGAAAAATCCTTCGGCATTCGTCTTCTTCCGACCGACTCGCAAGCCGATGGCCAGGATAGCCAGGACGTACGCGACGACAATCAGCAGGTCGAGGTGAGAAAACCGAAATTCGGGCATATCCCCTCGGCGCGGTAGATGCTGGTTGTGCTGTGCAAGAGATGCGCGGCAGGTGGGGTGCCCGCTCCTCCTCGATCGCGGCGGCGAAAATCCAGTCATTCGATTTTAGCGGAGGGACTCTTCGTTCACCAGGTCAGCGAATGCGGGCAGTCTACATCGACCTGCGGTTTAAGAACACCCGCTGTGCAAGCAGGGAGCGTGAGAGGGATTGTCGACTCCAACATTCTCCCCCGCTGAGCTGGGGTCCTTCCTAGCTAGGCGTTCCTCCGTTGCCTCCTATGCTATTCCCTAAGGCCGGTAGGTATGGGATGGGCATCAGGTTCGGTGACGAACCGGGGTGCTTCAGAAACAACCTAATTCACGGAGGCATCATGACATTCACGAGATCTGCTCTTGCCGTCACGATTCTTTGTTTCGGGGCAGCCGCTATCTCTTGCGCATCCCACCGGGAAAACGCCCCACCGACGCAATCAGCCCTTGAAGACAAGGTGGTACCCTTCGGAGGGCAACCGAAGGACCAAGCAGCCCGCGAACGCCACCATCCCCAGTATCCCGACAGTGCGCGGCACCTGGGTCCCCAAGAGGATCAGTCCGCGGCGAATGCGGCCCGGTCGAGCGAGCCATCCGAGCAAGAACGAGCGGCAGTTTCGGGGGTGGGCAGGTAACTTCATCCTGAACCGGTGGTGATTCCCCCGTGGCCCTGGTCACAGCGACCCTGTCGATGAGAGTGGTCGGCGTCCAGAGGTGCGCGGGAGTCCGGGGATTCATTCCAATGGCTTGAGCGCGGGGCTCACCAGCTCAATGTGCAGGACCGGCCCTTTGAGCTGCAGCGGACCTTCGAAGCGCACGAGGCTCGGCACCTCGTCGGCCAAAATCCAACAGGCATAATGAAAGTCGTCGGGCAGCTTGCCGAGGAGACGGCCGAAGAACAACCGGAGCTTTCCGATGTCCGGTTTGAAGACGTACTTGTGCGCGGTGCGATGCTGGTCGCCGACGTGGGCCGTCTGCTCGCCCTGGAATCGTAACTCCAGTTTGGTGAGCTGCGGCCGGGGGGTGAACGAGACAATCTGCACGCGTTCGCTCGCCGCGCTCGGCAGGTTGACCAGCACGGTCACGAGCATGCCGTTGTAGACGTCGTTCGGCAGCTCGAACTCGCCGCTCACCGTCTCCCCATCCGTCCTTCTGCCGTCCTGCCATCGAACCTGGTATGTGCCGGTTTGCCGGTCGATAGAGGCGTCGAGTTGCTCGGAGAACAACGGGCCCTGCTGGGTCAGGTGGTACCGGATAAGCGTAAACACCCGCTGCTGCGAGAAGACGACCGTTTCATCATGGAGCGAGCCGTCCTTGAAGTCGATCCGCAGGTGGCTCTCGACGAGATGAGCTTGATTGACAATCTGGGTCACCTCGCCCTGACCGATCGGTTCCCCGGAGAGGGAGTGCACGAGTAGAAAGCCATGCGACATGCCTTGAGGAAAGCGCACGGCGATAGGATCGGCCCAAGCCGCCTGACCGAGGAGACAGAGAAGCGCCGGCACGGCGGCGAGCGCCCACACTCCTCCCCTCCCCTTCACCATAATCAATGGCGCCTTCATCTGCTGCACCCAATCACAGCGGCGTTCAACACCCTTTCGATGTCGCATCAGCCGACGCCTTAGAGCGATGCCCAGTACTGCTGAACAAGGGTGCCAGCTTGGCAGCCCTGTCTGCGATCTCGTCTCAAAATGAGGGTCTGGAAGAATGATAGGAGGAAAAGAGACGGTCGCCGGGAGCCGGCGCCCGTCTCATGAGAGCTAGTTACTGGGCTTCTGTTGTTCCAACTCCTCCACAGCCTGGGCTGTTTTTCCGTCTTTTAGGTCGGCCTGGGCGGCCTTTTTTTGTTGCTTGCCCTGCTGGTCTGCCGACTGATCCATCGCGTTCGGCTGCTCAGACTGCTGGGCGCTGCCTTGCTGCGTGTCTTTTGACTGGGCATCGTTGTTATTCGCGTTCTTGTCGGCATCACTCGTCGTTCCCGACCTCGTCCCGGACAGTTCCGCTGAAACCGTCCCAACCACGGTGACTAACGATACCGCCATCACCATTGCTGCCAATAGACTCGACCTAGTCTGTCTCATAGCTACTCCAATCCTGAAAGGTTAACCGTGAACTACGATTCTTTGTCTAATTGTAAGACTGCCGGGGGAAATCCCCAACTAGGCAACACCCTGTAGAAGGCCCACGGCGATTACCGGGCCCGGTGAATCAACCCTTCACGACTACGCCGCTCGGGGTGTTTCAGCACTGGCGAACGCGGGACGGAACGCCCTGGGCCGTGAGCAATTGATTCCAACGGACGATCGGAAGGCTTCCCCGGGTCGCTTCATCACGCCCCAGGCGGCAGCGGAACCGCGCGGAGAAATTCACGGACATTCGTGCCGGAGGGGTTTCAGACCGAGACATTGACATGGTCGGTGAGATAGAGCTCGGAAGAAACACGGATGAACGAGACACGAGGATGGGTTCCGAGCCTTTGTAGCCGGTCATCGATTTTTCGGCAGAAACGAGAGGACTTTGGTGCGTATGCGATGTGCCGCAGCCATAGACTCGAGAAATCATCAGGCCGAATCGAGTCATCAAAAAGCGATCTCAGATCCATCGCCGGACGCGGGAGGCGTAGGCGGTGAACGTCTGCCCGAAAAGCGACGCGAGCGCCCGTTCCTCCGGCTCGATCTGGAACCGGTTCATGTACAGCACATAGAGCGGGAGGAACAGAAGCGCAGCCGGATGGGCCAAGTGGATGGCCCAGGCCAACAACACCAGCAGCGCGCCGAGGTACATGGGATTCCGCGTGATCGCATAGATGCCGGTCACCACCAACCGCGAGGAGGACTCCGGTTTCATGGGATTGACCGTCGTGCCGGCTCGGCTGAATGCCACCACTCCCCACACCGCGACGACGACCCCCGCAGCCGCCACAGTCTGTGCGACCAACACATGGCCGGGTAAGGCGAATCGATATCCCGGCATCGCGCGGGCCATGAGCCACATCAGCCCGCCCGTCAGGATGACCACGACCACCGGAGGAATTTTGAGTTCCAGAATGGTCGCCAAGCTCCGATCGTTCACCGATTTCCACTCCTGTGTTCGGAGAGATAGCGGTACATCCCCTCGACGTTCTCCGGAAGCCAATCGGCATAACGTGCCCACTTCTCATATTTCGGAAGCTGAACGGCGTGCTTCGCGTCTTCTAGGCCGACGCCCTTCTGCATCTGTTCCTGGACGGCGGCTCTGAGATCTTGGAGATATTCACGAAACATGCGGACGTGGTCCTTCCTTCCGATGTTGCCGTGCCCCGGCACCAGCGTGTCGAACGCCAGACCCTCCACCTGCTTGAGGGAGTCGGTCCATTCGTCGGGATAGCCGTCCGGCAGCGACCGGTAGGCGACTGTCTCCACCGGAATGAAGTCGACGGCGAACAGGATCCGCTCCTTCGGCAGCAGGACGACCACACTGTTATCCGAATGATTTCTGCCCGTGTAGATAAGCTCGATGCGCGTGCCGCCGACATCGATAGACAGGCGATCGGTGAACGTGAGATCCGGCACGGGCGTCTGGGGGTCGGCCGCTTGTAATATTTTGGGTCTCGCGGCCGCGTGACTGACGAAGAGCGCGGTGTCGGCGAAGACTCGTCCACCGGTGATGTGATCGTTATGGTTGTGGCTGTAAATCACGTAGCGGACGGGCTGATCGGTCAGCGTCTGGATCTTCGCCTTCAGCCAGGCGGCCGCCTCGGCACTGATCGGATCGGTGACGACCACGCCGTTTGGGGTGGTGATGAAGATCGATTGATGGAATTTATGCCTATACAGGTAGACGTCCTCGGCGAGCTTGGTGATTTCATCATCGGGTCGAGGCTCTTGAGCCGGCAGGTGATGGCTGTGAACCAGCAGGAATGCAACCACCGTCAAACGGAGAAGCCATTGTGAACCAAGCATACGCACATCACCAAGCCTACGCTTCGTGCGGCTCCGCTGGCAATTGGGGTCGGTGGGACAGCCGGGATCCGCATCTGCAGACTGGTTGACTTCGATCGCGTCATGGCCGATTGCCGTGAGAAGCAAGACTGTCATATTTCTGCGTCCACGGTACCCTGGCGGCCGGCCTTGTTAGATCTTGGGAATGTGCAATGTCTTGCTGATCATCAAGCTGCCGGAGAGGACGAAGAGTAAGGACAACGGATGCAGATCGGCCGGTCCAATGGTCCAGACTCCCCACCAAAGGTCGTCGCCCAACCGGTCTTGCCAGGCTGCGAGAGCCAGCAGGCCGGTGAGCAGGATGGTCGTGGGAATGGGTGTTCCTTCGAAGTAGGCCACCCGGTCCTGGCCCTCCGAGAGTGTGTCGGCGGTCACGTTGTACCGGGCCAGCCGGCTGACGCCGCAGCAGATGAAATAGATCAGCGCGAGCCAATCCCACCCGCCGCGCAAGCCTGCGGCGAACCCGAGCACCGCCGGCGCGACTCCAAAGGAAATGATGTCGGCGAGCGAGTCCAGCTCCCGTCCCAGCGCCGAATGTTGGCGGCGCCATCGGGCGACCCGGCCATCGAGCCAGTCGAAGAGCAGCGCGGCCGGCGTCATGGCCGCAGCGGCGAAAAAATGGGCCGGCGACCGGCTGCCCATGTACAACATAGTGAATAAGATGCCGGCAAGCCCGCTCGCGGCGTTGCCCAGGGTGAGCACGTCGGCCAGGTGAAACTCGCGGATCATAGAAAAGTGTTTGCGAGTCGTGGCGGCCACAGCGGACACATCTACGCGCGACGCTGCCGAATGTCCAGCGCCTGCTTGGCCGTCGGTTGAGGCTGCATCTCCCTCAGATGCTGGGTTTGCAATACCCTACCCCCTTTCGAACGAGTGGCGCCGCCAGTATCCCATTGCCCCTCTGTCTTGCAGTTGCGCATGCGGCGGTGCTACACGTGAGATCGCGTCTTAAGGAGGCGGTGGTGGATCGACACGTGGTGCACGCGTTGGCCGAGCGTTGTCGAGGCGAGGTGATCTTGCCTGGGGATGCGGCGTACGATTCCACCCGCGCCGTGTGGAATGCCACCGTGGACAGGCGGCCGGCGGTGATCGTCCGTTGCCGCGGCACAGCCGACATCATGGCGGCCCTACGGTTTGCGCGTGAGCAGGACCTGCCGGTCGCGGTGCGAGGCGGCGGGCACAACGTCGCCGGAAACGCGGTCTGCGACGGGGGCATGATGATCGATCTCGCGTCGATGAAGGCCGTGCACGTGGACCCAACGAGCCGCGTTGCGCGCGTTCAAGGCGGGGCCACGGGAGGAGACGTGGATCATGAGACGCAAGCGTTTGGACTCGCGACGCCGACCGGGATCATTTCGACCACCGGCGTTGCCGGCTTGACCCTGGGGGGAGGATTCGGGTGGCTGAGCCGTCTCTATGGGCTGGCGGCCGATAATCTGCTGTCGGTGGATGTCGTCACCGCTGAAGGACAGCTGCTGACCGCCAGCGAGATGGAGCATGAAGACCTGTTTTGGGGGCTTCGCGGCGGCGGAGGGAACTTTGGGGTGGCCGCGGGGTTCACCTTTCGGCTCCATGCCGTGGGGCCCCAGGTTCTCTTTGGACCCACGATCTACCGGCTTGAAGACGCCCCGGGGGTGTTGCGCCATTATCGGGACTTCGTCAGCCAATTGCCGAAGGCCTGCACTGTTTATGTGGACTTGCTGACCGCGCCACCGTTTCCGTTCTTGCCATCGTCCGCGCACGGCACGAAGATCGTGTCTGTCATCCAGTTCTACGTGGGCGATTTCACCGAAGGGGAGCGGTTGCTGCGTCCTCTCCGGTCGTACGGCCGTCCCATTGCTGATGCCGTAGGCCCTATGCCCTACACTCGGGTGCAGAGTATCG
Organism: uncultured Nitrospira sp.; assembly: GCA_964416255.1. Taxonomy (GTDB): domain Bacteria; phylum Nitrospirota; class Nitrospiria; order Nitrospirales; family Nitrospiraceae; genus Nitrospira_D. Next base: position 17,488 of record CAYQDJ010000040.1, on the reverse strand, counting down.
CTGATGCCCTTTACGAGAAGGGGGCGAGCAACTACTGGAAGTCTCACAACGTCACGACGCTGTCTGACGGAGCGATTGAGAAACTCGTGGCCTCTGGTGAGCGTCTTCCGACGCCGCAATCCGACATCCTGATTCATCACCTGGGTGGGGCGATCAATGAGAAGGCGGCGGATGCCACGGCCTATCCGCATCGAGACACCGGATTCGTCATCACGCCTGGGGGGCGATGGGACGATCCCGCACGAGGGAAGGCGTGCCTGGAATGGGTTCGGGCCTGTTACGATGCCCTCTCGGTCCATGCGATCGGCGGCACTTACGTCAACTTTGTCAGCGAACGCGAAGGCGGGGCACGCCTCGCTTATGGCCGGAACTATGAGCGGCTCGTCCGGATCAAGAATCGCTATGACCCCGGCAATCGTTTTCGGTTCAATCAGAACATCGCGCCGACGGTCTGAGATGCGAGCCTCCGGGATTGTTCACACCATTTCACGCACACGATCAGAAAGCACAGTCCATTGTATTCAAGGGATCAGCCTCTCATTCGCAGGGAGCTTAAACCGCGGGCAACCGGAATACTTTTCAAGCCGCGAGGACTCCGGCGATGCATCCGGTGAGCAGGGTCGCCAGGAAGGCGGTCCAGAGCGCGCGCAATCCAAGCAACGACAGATCCTTGGCCCGAGCCGGCACCAAGGCGGAGAGCCCGCCGACGAAAATGCCCATGCTGGCCACATGCACGAACCCACATAAGGCATAGGTCATGGCGGTGACCGAGCGCAGCGAGAACGCGGGCGGACCGGCCGACTGGACCGCAGCCAGCTTGAAGTAGGCCGCCACTTCCGTTTCGACGAAGCGCGAGCCCAGCAGTTCCGCGCCGATCTGCCATTCGTTCGGATGCAGGCCCAACAGCACGGCAAAGGGCCAGGTGAGCCAGGCGAGCATCCGGGTCACGGAGAGCGCCGTGCCGTCCGGCAGGGGCACCTGCCCCAGAGCCAGATCCACGAGCGCTTCCACTCCGAGAAACACGATCAGCAGCGCCGCGATTCCCGCCGCCATCTTCACACCCTGCCCTGCGCCCTCGATCAACGCGACCACGAGGTTTGACGGCTTCCCGGCCGCACTGTCTTGTCCGGCCGAGGCGGATGGCAGCCCGCCCAGCGTGACGGGCCGCTCGTCCTCGGAAATGGTCAACTTGCTGATCAGCACCGCACAGGGGATGGAAATCACGGAGGCGGCAATCAGATGCCCGGCGATCTGCGGCACGACCTGCTGCAACGCCGTAACATAGATGGCCATGACCGTGCTGGCCACCGTGGCCATCATGCAGGTGAGCACGAGCAACAGCTCCGAGCGCGTCATGGCCGCCAGGTAGGGCTGGACCATGAGCCCGGCTTCGATGCCGACGAAAATGTTGGCCGCGCCCGACAGGGCTTCGGCTCCGGACAATCGCATCGTCCGGCAAAACAGCCGGGCGAACAGCCCGACGATGGCTTGCATGACGCCGAGATAATACAGCCCTGCCATTAACGCGGCAAAAAACACGACGGCCGGCAGGGCCTGCATGGCGAGGATGAACCCGACCGACGGGGTACCGTCCGGCAACGCCTGGCCCGGTCCTAGCGCCAGCGGTCCGAAGAGAAAGACGGAGCCTGTTTGGGACGCCGTCAGTGTCGCGATCACGATGTCATTGAGGCGGGCCAACCCCCACCGCGATCCGGGCAACCAAAATACCACCAGACCGAGGACCCAGGCCAAAGCCACACTGCCGGTGATGGTCCTCCAATTCGGCCGCGTGCGTCGTCCGGTCAACCAGGCCAGGAACGCAATCGCAAAAAATCCGACAAGCGCCACGAGACGATATGGCCATTCATTCACAGGACCATCCCTTAGAGGTGCAACGCTGGCGGGAGGCTACGCTGACAATCATCGCGCGTCAAGGTTGCGCGAAGGCTATAAACGGTGAATGTAGGAAACGGGTCAGGGAGTGGTTAGGCAGGTGCTCACCAGAGCCGTCGTGTGCGAGAGAGCGGCGAACTAATGGCCGCCCCCGCTACCCTAACCGCCTCGCGAGCGCGCCCAGTTTGGCGGTGATGACCGAGGGGATGGAGAAGATGCCGAAGACGATTACGCCCAGCGGCAACAGATTGCCCGGGCCTTGAGAGGCCAGCATCCAGACGAATTGCCCCAGTAGCGGCACCACGCCCCATCTCCACGGGCGATGCGGCTCGACATAACCCAGGATCCCGGCGACGAGACAGAGCGCGGGAATGCCGATGGTAAAATACAGCTCGGAGTCCCAGGCTTCGCGCCGGCCGGACAGCGACGTGACCAGCACCCAGACGGCCACCCCCGACAGTACCGCGACGGTATACCACCAGACGTCTTTCTTCATGACAGCACCCTATGCCCAGACGATGCCGTCGTCAAGAATCACGTCAGTCGGTGCAGTGTGTGTGTCTGCGCAGAACAGCACTCGGGTAAGGAGCACCTGCAAGCGGCTGCGCGTCTCGCGGCCGATCCGAACCAGCCCGCCCGGCGCATCACCGGATCCCCCTTCAAAGAGTGTGGAATGGAACTTGTGTCTGCTGACTCAATAGGTTGTTTGACGAGCGACCCGCCGGCGAATGGAAAGTGGTTGAGGCAATCCATGCGCCAAGCCCTCCACACGTGCTTGGCCAACTGATGGGGAAGGGGGCGGAGCATGCATACAAGATGGTCCTGATCAACGGGACCACGTCCTCCCATCTGGATCTGGAGGTCTCCCTTCTACCGGTAGAAGGCAAAGCCGATATGGGTGGGGGCCTCATCTGGCGAGCGGCGGACGATCGCAACTACTATCTGACCAGGGCCAATCCGCTGGAGCAAAATATCCGGATCTATCGGGTCGTAAATGGCGTCAGACAGATGCTCAAGAACTTCGACCAGATCATTGACATTCGGCAGTGGCATACACTCCGGGTCATCACGAAAGGATGTCGGGTCCAAGTCTTCTTTGACGAGAATCCCGTGTTTGACCTTTGCGATGAAACATTTCAGGAAGGGAAGGTTGGCCTCTGGACCAAATCTGACGCGATAACCTACTTCGACAACCTACGACTTCAGAAGCCATAGTCCCGTTCCTACCAGACCTCTATGCCCTGGGAACAGTTCCCAAGCGACCTCGGGATCGTGTTCGCCATAACGGCCTACCCTATTCCGTGGATGACTGAGATGTGCTGGGGTCTCGTCGATCCAGTACCTTCTTCCGTCATTTCTTCCCTTGCGCCTTCGCCTGCTTGAGGTAACCGGGTGTCGGTGACGACACACTTTTCACCGGATTCCACTAAGCCGACGTATTCACGACCACTTGCTTGCCATCCTTCTTTGGCCTTGTTGATGCACTCCAATCCGGTTGCCAACCATTTTCGTTGTACAGTGGAGGTATTAGGGATCGGCGTGGAAGCCGCCGTCTAGCCATTCGTCATAGGGGTCATCTTTTGTTATCACGCTGGAGTGAAGGGTGTGGCGCGAAGGCAGAGTGGGGTTGTTTGATCCAAATCGCGACTGACATGGGTTTGAGCCGTTGCCGGTGGTAATGGCGCGCCCTGCCTGTGGACTGGGTGGGCTGCGGACACGGCTGCGTTTCAAGCGGCAGATGGGATAGCCCAGGGGTGGTCGATCATGGCTTTGAGGCTTGTCCTAGTGGTCAAATGGCCTTCAGCGCGGAGACAATAGTCCCACAACGGCAACTTTTACCGTCGACTCTCACAGCTTGAAACCAACATTGGCGAAATGAAGACGCTTGCAATATTTGGGGGATCCGGACAAACAGGGAAGGAATTTTTGGACAAAGCCTTAAGCAAAGGTTATCAGGTGAGAGCTTTAGTGCGGAACCCCGTCATGCTCGGGAGAACTCATCCAAATTTAACCGTTATCAAGGGCGACGTCCTCAACCAGGACCATGTCGAAGAAACAGTGGCAGGCTCCGATGTGGTGGTCAGTCTCTTTGGGCATGTGAAAGGCTCTCCCGCATGGCTCCAAACCAATGGCACTAGAAATATAGTCGAGGCCATGAAAAAGCATCATGTCGATCGCATCATCTCATTGTCTGGTGGGGGGCTTCCTTATCCAGAACAAGATCGTCCTAAGTTGGCTGATAAAATGATTCGGACCATCATGAAAATAGCCGTCCCAAAGATGTTGAACGACGCCATTCAACATCATGAAGTGCTCAAAACGAGTGGCGTGAAGTGGACCATTGTGAGAGGCCCCCGTTTATTAAATGTGCCGGAAAAAGACACATACAGAGTAGGTTGGGTGGGAGTCAATGCTAGTACTTCAATAGGAAGAAAAGACTTGGCCAGCTTTATAATTAAAGTAGTAGAGGATGAATCCTTTAATTTCCAGATGCCATTTGTAAGTTATTAACCGGTGGAGTGGGGACATTCCACCGCGCACGCTTCGGCGTCCATGTACCAGACGATGACGGAGATGCGGGCGAGTCGGATCGGTGCCGAGGGTCAATCGATGAGTTCGACCTTTTTGCCCATGGACTTGGCGCGGCCGAGGCAGTCGGCGTCGGTGACGGCGCAGCGCAGGGTCTCCAGTTCGGCTTCCTCGACGATCTCCACCTTCTTTCCTTGCGCCTTCGCCTGCTTGAGGCAGCCGGTGTCCGTGACGACACACTTCACTGAATCCGACGGGGCCGACGTATTCACGACCACTTGCTTGCCTTCTTTTTTGGCCTTGTTGATGCACTCCAGATCGGTCGCCATACACTTCACCGTGGCCTCGGTCTTGTTGATCGCTTGATCGATCGTTTGGTCCACCCGCTGATTGGCACGATCGCGGGCCTTGCGTTCGGCGCTGGCCTTGGCCCGGTCCAGCATGCCGTCCAACACCCCTTGCGCCCCGACCGATCCGACCGCCCCCACCAGTGCAACCATGACGAGACTGAGCACTCGCATCATCATCGCGGCCTCCCCTCCCTCCGGACGTGGATCGAGGGGGTATTGTACGCAGGGCGCGAGGATCTTGGAAAGCCGATTATGAGCCTCCTATCGGCGCACGCCGGCCAGCCCTTTCCAGTCCTCCATGTCCAGATCCGGTTTTTCCTTCCGGTATCTCGCATAGAGGCTGATGCCGTCCGGATCCTCCAGCACGTCCACCTGGATGCCCTTCCGGCGGATCATGTCCTCATTGCCGGAGGCATTGGTCACGTCGCCCACAACGACCCGCTTGAACTGGCGCATGTAGATCAACGTGGCGCAGACGTCACAGGGGCTGAGGGTGGTGAAGAGGGTCGTCAGGCTGAAGTCCCGGCGTCCGGCGTCACGTATGGCGGAGGTCTCTCCGTGATTGTACGGGTGATTCTCCTGTACCAGCGTATTGTGCCCTTTGCCGAGAATCCGGCGCGTGCCATTGTCGATGACGACGCCGCCAATCGGACAGCCGCCTTCCTCATAACTCTTCCTGGCCAGCAGCACGGCCAGACGCATGAAGTCCTTGTCCGTCAGTTGAGTCAGAAACCCCACTTCGACAATGGACGGCAAGCTGGCGGTGGGAAGGTGTGCGATGGTATTCAGTGCTTCGTCCGTGACCGGGGTCTGCCGAGTGATAAATGCCTTCATGGCTGGAGGTCCCTCCCTTTCGAGAGGGAACATGAAGCACACGAAGGCAGGCGGTCAAGTAACCTCTGTCGACTCAGGCGGAAACCGGGTCCGTTGTGATAGGGTGCTCCTCGCACGGGTCTTCGTTCACCGATCGGAGCCTGCATGAAACTCCTCGCCTTTGCCGCCTCGCTTCGCACCGCGTCCCTCAATCGCAAGCTGATTCAGCAAGCCGCGGTGTTGCTCCGGGCGACTCCGGAGGTTCATTTGGACTTGGCCGATTTTCGCGAATTCGAGATGCCGATGTATGACGGCGATTTGGAAGCGCGCGAGGGCATTCCTCCGGGAGGGCGGGAGTTCATTTCACGCATTCAACAGGCCGACGGCCTCGTCATTGCCAGCCCGGAATACAACGGCGGGATGCCCGGCACGCTCAAGAACGCCATCGACTGGGCCTCGCGAACCGAGCCGATTCCCTTGGAAGACAAACCGGTGCTCCTCATCGGGGCGTCCCCCGGCGGACTGGGCGCCGTGCGTGGATTGGCGCATGGCCGCATTCCACTCACGACGATCGGAGCCCACGTGTATCCGGAGGTGTTCGGGCTCCCGCGCGCCCACCAGGCGTTCGATGCCGCCGGAGCGTTCGTCGACGCGCACCAACTCACGCGGCTCACGTCCCTCTTGTCGGCCTACGTCGCCTTCGTCGACAAGGTGCGCGCTCGCTAGCCGCCTTATTCAGTGGGTTGACTCAAGGCCACGGAGTCCTATCTGGAGCCTTCCGGGAAAGAGGACATCATGACTCCGCATGTTCAGGTGGTGCGCCGCGATGAGCGTTTTCACACTCAGCTGCCCTGGCTCGACTCGCACCATAGCTTCAGCTTCGGCGGCCACTACGATGCGCGGAATACACATCATGGGCTCTTGCTCGTGAGCAACGACGATATCGTCAGACCCGGGACCGGCTTCCGGACGCATCCTCATGAAGACATGGAGATCGTGACCTGGGTGATCGACGGCGAGCTGGAGCATAAAGATTCCGAAGGGCACCACGGTCTGCTCTATCCCGGCTTGGCCCAACGCATGAGCGCGGGCACGGGCATCTGGCATTCGGAGATGAACCCTCGCGGCGATCAGGAGGTGCACTTTGTTCAGATGTGGGTGCCGCCCGATACGACGCGCATCACGCCGGCCTATGAACAATTGGATATCACGGCCGAACTTCAAAAGGGAGGGCTGGTGCCGGTCGCCTCAGGCCGGGGACATGACAGCGCGATTGCCATCCGGCAACGAGGCGCGACCCTGTGGGCCGGCATCCTGCGTCCCGACGAAACCGTCCATGTGCCGGACGCCGCGTACGTGCACCTCTATGTGGCCAAAGGAGGCGCCAGCCTGGAAGGTGAGATGGGGCTCGACGCGGGCGACGCCGTGCGCTTGATGGCCGCGGGGTCGCGACGCCTCACGGCTCACTCAACCAACGGGGCGGAAGTCTTGATCTGGACCTCCGACACCCAGGCAGGAGAGTAAGACAAAAGACGAGTCGGGCGAAAAGGGTTAGGCAGTCACCTGGCAGGGCAATAAAAAAGGCTCGGCGCCTTTCGGTGTCGAGCCTTCTACTCCAGTTCTTGCGACGGCCTTCCTGTAAATTCACGACGTTTCCGTCGTGTGTTTACAATCTGTCCATCGCGATCCCTTTTGTATCTTCACACTAACACTTTCATCCCGATGGTAAAGCCAGGGAAATCCCGGGAAGACCGTGGGAAAGATCCCTGGTGTAGGACCTACAGGGTGAGAGGAGTTACTTCCACCCCTCGACTTCCTATGACGAGGTGCCTCCCAATGTCTCCCGGACTTTGCGGATCAATTCCCGCGAGCCGAAGGGCTTTTGGATGAAGGCGAGAGGCTGGTCGCCGATTGGTTCGAGCATCTGGTCGCTGTAGCCTGACATATAGAGGACTTTCGTCGTCGGCATGGCGGCATGGATCTGCTTGGCGAACTGGGGGCCGGTCATTCGAGGCATCATCACATCCGTAAGGGCCAAGTGCGGTGACGAACGCAGGCCTTGCACGTGCCTTAGGGCATCCAGCCCGTCGCAGGCTTCAAGGACATGATAGCCCGCTCGTGTCAGCATGTCGCTCACGGCTAAGCGGACATCGTCGTCGTCTTCGACCAATAGGATCGTGGCCGCTCCATCCGCTTCTACCGGCGGCGCGGCGGCGGACAACCGGGGCTCTTGTTCGGAGTACGGAAACCACAAGCTGAAGCGTGAGCCGACAGAGGGTTCGCTCGCGACTTCGATGCAGCCGCCGCCTTGCCGCACGATGCCGTAGACGCCGGCCAGGCCCAGACCTTTTCCGGCCTGCAGCGCGGCTCTGTTGAAGTAGGGCTCGAACAGATGCGCCTGCATGGCGGGATCGATGCCACGGCCGGTATCGCAGACGTCCAGCCGCACGAACATCCCGGGTTTGACCTTTCGTTCCTCCGCCGCCTCCAGGCCGATCCTCTCCGCCCTCGTGGACAGCGAGAGGCGCCCGCCCTGCGGCATGGCGTCGCACGCGTTGCCGGCCAAAGTCATGATGATTTCTTCGATCTGCCGGGAATCCGCCACGATCGGCATGCGGTCGGCATGGGCGGTCATGGCCAACTCGATGCCCAGGCCGCACAATGTGCGGAGCCGCGACTCCATCGTTCCCAGTACCGCATTGAGGTCCAACGTGGTTGGCAGCACCGTCCGGCTGTGGCTCACCGCGATTAGTCGGCGCATGAGTTCGCCGACCCGGCCCACGGCCTGTTGCAGCTGCAGGATGGGATCATACGCCGATTCCCGTCCCTCCATTCGATGCGAGATCAGGTCGCTCGCCACGGTGATGACCGTGAGGAGATTGTTGATGTCGTGGGCCGTGCCGCCTGCCAGCCGGCGTAAGGCCTCCATCGTGTCGGCGCGATGCGCCGCTTCTTCCAGCCGCTTGTGCCCCGTCACATCCGTGATCGTTTCGATCACATGGATGCGCCCGTCGTCCGTCACGGCTTTGGACCACTGGACGAGGAGATGCTGGTTCCCGGAGACCGTCACTTCATTCATCGTCGTGGCGCCGCTTCGGACCGCCTCCGGCATCTTGCAGAAGGAACAGGGCGACGGGCATCCGGCAATGGCTTCGTAACAAGTGCGTCCTGAGAGGTCCCCCAGTTTGGCCAGCCCGGTATCGTTCTGGAACTGGACGACGTAGGAAGACGGATCGATCACCGCCACCATGACCGGTTGCGCGTTCAACAAGGCCCGAGGATCGTAGACCGGACGTGATGGGCAGCCCGCTTGTGTCATACCCCCTCCCTGCATGGATGAACCGACGGAAATCTACGCATGAAACATACCTGGGAATCCGGGCGAGCCGCGCCGTTATTGGGTCCGCAGGCACAATCGATTTCCCGTGCAGGTAGGCCGAGTTGCCGTCGGCCGTGAAAGACCTGCGCCAATACGGTGCCATTATGGCTGAATCCATCTCGATACGGCGCTGGATAAAAAGAGATTCAACCAAGGCGAGCGCGTCGTCGGATGCCGATGGTAGGATGAAGCATGATGACAAAACCTGACGTGGCTCGGGCATTGAAAGAGATTGCCTTTTTCCTCCGGCTGCACGGAGGCAACCCCTATCGGTCGCGGGCGTACGAGCGGGCTGGGCTGGCGTTGTTGCGCTGCCCGGAGAATTTGTCCGACCTCATCGGCGGACACCGGCTCACGGCGATCGAGGGCATAGGTCCCTCCACGGCCGCCGCGATCACCGAGTTGTGCACGACCGGTTCCTTGGCTCTCTTGCACAAGATCCACGGCACCTACCCTGCTTCGCTTGTGGAGTTGGGCGACGTGCCGGGACTCAGCATGACCCAGCTCCGCCGACTTTATGACGAGGCCGGCATCCGGTCGGTGGCCGAACTCCGGGACGCCTGCCGGACCAATCGTCTGGTGGCGACCCGCGGGATCGGGGAAAAGGTCCAAGCCAAGATTCTGGCGGCGCTGGGTGAGTACGGGCGCGGCCTCGGCTATCACCTGTACGCCGATGTGCTCGACGAGGTGGCGAGTGTTGAAGCGGCCCTGCGTGCGCTTCCCGGTGTGCAGGCCGTCACGGTGGCCGGCGCTGTGCGCCGGAAACTGGAGGTCGTCAATGAATACGACTTTGTGGTGTGCGGCGAACACCGCCGCAGCTACCGACTCCTCACACGACTGGCGGGCCTCGCCCAGCTCACGGACGTGATAGTGAAGGACGGCCTCGTGCGCGCGAGGTCTCCGATGGGCTTGCCGATCACGATCCGGCTCACGACGACGGACCACTTTGGCTTCGACCTGCTCCAGGCCACTGGCTCCGCCGCACATCTGGAGGGTCTGTTCGCGAAGTTCAAGACGCGATTTAAGCATTGGAAAGCGGCACGCGGCCGGCTGAAAGGACTGAGCGAGCCGGCGATCTATGGCGCGGTGGGACTGCCGTATCTCCCTCCGGAAATTCGTGAAGGCGGCGAAGAACTGGAAGCACCCGGCCGGGGCTTCCCCCTGCTGATTGACCCGTCCCACATTCAAGGGTGCTTTCACGTGCACACCGTCTATTCGGATGGAGCCGGGACCGTGGCAGACATGGTGGATGCCGCGCGTACGCGCGGCTATCGGTACGTGGGCCTGTCGGATCACAGTCAATCCGCCTTTTATGCCAACGGGCTCAACGCGACGCGGATTGGGGAGCAGTGGGCGGAAATCGACACCGTGCAACGTCGCTATCCCGATACGCACATCTTCAAAGGGATCGAAGCCGACATTTTGGCCGACGGTTCGATGGATTATCCCGACGACGTCCTCGCCCGATTCGACTTCGTGATCGCGTCGGTGCACAGCCGGTTCAATCTTCCGGAGGCCGACCAGACACGCCGGATCTGTCGTGCGTTGGCCCATCCCTCCGTGACGATGTTGGGCCATCCGACGGGCCGTCTGCTGCTGGCGCGGGCCGGATATCGCGTGGACCTGGCAAAGGTGATCGACGCCGCGGCCAGGCACGGCAAGCTGATTGAAATCAACGGCAGCCGGCACCGGCTGGACCTCGATTGGCGCTGGGTGCGGCGAGCCAAAGCCCAGGGGGTGAAGTTCTGCATCAATCCGGACGCGCATGCTGCGGATGAACTCGACAACGTTTCTCTGGGCGTGAACGTGGCGCGGAAGGGCGGGCTCCAGCCGGAGAACGTGGTGAATACGATGTCGCTGAAAGAGGTCCGAAGGATGTTCTCGCGAATGGCCGCCGGCGCATAGTCCGCATCCGCTGACCACCATCACAGGTGGGTCAGGACCGTCTCGCCGTTCGTTCCCGCCGCCGGGTGGTCGTCTTGGCAGCCCCTGGCCGAGCCGGTTTCGGCGTCGCCGCCGGTCGTTTTGGACCCACCGGCGGGACCAGCCGATGCTCCACCCGGTACACACACCGCGGTTGAATTCTGCCTTCCTCACCGTAGTACTCATGCCACCATTTGACGGCTTGCCAGATGGCCTCGGGACAAGTCGATCGGCTCTCCAGCCCGGGAGTCAGATCATGTCCCAGTGAACTGAACACGACCTCCAGCATGGCTGAGGAAGGAATTCCATATCCCTCCAGGAGCGGATTCCCGGCTTGCCCGGCTCCCCAAACGAAGGCCAGCCACCGGACGATCAAGTCGATCGCGTCCAGCGAAGTCCGCTGCTTCTGAAACTGCGCCAACGTCTGATCGATGTTCGCCCAGGCCAATTGCCCCTGCGCCGGGATGCCCAAGAGGGCCAGGTTCGGATACACGGCCGGGTCGCGATAACTGTCCACCGCACCCAGCTGTAAGCCGTTGGTCGGGACCGGATACCGGAACCCGCCTCTGGGCTCCAACGAGATTTCATAGAGCCGCGAGGGCCTCGTGGGATGCAGCAGCAGAGCGTGCGACCAACTGCTCGGCGTCAAATCGTGTCGGAGATGAGCTTGCGCAATACGAAGTCTAAACGAAACGGGATCCGTGCCGCCGAGCAACACGACGCGGAGGAGACGGCCGGCTTGAGCCGTGCCGCCGAAATCCGTGATCAAGGCCCGGGTGGCGCGCGTCAACCAGGACACGTTGTCTTCCGCCTTCAAGGCGGGAAGCGGGTGGACCCCTTCCCATTGTTCGGTGGTCTGCGTCGCGGTGATCGACAGCATGGCGCCTCCCTAGAACGGACGCAGGCGCAGCGGCCCAACGGTAACCGGCCGCCGCACGTCCGCCCGTTCATGGATTGGATAGTGGGTGACGGACACGTCCACGCCGTGTCCGGCACGCGTGAACGATAACAGCGTGACGTGGTCGCCGGTCTGGCCGCCCAGCACCTCCGATCGATATCGTTTGCCGACCACCTGTGTGGCAAGAAAGTCGGGCGGGGTCTTGTGCGCCGCATGCCGAGGCCAGGGATCGGACCGACCCAACAGGCCGCCGACAAATCCGACGGCGTGCTTGAGCTGATCCAACCCGATCGAGCTGACCAACGCGCTGGGCGACGAAATGACTTCGTACAACGCCGCGCGTCCTCGCGCCACATCCATCGTCCTGACGACTCGCCCCCAATGCACATCGCCCGTCAGGCAGAGGATCGGCCGCCCGCGCTCCGGAACGGAGAGGAGGCTTCGCATGACGGCGGCGTAGTCGCCATAATTGGCGAGTGTATAGTCCGCGATGCGCCCCCGGAAGCTGCCCGCGGGTGCATCGTAGAGCGATTGCCCCGCGGCGAAGACCCCGAACAGTTGCTGCTCCGCCACGCGGTCGCACCAGTCGGCCAGCATGCGTCTCGCCTCCGGCGTCATGACGGCACGGCGATCGTCCGTACGGTGACTCCGTGTATCGGCCATGAAAAACGACAGCGGCGGGATGTCCACCATCACAGGATCTCCGAGTTGCCGTGCGGCCGACAGTTGAAATCCGCGATACACCATCTCGGCGGCTAGACGCCAGCGTTGTCGCCCGGCCGCCGACCTGGAAATCGTCACCACGGGACTGTAATGGGGCGCATTGTTCCAATACTCGTGATCCTCGGGAATATGGATACTGGGAGCGGAAGCAAGAATGGCCCCCAACCCGCCGGGCCCCAGCCAGTTTCGCACGTACGTGCGTTCAAACTCCTGTGCGAGCCAAGCCGCATCGTCCTTGAACCGCTTGAGGGTGGGCAGATCCAGATAGACCTGGTCTCCGAGCAATAGGATCAGATGCGGCTGCCGCATCCCGGTCAGTTGGCGAACGACCGCCCCGACCAATTCGTTCCGGTCCTCCGGTTGGTAATAACAGGAAACGAGCAACACATTCAGCGGGTGGTTCACATCCTTGGAGAGGTGTTCCGGCAAGGTCCGGACTTGGATCGACCGCCGCCGGCTGCCCGATACCACGGCGACGTCGTACAGCCGGTCCGCTTCGAGGCCGCTAAACTCATAGACGGCCGCAAGCGTCCGTGTGGCAAGCGCCGTCCCCGGCTCGGATGAACGGGCAGAGTCCAGGGGTAGCAGCGGGGTCGGAGTGATTCGGCGGCCGTTCAGAAACCATTGAATCGGCGGTGCAGCGGCCGCTCCAAAGACCCCGAGCCACACGTGCAGGCGGTCCCCGGCGGCGGGATGCGACGCATCGGTCGGAACCGCCCGAGGATATATCCGGATATCCATAATAATTGGTTATTGCCCGACGACGTGCTGTCCTGTAACGGCGGAGTATTGCAAACTCGTCCGGGTTTCGATAGGGCCGAATGGGATAGAACTCTGCCCACGTGTGCCGAGCGACACAACGAGCCAGGAACGAAGGCCCGTGGGCATGAGGGAGGGATGGACTACGGCTGGCGAAGCATCCTGTGAGTCGGTCTTTACAACCGTACAGTATCAACCGTAGCGAGGCGGTGCTGTTGGTCAAAGGTGAGAATGAGTTTGTCGACCCAGTCCTTTCCTTTGGATAGGGTCCAGGAACAGACCGTTCCGCCGTGATCCAAGTCGACACATCGTTCCGGATCGCCAAGTTCACGGCTGACTTCCTCGAAGGATTGCTGGCCGATCTTGGCTTGCCAATCCGTCGCCTTCCCGCCGCTTGCGGCACAGGCGGCAGAGACCAGCAGGCATGCACTGAGGACGGCGATTTTCATGGACAGGCCTTCTTTCGTCTGGGCCATCGGGGCGATCCATCCCGATACAGCCGTGGAATTGCTTAGTTTAGCCCACTCGACGACCTGCTCAGGACCTAGGGGCTCCCCTAGTATCCACGGTGTTGCCTTCCGATACACTCAAACCCGTTTGCCTGCCGGACCGAGGAGACTCGCATGCAGCCTGAATCCGATTCACGGGACTCCGAGGTGTTGGCCGCTGAAAAACACGCGTTTTCCCTCCTGGCTTCCGGCCAAAGTCTTCAGACGGCGTTCGACCTGCTGCTGTCCCAGCTCGAGCACATGGTTGGGCGTGAACTGACGGCCTCTATTTGGCTTCTTTCCGAAGACGAACAGCGCCTGTCCTACTGCGCGGGCCCGCGTGTCCCGAACGTCTATCGTGACGCGGCCGACGGGCGCGAATTCGGGCCGCCCAGCGGGTCGTGCGGCACGGCCATTCATAGCCGGGCGCCCGCGCTGATCCCCGATCTCTCCGCCGGCGATTCCACGGAACATGCCGCCTTGCTGCAGTCCCTGGGTGTCGGGGCGACGTGGTCCACGCCGATCGTGTCGTCCCTGGACAAGGTACTGGGCACCCTCGTCGCTTTCTATCCCAAGCCGCATCAGCCGGAGAACGACGAGGTGCGGCTGATGACGCGCCTCGCGCATACGGCGGGCCTGCTGATCGAGCGGCACTGTGCCGATGACGCGCTTCGGCACAGCCGCGAACAATTGCGGCTGCTGACCGACACCGTGCCGGCGTTGATGTCCTATGTCGATAGCGACCGGCGTTATCGTTTTTGCAATCGACGGTACAGCGACTGGTTTGGCCTGCCCGAAGGCGACATCAAAGGACGCCATGTGGCCGAGGTGCTGGGCCAGGAGGCCTGGAAGGAGATCAGCCCACGGATCGACGCGGCCTTGCGCGGCGACGTCGTCGATTTCGAGGCGGAGGTGCCCTATGGCCGGGGCGGGACGCGCTGGGTCCATGCTGTCTATACACCGCATCGCGATGAGCAGGGACGCGTGGTGGGTCTGGTCGTGATGGTGAGCGATATGACCGCTTCGAAACGCGATCGACTGGCCCTCGTGGACAGTGAGCAGCGCTTTCAGTGCCTCGTGGAAGTGGGCGCGGCCATGGTGTGGACGACGGACGCCGAGGGCACGCCGCGTGAGGACGCTCCCTCCTGGCGGGCCTTCATCGGGTATCGGCTCGATCAATACCTGCACAGTTGGGCATGGCTCGAGGCCTATCATCCGGACGATCGAGAGCGTGTGGTCGAGGCGTGGCGGCAGGCTCTGACGTTCCGCCACCCCTATGAAATCGAAGCCCGTGTCTGGCACGCCGACGGCCGTTATCGACATGTGTTGTCCCGCGCGCTGCCTTTGCAGAACGCCGACGGAACGATCCGCCAATGGGTCGGGATGAAAGTGGATGTGACCGACCGGAAGGAAGCCGAGGCCGCCTCGTTCGAAAGCGAGCGCATGCTCCGTGAAGCGACCGACGCCGCCCAGGCCGTCGCCTGGGACATGGACGTCCGCACTGGATATGTTCGGTGCAAAGGCCTGGCACAGCTCATCTGGGGGATCACGGAAGGGCCCGCCGAGGAATTTTTCAGCCGCGTGCATCCGGACGACCGTGAGTTAGTGAAGAGTCAGGCCTCTGAGGTCGTGCGGTTCGGCCGCACCTACTCGTTGGAATATCGCATCCTCGACCCGCAGGGACAGGTTCGATGGCTGTACAGCCGGGGCAATAGCGTCAAGGGCCCCGACGGCCGGTCGGCTCGCGTCGTGGGCGTGTCCATCGACATCACCGAGCGGAAACGCGCCGAGGCCGTGATGCTGGAGTCCCAACAACGATATGCGAATCTGGTGAACTCCATCGACGGCATCGTGTGGGAGGTGGACGTCCAGACCATGCGCTTTACCTTCGTGTCGCCGCAGGCCGAACGGATCCTCGGTTACCCGCTGGCCTCCTGGTATGCCCAGACCTTCTGGTGCGATCATATCCATCCCGATGATCGAGACTATGCGGTGGAATATTGCCTGGCCGAGACGAAGGCGAAACGGGACCACATCTTCGAATATCGCATGGTGGCCGCGGACGGCCGGATCGTCTGGCTCAGGGACATCATTGCGGTGATCGTCGAAGGCGATTCCCCGACGCTGCTGCGCGGGGTCATGGTGGACATCACCGAGCGCAAGCAAGCCGAGGAGGAAATTGCCAAACTGAACGCCGACGTCCGCCGGGCGCTGGAGGAACTGCAGGCGTTGATGAACGTGCTGCCGGTCGGCATCTTCGTGGCGCGGGATCGCTCGTGTTCGACCATCACGATGAATCCGGCCGGAGCCGCCCTGCTCGGCCTTTCCAAGGACGCCAATGCCTCCAAGACGGGGCCGGAGGCGAACGCCCTGCCCTTCCGCGTGCTCAAGGACGGGGTGGAGGTTCCGCCTGAGGACCTGCCCATGCAGCGCGTCGCCCGCACCGGGACGCCGGTTATGGGAGCGGACATGGATGTGGTGCTCCCGCAGGGAGAGGTGAGAAATCTGTACGAGTATGCGGTGCCGCTCTTTGATGAAGCCCGGGAGGTGCGCGGGTCCGTCGGGGTCTTCATCGATATTTCCGAACGCAAGCGGGCCGAGCAGGCGCTGCGTCTTAGCGAAGAGCGGTTTCGCCTGGCCACAGCCGCCGGCAAGGTCGGCATATGGGAATGGGACATTCTGGCCGATACGGTGACCTGGACGGAGTCGCTGTACGCCATTCATGGCCTTACGCCAGGCCCCGTCCCATTGACGTCTGCCCGATTTAGGGACCTGGTCCATCCGGACGACCGGGGGCAGGTTTTTGAGGCCATCAACACTTCCCTGGCCACCGGCCGTCCCTTTGAACTCGAATTCCGTGCCCTGCGTGCCGACGACGAGGTGATTTGGCTCTTTACGAATGCCGTGGTTCTGCGCGAGGGGGAACGTCCCGTACGCATGATCGGGGCCACCGTGGACGTGACCGCCTCCAAGCTGGCGGCCCAGCACCTGCAATCTTGGAACGCCGTCCTGGAGCAAAAAGTCGGCGAGCGGACGCAGGAATTGCAGCAGTCACAGGACCGGCTTCGTGCGTTGACGATGGAGTTGAATTTGGCCGAGCAGCGGGAACGCAAACGCCTGGCCGACGAGTTGCACGATCATCTGGCCCAGTTGCTCGTGTTGAGCCGATTGAAACTGGGGCAAGCCAAACGCACGGCGGATCTGCCATCGACGTGCGGCCCGCTCTTAGAACAGACGGATGACGTTCTCAGCGAGGCCCTGGCCTACACGCGGACGCTGGTGGCCGACCTGAGTCCCCCCGTGCTGCACGAGTTCGGCTTAGTGCCCGCCCTCCAATGGCTGGGCGATTACATGCGGCGGTATGAGTTAGCGGTCCATCTCGTCATCGAGTCGACCCCGGAGACGAGGTTGCCGGAGGACCAGGCCGTACTCCTCTTCCAGTCCGTCCGTGAATTGTTGATGAACGCGCACAAACATGCCCGCGCCGATCACGCCACGGTCACCGTGAAGCGACTGGACCGGGTCCTCCACATCGAGGTGCGGGACGAGGGCCAAGGGTTCGATCCGTCGACTATCGTCCCGGCGCAGGGAGGGATACCGTCCCAGCCATATCGATTCGGCCTGTTCAGCATCCGCGAGCGGATGCGCTCGGTGGGCGGCGCCTTCGATGTGTTCTCCGAACCGGGCCGCGGCACCACCGCCACGCGCTGATGGCGCGCCAGGCCCAGGTGCG
>CAYQDJ010000039.1:0-27662 GCA_964416255.1 uncultured Nitrospira sp. | reverse complement strand
CAGGTCGAAGAGCCGATCTACATCCGGCCCGCCGAACGGGTCACCTGGTTGTAACCTCCGGGTGCCATGCGGGGGGAGCGGCTCTACCGCTCCCCCATTTTCCAGGAACTCACCCGTAGCACAGAAATCGAGCCACTGAGGCGACCGTCGCTAAGTCGCTAAAAAGTATAGGTATAGGGTGGGCTTCCTACAAAAAGGGAGCCCCTCGCCCTCTCTCTTCGCATTGGCATCTTCACCACAGCCAGCTGAGTCGCTCGCCGATCATCGAGGCGGATTCTCTTTGGAAAGGCGGCAGACTGTGGGTCTTTCGACTCAGAAATGATCTGTCCTTTTGCTCCCTTGACGCCCTCTAGGGGGTTCAGTACAGTTGTGGACGAGACGATGGAGCTCCTAGAGCGTGATCTCCTCCGATTCCAAGCAACTTCCGCCATTTGCTGCGCAAGCTATACCGTTTGACGAATTTCTGACGGCGGGAAAACTGCCGCAGGGATATCTGCCCACCGAATATGTTGCGCAGCAATTTGTCGAGCGTCTTGTCCATTACGTGCTCAGTGTGCCGGCTGGTAGCTACTCCATGGCACAACTTAGCCAACTATTGGAACAATTGGATCCACGCGCACAGGTGTTTTTTTTCAGACGACTCAAGGAAACGAGCCCCGACAGTCTCAAGGATTTTGCTCCTCTTTACTACGGATTCATGAACGAGTTCCATTCTCTCCTCTTCACATAATTCGCAATATTTCCTCTTGTAGCGACCCCATTCTCGTGTATAATTAAGAGGTTCAATCACGAGAAGGAGTTTAAATGAATCCATCCTTGCAGCGAGCCGTTACCAGTTTCTACAACCTTATTTACGAAGCTCAAACATTTGCCACTGCCATGGCACGCATTGACACGGCCGAACAGGAACATTACGCCGGGCGGATCGAAGGGCTGAACTGGGTGTTGGACCGGTGTCAAGAGCTCGAAGAAATGGACGCCAACCTGACGCCCTCGTCGCTTCAACGGGTTCTTGGCGAGGTCAAGTCAGATCTCGATCATGAACTGTCTGTACAGCGTCGAGAGAAGGGTCGTCGTGCGGATGGGCGAGAAGAGGCCCTCAATTTTGTTGCGGATTATCTTTCCAGCCTTATCACGGCAACCGAGATCGAATCCGCTAAAACCTCCGTCTAGCCAATAGACAAGCACTCGTATCCGGCCACCTGCTCGCCACCGGTCGCAAGAGGGGTCTATGGCATTGATTCGTGAGTGGATTCTGTTTGCGCTTTGTCTCGGTTTTGGTGGACACATAGCCTTGGGCTTTGTTCTCCATGCTCCGGGGACTTGGCCGTGGAGCAGGGCAGGGTTCTATGGTCTTGTCAGCGGATTGTCAATTTATGCGTGTATTCAAATACTTCGCGGCCTATGGCTGCTGTGGAGAAGGAGACAATTCCAAGATTCTGATCCGGCTCATCTCTAGCCACCTATGGGAAGGCCGGCTTCCCGCCCTCCCGCTTGACCCCTGCCGCGCGCCTACATAGAATGTCCGCATGAGGCAGCCGCCACGCAAACCACCGTCAGCTTGGCCTTCCACTGAGCGTCCCCTTCAAAAGGGGCCTTCTGGCTCCTCCCCCAGTCAACCGCAGGATCAATTTGGATCGTTGAACGCCTCACTGCTCTATTGTCCGCGGTGTCGTGTTGCGACCCCCACACGAGAACGCCTTCTCCTGATTCTTTCTACCGGTAATCTTTACGAATACTTTTGTCTTCACTGCGGTACCTCGACCGGGTCGAAAACCGAAGGCCCCCAGATCGACAGCCTTCGGTCCTGAGTGTCCCATCTGCGTCGGGTCAGGTCCTTCCGGCGCTGAGATCCTCAGTTGACTTGACGTAAGGGAATGCCCTCTTCGATCAGCATCACGGGTATGTTCTCCCTGATCGGGTACAGGACCTGCTGATCTGCCCGGATGAGGCCTCCATCAAGGGGAGTTGTGACCTGTTTCTCGCCAGAATTGCGAATGATTCCCCGGGAAATCGCCTCGTTTAATTTCTGAATAACCATCGCGTCTGCCAGGGTCAGGGGTTGTTTCGTCTCCGGGCAACATAGTATGGACAATAAATCTTGATCAAGACTCATGCTAATCCACCCTCACATTCTCGGCTTGATCACTCAACTCTGGAGCGAACACTCCGGCAGTGAAGCAAGTCACGTCGGCCCCAGCGGAATAGACAGATCGAGGACTCCTTCCCATTCCGGCTGCTGGTTCTGCTACACTACCACAAAAACTGCGAAGGGCTGTCCATGCTCTCGACCTGTTGGAAAATATTCCTTGCCGGACTCTTACTCCTGGTCCCTGCATGGGCCACCTTCCTGATCTTACTGATGCTTTTCCGAACTCTGGATAACCTCGTCGGTGGATACATGCCGACCCCGCTTCCAGGCCTGGGATTCGTTCTGCTTGTGATCCTGCTGTTTCTAGTCGGCATCGTGTCCAGCCACGTGGTCGGAGAACGGCTCATGGAACGGCTGGAACGGCGCCTTGAGCAAATCCCGTTGGTGCAGAGCATCTATCTGACATTGAAAGGGATGACCGATGTTTTTAACTTCCGCACCCGCTTTGGACGCAGTACGGTCGTTGCGTTTCCTTTCCCGAGAAACGGCCTATGGGCTCTGGGCTTTGTCATGGGCGCCGCCCCTCCGGTACTGCAAGTCTCTCCTCAGGGACCATTGATGATGATCTTCGTTCCCACTGCCATCCATCCCTTCACCGGTTATCTAGCGTTTGTGCCCGAAGATCAAATTCACCCCCTCAATCTGCTGCCGGAAGATGCCATGAAAATGGAATTCTCCGCCGGGTTCTTTAAACCTCGACGAGGATGGCTCAGCGCTCCGTAACGGCAGCATGACTCCATCACTTTCTATTGCGATACGACGCGCTCACGACACTGATGTGGACACGATTGCCTCGTTTAGCGCCGCGATGGCCCTCGAAACGGAGGGACGCCGGCTTGATATTGAGCGACTCCGGCATGGGACGTTAACCCTCTTGCGAACTCCCGCATTCGGCTTCTTCCAAGTCGCCGAGCGGCTCGACCTCCCATCCCCGATCATCGTTGGTCAACTCATGGTAACCTACGAGTGGAGCGACTGGCGAAACGGACTCTTTTGGTGGATCCAAAGCGTGTATGTCGATCCCCCGTGGCGGCGTCAAGGTCTCTTCCGACGCATGCATGAATCCGTCCTCGCTGCCGCACGAGAACGCGCAGAGGTTTGTGGGATTCGGTTGTATGTGGACGCGGCCAATCACATCGCGCAAAGGGCCTATCGACGAGTGGGGCTCGAGCCGACGTCCTATGCCATGTACGAACACGATTTTCACCTTCCGCACCGGCGTCCCTTACATGATCGCCCGCACGAGGCCTAGAAGGAGAGCCTATGTCATTGTCCAGAATGCTGTTCACGTTGTGGTTGTTCACCGCCTTCGCACCGGGATGCGCATTTGTGCGGGGCACTTATGGAGATGAAGTTTATCAAGGAGACATCACGGCCATCCGGAAGGGCACGAGCACGCGCGCGGATGTCGCCGGGGTTCTCGGGGCTCCCGATCGTATCCTTGAAGCCAACGGTCACGAAATCCATCACTACTATCGCTATGATGTCAAATCAGGCTTCATCCTGTTTTTTTCTCGAACCAACGTCAAGAGCGACGACACCTTTGTCATCTTTGACCAGGCCGGCATCGTAGAGGAACTGATCATCGGTAGGAAAAAGGCCCCGCTGGAGTTCCAGTTCTGGCCCTTTGATTGGCCCTTCGGCTCCTAATCGTCATGCCTGTGCGTCACCGACCGATGCTCGCGTTGTGCCTCTTGCTGCTGATATTCTCCGGCTGCATGCGCGGTCCTTTCTCGTGGCAACGGGTGACCATCAACGAGTCGATCTCTCCCCAGTCCGTGTCATTCATTGTCAACGGGACCACGCGACTCACCGATGTCGTGGACCGGTTGGGCACGCCCGACGAGGTGCAGACCGTCGGCGATGCCGTCGTGGCACGTTATCACTTTTCCGACGGGAAGTACTTCCGCGGAGATTTCGGTTGGGGGTTGCGATTCGTCCTCCCCTTTCTATCCCCGGATCTCGTGTTGGGCGGAGGAGGATTCGGTACTGATATCTTTCAACTCACGTGCAACGAGCAGTGGATTGTGCAGGAACATGCGTTTGCCTGGCATGCGCATTCTTCTGAGTTTCGGTTGTGGCCCTTCGGCGAACCGAACCACTCCTCCGAGTCGCCCCGCGCGAATTCGCCATAGAGGAGCCCCACCACATTGCCGCTCAGAACTGTTCTGCGTATAATGCCCTCCCATGCCACTCCCTCCGGATCACGAGCCGGGCTTCCTTGATACGATTCTGACCTCATCTTCCTACATCCCTGCCGATCGGGATCCCGCTTTTTTGCAGCGGGAAGAACTTCGTCCGCTGCGCCTTGGGCTCGAACTCCTGAAGCCGGAACTGATACAAAAAGAGCAGGGTATTCAATCGACAATCGTCGTCTTCGGAAGTGCCCGACTGCAAGCACCTGAAGCGGCCGGCGAATTGCTCAGGTTGGCGGAAATCGCTCTCAGCGAGAGGCCGCAGGACCCTCTGCGCCAACAACGGGTCACCGTCGCGCGCAATCAACTAACCCTCTCTCAATACTACGACGTCGCTCGGGAGTTTGGCCGCCTCGTATCCTCCGCCTGTCAGACCGATGGGCGCTGCGATTATGTCATCGTCACGGGTGGCGGTCCGGGGATCATGGAAGCCGCCAACCGAGGCGCTGCCGACGCCCAGGGCAAGTCCATCGGCCTCAATATCACCTTGCCGCACGAACAACAGCCGAATGCCTACATCACACCTGAACTTTGCTTCCAGTTCCGGTATTTTGCCCTGCGGAAGATGCATTTTCTCATCCGAGCCAAGGCGCTCGTCGCATTTCCCGGAGGGTTCGGTACCTTGGATGAGTTATTTGAGACCCTGACGCTCCTGCAGACTGGGAAAGCAACGGGACTCTCCATCATTCTCATCGGACGCTCGTTTTGGGAGCGTTTGATCAATTGGCAATTGCTGGTGGACGACGGACTCATCAGTCCTCATGATTTGCGCTTGTTCCATTTTGCGGAAACAGCCAAAGAGGCATGGGACATCATTGTGGAGGAGCACCGCTCACGACTCTTACCATGAAGGTATCCTTCCACGGTGCGCCGCGGTCCGTGACGGGGAGGCGCCATCTGCTCGAAACGTCCAGGTGCCGCCTACTCCTGGACTGCGGGCTCTTCCAAGGACGGCGGGCGGAAGCCGCCCGCCGCAACCGCGATCTCGGATTTCACCCCAAGTCTCTGACCGCCGTCCTCTTGTCGCATGGCCATATCGATCACTCGGGGGCGTTGCCGGTCCTAGAGAAACGCGGGTTCTCCGGAAAGGTGCGTCTCACCAGGGCCACGGCCGACTTAACGGCCATCATGCTGCACGATGCGGCCCGGATTCAGGAAAGCGACTGTGCGTATGTGAACAAGAACGAACGGCGGCGCGGCAGGCACTGTGTGCGCCCGTTTTTCGACTCCGACGACGCACACGCGATCATCCGCCGATTCGTCGGCACTCGCTACCATAACGATATAAAAATTCATTCCCGAATCACCGCCTCTTTCCACAATGCCGGTCATATTCTTGGCTTTGCCGCAGTCCGAGTGAATACTCGGCGCGTGGCAATACGACGACCGTGCTGTTCGGCTGGGACCTTGGACGTTTCCGGAACCTCCACCGTCCTGCGACGTCCTCATCTTGGAGTCGAGGTACGGCGATCGGCATCACGACCAGACTGTTGAAACGATGAAACAGCACGCCCAAGCGCTGATCGCACATGCGAAAGTCCACCGCAGCAAGATCATCGTGCCCGCGTTTGCCGTGGGGCGGACCCAGGAACTCGTGATGCGGTTAAAAGAACTGGTGACAGAAGCCACCGAGGCCTTTCGACAACATCCGGAATGTTATGACGAAGACACCTACCGGACGTTCGCCTCAGAGGGCGATCCCTTCGCCTCCCGCTATATCCGTTATGTATCCCCCCCTCAGGAGAGCAAGCGGCTCAACGCGATCAAAGGGCCCTGTGTGATCATCTCCTCGTCCGGCATGTGCGAGGGTGGTGGACGGGTGACGCACCACCTGAAACATGCCATTCAGGATAAAGCCAACATCATCGTCTTCGTGGGGTTCCAGCCGAGCATACGGTCGGACGCAAACTCATCGAAGGGTGGGATGTGGTCCCCATTTTCGGGGTCCCCACACCGCGAGGCACAAATCGTGAAGTTAAGCGGGCGCTCCGCTCATGCGGACCGTCACGATCTCCTGGGATACACTATTATCTCGCCTCCAGGCAAGGTCTTCGCCGTGCACGGTGGAGAAAAGCAGGCCCTCTCGCTCGGCGCCGCGATTCAAGCCGAACATCCGAACATGGAAGTGCCTATTCATTATCAAGGGAGCACATATGACGTATGACGCTCTCGTAGCCGTTCGCGGCTCCCGCGTTCAAGGCTCCCTGACAGTAATCCTCCTCGGCCTCGCCGTTCTGCTCGGCTATCTTCCCAGCTCGGCCGAACCGACTCAGGCGCGTCAGCGCATCCGGGACTTGGGTGTGAGCGTGGGCCGGTATCCACCCGGCCCGCTGAACGCCATTACCGACATCAGCGGAATTATGGTGGGGCACACCACGCTGATCCGGGGAGAGGGACCGCTCATGCCCGGTCGAGGTCCCGTCAGAACCGGTGTCACGGTCGTCATCCCTCGCGATGATGTCTGGCACAAGAAAGTGCCGGCCGGTGCGTTTGTCTTGAACGGGACGGGCGAAATGACCGGACTGTCGTGGGTCGCCGAATCCGGGTTTTTGGAGTATCCGATCGCCTTGACCAATACGCTGAACATCCCACGAGTGGCCGATGGGGTCATGAGCTGGATGATGGCACGCTACCCGGAGATTGGGATTTCTGATGATACCGTGACGCCGGTTGTAGCGGAATGCGACGACGGCCGTCTGAACGACATTCAAGGACGGCACGTCTCCGAACCGGACGTCGTCAAGGCCTTGGATAACGCTGTCGGCGGCCCAGTCGCGGAGGGGACGGTCGGGGCGGGCACCGGGATGATCGCCTACGGATTCAAAGGAGGAATCGGCACCTCGTCCCGCCGCCTTCCAGACCACGAAGGTGGCTACACCGTCGGCGTGCTCGTCAATGCCAACCATGGAAGGCGACCGGACTTGATCGTTGCGGGCGTGCCCGTCGGACAACGCTATGATGGGGCGTTCCAGCAAGCCGAGGTCGTTCAACGCGGACGGAGTGAAGGGTCCATTATCGTCATTGTCGCCACCGATGCACCGCTGGACGGGCGTCAGCTCACGCGGTTGGCAAAACGAGCCGCATTGGGGTTGAGTCGAACCGGATCCACCGCCAGACATGGCAGCGGCGATTTCATTCTCGCCTTCTCGACGGCGAATATCATCCCCCATTATCCCAGCGTGCCCACGTATCGTTTATGGCATCTCGCCGATACGCACTTGAACCCGCTCATCACTGCAACCGTCGAAGCTACGGAAGAAGCCATCCTCAACGCGCTCACCATGGCGACCACCGTCGTCGGGCGTGACGGCCACCGAGTCGAAGCCATCGACCTCGATCGGCTGAGAAGCATGCTGTCCGAGAAGGGCCCATCCAAATGAACGAGTTCTCCCGGTAGTGCCTCATACGCTCAGCTCCCGACTTGCATTTCCCTTGCACAGCTCGTTATCCTGCCAGCTTGTGATTGGTTCCGATTACTGCCCATGAACGAGTATCAGATCGGCGGGGGATTACGTCTACTCACAGCGGTTGAGAAAACCGGGGCTTTTGCGGAATTTCTCAAGATCCGCATGGTCCGTGCGCTGGAAACGGAAGATCCCACCGAACTTCATTACCTCCTCGCACAACTGGACGATTATTATTCCTACATGTGGCGGTACTACAAACAACTCGCTCAAGTTCGTTCCGAGCGAAACGACCCACGCGTCTGAAGCCAAATCGCCATGCCGAGCCTTCCGTTGACATCCTTACACCCGACGACGACATTTCATTTCGCCGCATCCCTCTCCCGGAACGTCGACACAGAAGCCGCGGTCCGTGATCTGGTGGACGAAGTTCAGGCTTGCTTGGGGCCGTCATCCGTCGATCTGGCCTGCCTCTTCTTCTCGCCCCATCACAATGAACGCGCCGATCTCCTCGCAAAAACCATTACCCATGATTTGCGTCCCCGTTGGATGATTGGCTGCAGCGGAGAAGGCATCATCGGGGGCCCGAAAGAACTGGAGACGGCCCCCGCAGTCTCCCTGTGGACAGCCAGCTTGCCCCATGTGACGATTGAACCGGTTCGTGTGACATTTTCTCCCACTCACGATCAATTTCACTGTGCCGGGCTGCCGGGGACAGACCTGGCAGATTCCACCTTCTTGCTTTTGGCCGATCCTTTCACGACACCTATGCAGGAAGTGCTGTCGCTCTTCGAAGAACGGTATCCCGGCACACCGGCCATTGGGGGGCTGGCTGGCGGCGGCCATGATGTGGGAGAAACTCGCTTGCTTTTTCACGACCAAATCGTTGGCGGTGGGGTCGTGGGCGTTCGCCTGTCCGGACCCCTCGACGTACGTCCCGTCATTTCCCAAGGCTGCCGTCCTATCGGAGAGCGCTATGTCGTGACTAAGGCAGATCATCGTTTCATCCATGAACTGAGCGGAGTTCCGGCGCTACAACGCCTGCAAACGGTCTTCGAGTCGTTGGATAGCGGTGAGCGGCGCCAAGCCCATCGCGCGTTACACATCGGGCTGGTGATCGATGAGCATCGAAATCGTTTTGAGCGCGGGGATTTCCTCGTCAGGAATCTGGTTGGAGCGGACGACAGCACCGGCGCGATCGCCATAGGGGATCGCGTATTGGAGGGGCAGACGGTGCAATTTCAGCTCCGTGATGCACGCTCAGCGAGCGAAGATCTTCACTTGCTGCTCGCCGCCGACCGCGCGCATCACGCGAGCCCTCCTGGCGGAGCCCTGGTGTTCACCTGCTGTGGACGAGGTCAAGGATTGTTTGGCCGCGCACACCACGACGCCCAAGCCGTGATAGAGCGGCTGGGGTCCATTCCTATGGCGGGGTTTTTCGCGCAGGGCGAAATCGGACCGGTGGGGGGGCGCAACTTTCTCCACGGGTATACCGCCAGCGTTGCTCTCTTTGCGGAGAGACCATGATAGCTCAGCGGCTTACTGATGGCATCATGACGCGCATCGCTTTGGCCTTGATACTGGTTGGTCTGTTCATAACCGCCTGGGGAGGCATCATGGGAGCAAGCGAAGGGAATCCGGACGTCCGGGAAGTCACAACCGCATCCGGTCTTACCTATGTGGATCGCGTCATAGGAACGGGGGAAGTAGCGGTGCCAGGCATGACAACGACCGTTCATTACACCGGCTGGCTGGCCAACGGACAGAAGTTTGACAGCTCCGTTGATCGTGGGCAGCCGTTCTCCTTTCCACTCGGCGCGGGACGCGTCATCAAGGGATGGGACGAAGGGGTCCAGGGGATGAAAGTCGGCGGCCAACGCAAGCTGACCATCCCGGCAGCCCTTGGGTACGGCGCCCGCGGTGCCGGCGGCGTGATCCCTCCGAACGCCATCTTAATCTTTGATATCGAATTGCTCGGCGTCCGGTAGCCGCCTCATGTTGCAAACGCCCCTCGTCGCACAACATCGGATGTCCGGCGGAAAACTCGTTGATTTTGCCGGCTGGGAGATGCCTCTCCAATACACGGGAGTGCTTGACGAGTATCACACGGTCCGCGGCAAGGCCGGCTTGTTCGACGTCAGCCACATGGGACGCCTGCTGGTGCAAGGACCGGGCGCTACCGCCTTTCTCCAACAAACCACCACCAATGATGTCAACAAGCTTGCCGTCGGTCAGGCTCAGTACTCTATGGTCTGCAATGAGGAGGGGGGAATTAAAGACGACATTTTCCTCTACCGGCTCAAACCAACCGCCTATCTCCTCTGTGTCAACGCATCCAACCGCGCAAAAATCCTGGCATGGCTTGCGAGCCATCGCCGAGATGACACCGTCGTCCTGGAAGACCACTCGACCATCCTTGCGCAAATAGCACTGCAAGGGCCGTTGTCTCGACAGCTGCTCGTCTCACTCGGCACGGCTGAAGCGGCCTCGCTGAAGCTGCACCACGTCTGCGAAGCCTCCATTCATGCCATTTCCGCGCTAGTCGCACGAACCGGGTACACAGGAGAGCTCGGGTTTGAACTCTATATCTCCGCAGATAATATCGGAGAAGTGTGGGAACGTCTGCTGGAGCAAGGACGAGCTATGGGTGTGAAGCCCGCTGGACTCGGCGCCAGAGATCTCCTTCGCCTTGAGATGGGATATCTGCTCTATGGCAATGATATCGGAGAGGACCGCACGCCGTTGGAGGCGGGGGCCGAATGGACCACAAGTTTCGAAAAAGGGGAGTTTGTCGGCCGGGGAGCCCTCGTCAAGCAAAGGGCGCAGGGGCTCGCCCGCCGGTTGGTCGGTTTCGAACTGCTCGAAAAGGCCGTTCCCCGCCGCGGCTGCACGATCCACGCGGCTGGCCAAACCGAGCCCATGGGAGAGGTCACCAGTGGAAATCTGACTCCGCTTTTAGACAAAGGAATCGGGCTAGGGTATGTACCTACGAATCTTGCTGTTCCAGGAACAGCCCTCGCCATTGATATTCGAGGCAAGACGGTCCCTGCGCAAGTCGTGCAAACACCATTCTATCGGCGCCGGATGTAACGTGAGCCCAGGCTCGCATGAGCAATGACCCGCAGACCATGTCGACCAGGCATATTTTCAAAGGCAAAGTGCTTACGCTCAACGTGGATCGCGTCATCTTGCCCAACGGGGTGGAAATTGAACTGGAGACCATTCGCCATCCCGGTGCCGCCGCCGTTGTTCCCGTCAAGGATGACAGGACAGTCATCCTGATTCGTCAATTTCGACATGCGGCGGGCGGTTTTATTTATGAGATTCCTGCCGGGAAACTCCATGGTGGAGAGGATCCGCGCGACTGTGCTTCGCGTGAACTGGAGGAAGAGGTCGGCTACCGGGCGGCAGATTTGGAACTCCTTTCCAGTATCTGGACAGCCCCTGGGTTTGCGGACGAAGTGATCCACGTGTACAAGGCAACCGGTCTCACCAAAGGGCGCCAACAACTCGACCGCGACGAAGTTCTGGAGGTGGTGGAAATGCCGCTCGCCCGCGCTATCGGCATAATCGAGGACGGCACGATCCGCGACGCGAAGACGATTGTGGGATTACAGGCGGTCTATATACGGGAATGCATTCGAAACGGAAGCGCCCAAGAGGTTCCCCCAAACAGAGGGGAACCTCCTAAGCCAGCGTCATTTACGCCTTGATGGACGTTACTTGCCCTTCTCGTCCTTCTTCTTCTCATCCTTCTTGTCACCGAAGGTGTCGGCATGCCCGCCCTTTTTCTCGTCTTTCTTGTCCTTTTTTTCGCTTCCATAGACAAGGACGTGACCGCCCTTCTTTTCGTCCTTCTTATCCTTCCTCCCCTCGCCCGCGAAGGCGGGCGCGCTGAAAGTCACCGCCACTGCGACTGCCATGATTGCCATGAGGATGCGCTTCATATTAGGTACCTCCATGAATGTTGAGAGCGTCACGCCGACCATCCGGCGCTGCGTCCAGTATTGAGCAAGGTTAGTGCCGAAGCCTATAATGCTGTGTTCAGTTTTAAAAATTACCAGCTTAGGTCATCCGGCTTCTTGAATCCCTCCGTTGCCGTTTGTGGCAAAATGGCGGCGGCCCAGCTAAACTGCCTCAGATTATTGATGCGATCCCGAGTACGCTCCCACCGCCTACCCGATCGTATCCGTCCCGGCCTCACTGTCTTGTTTGTCGGCATTAACCCAGGGCTTCGGTCCTTTCAGACTCGCCACCACTTCGCCGGGCATTCGAACCGCTTCTGGAAACTTTTGTACCAGTCCGGCTTGGTCTCGGACCCTCTTACCCATCGAGAGGATCGCCGATTGCCCGAATGGCATCTAGGGATCACCAATCTCATTGATCGGCCTAGCACCGGCATCGATGCTCTGGCACCGGAAGAGTATCGACGGGGCCTCGCTCGCGTCGAGCGGCTGATCAGGCGGTTTCACCCTCACCTCGTAGCTTTTCTCGGTATCACGATCTATCGGATGGTGTTCCAGGAGCACACCGTCGTGAGCCTCGGGCCGACGAAGAAGCGGCTCGCAGACGTACCCGTTTATCTCCTGCCGAATCCCAGCGGTCGTAACGCTCGCTATTCGTATGATGTCATGCTGGCCGCCTTTCGCGGCCTCCGCCGACTCGCAGCGCGCCGGTCTTCCGAGCATGTTCCACGGTCCTCGCACGACCCAACGCTCACGTCTCGACAGACCGCTCAGCGACCAGGAAGAGAAGATCGGGCCAACCTTCTGATACCTTCTGGAACCAGCTGAGCCAATCATGTTATCTTCTGCGCCTGGCGATCGGCGGGTAGGTCGCCACGTGCAGCACGACACGTCCGATCCTGGTCTGATCAGAGAAGCGCGCGAGATCCGCTGGAGAGACGACATGCTACTCGAAGGGAAGATGGGCCTGATCATCGGGGTGGCCAACAAGCACAGTATCGCGTGGGCCATTGCCCAATCAGCGTCCAACCATGGAGCGCAAGTCCTGTTCAACTATCAAAATGAGCGCCTGCGAGAAAACGTCGAAGAGCTGGTGGCCACCATGCCAGGCGCCAAGGCGTTCCCGTGCGATGTCGGCAACGATGCGGAGATCGCCGCCCTCATGCAGCAGGTGCAGAAGGAATTCGGCCGGCTGGACTTTCTCGTCCACTCGGTCGCCTTTGCCCCGCGTGAAGAATTGACCGGCCAGTTCGTGAACACGACCCGGCAGGGATTTGCCATGGCGCTCGATATCAGCGCCTATTCACTCGTGGCCCTCACACAATTGGCTGTTCCTTTGATGAGCGAAGGTGGCTCGATCGTGACGCTGACCTACCTCGGAGCCGAGCGAGTCGTGCCGCACTACAATGTCATGGGAGTGGCAAAAGCGGCCCTGGAGGCGTCTGTCCGGTATCTCGCACATGACCTTGGCCCGCAGAACGTCCGCGTGAACGCCATCTCGGCCGGACCGATCAAAACCTTGGCGGCGCGCGGCGTATCCGGGATCAGTAAAATGGTCGACCATCATAGAGAGTTTGCTCCGCTGCGTCGCGCCACCGAGCAAGGGGAGGTCGGCGATACCGCGTTGTTTCTGCTCAGCCCGTTAGCTCGGGGCATTACCGGAGAAGTGATTTACGTGGACGGGGGCTATCACATTCTGGGATCCTTGGCGCCGCTGGATTAGGAGGAAGCCTGGTTCGTGAACCGGGTGTCGGCCTGCCGGAGACGACACGCACGACGGTTCACGAACGAGCGCTACTCGATGGTTCTTCGCAGCGCCTTCAAACGCCCCTGCCTCTTCTTGCTCTCCAGACGCCTCTTCTGAGAACTCCGTGTCGGCTTCGTCGCTCGTCGCGTCTTGCGCTCGATCGCGACGCTCTGGATCAGAAGTCGTAGCCGGCCCAGGGCATCCTCCCGATTCCGTTCCTGCGTACGGTGCTGCTGCGCCTTAATCGTGATGATCCCATCCTGCGAGATGCGGTGATCCCTCAGCTTCAACAGCGCGTTTTTGTAAAACGACGGTAAGGACGAGGCAGCTATATCGAACCGCAGATGGACGGCAGTCGAGACCTTGTTCACATGCTGCCCACCGGCACCCTGTGAACGTATCGCATGGATCTCGATTTCAGCGTCTGGGATCAGGACATGGGAGGAGATGTGCAGCATGAGTCGGGAAACCTTCAGCATGAGGCCGGAATGGAGGATGAGTCTACCGGACGGCCGCTTCAAGTCCAACCAGGGAATTAGAGGGCCACTCCTGTCTCGCCGATTCGACATCCCCGACCGGAGGCGTCCGGCTGAGTCCGGCAAGCTATTGCAGTTCCGGCACCCGGTCGATGATGCGAAGTTTGACATCATCCCCTAGTTGGATCTGAACCATCTTGGTCGAGAGACTTTCCCGGATGTGATGGACGTCCTGCGCGGTAAACTGTAACTGTCCTCCGCAGCGTTCGACCAGATGATAGAGCAAGAGGGCGGTCAAATAGTGCACTTCGTCGTCATTGGCATGCTGGCTAAAGTTGAGAATCTGCGGCATCGTCCGTCCTCTATGTTGCAGGGGTTACTTATCGCCCACTGCTCAGATAGACGACAATGCCCCAAAGGAAGGGGGTCGCTCCTCACAAAAATGAACGGAGCGGCTCGCCGATCTAGTAGGACCGCAAGCTGTGAATACCCGCCAACGTTTTCTCGATCTCTTCCGGCGAGTTCAGCAAACCCGGCGCCAATCGGGCGTATTGCGTGGCGTACGGGGTGACGCTCCCCACGATCCGACGCTCTCGTAATCGCTCCACCACGACCCGTGGGGTCAGGCCGGCCACCTCAAAGCACACGATCCCTGCCGACAGGTCTTGCGACATCGGCGTCTGCAGCGTCACATGCGGCATCTTGGCAAGCCCTTGCTTGAGTTGCTGGTTCAGTGCATAGATCCGTTGTGTGACCCGTGTTTTGCCGATAGCTTGATGGAACTTAAACGCCTCATCCACGGCCCAACGATGCTCGAAGGAGTGAAACCCGCCAGGGGTCATCAACGACGCTTGGGGAAGGGGGCGGGCTGGGGCGACCCTCATCCACATCTCATACGCTTCCGTATTGAATGTTGGGATGATCGCGTTTGCGAGAGGCCACGCACTCGAACGACCCCAGACCAACCCCGTCCCGCGGGGACCGAACATCCATTTGTGGGTACCGGCGATGAGAAAATCGCAACCCATCTGGTCCACAGGCAGATCCTCGACTCCCAAGGCATGGACCCCGTCCACGCACAAGATGACTCGGTCCGCTTCATCGCGGGCCTGATTGAGTCTCGCAAGGGCCGCTGCTATCGCTTGGATCGGCAACTTGAGCCCCGTGCTCGAGTGAACCCATGTGACCGCCACAATGCGTGTCTCCGACCGAACCTGCCGTACCAGGGTATCCACAAGCTGTTGCTGAGAGACGGCCCCGAGCTTGTCATGGAGCGTCACCTGCCGCACCATCGCACCAGTGTGCTCAGCTCGGAGTCGCAAGGACATGTCAGTCGAGTAATGATCGTGCGTCGTCGTCAAGATCTCCTGACCGGCCTGGAGGCGCAGCCCTCCGTAGAGGAGTCCCAATCCCATCGTGGTGCTATCCGTCAGCGCAATGTCAGTGGGAGCGGCGCCCAAATACTCGGCCGCCGATCGCAAGACCGCCGCTTCTTGCTGCTGTTCCTGTTCATGCCAATAGCCGATGGGATCCGCATCCAATCCGGAACGGTGCCGCTCAATCGCCTGCCGCACGGATGCCGGATGGGAGGCGAGAAAAAAACAGGCCAGATGAATCAAATCAGGTGCGAGGCGAAACTGTGACCGTACAGTTTCCCACCGGTCGAACGTCTCCCCTGTATTCGTCGGAGCGGCCGCGTCCGAATGGAACCGCTGAGCAAGAACCGAAGCTCCCAACGCCAAACCCGTTCTCATTAGAAACTTACGACGATTCAAGCGTTCCATGATCGCCCTCTCGAAGGATGGTGCGTGTGCTTGTACACTACTGCCTGAGAGGAAGAGGGGGCAACTGCGGACAACTAGTGCATCGGGTGAAATATCGTCGAGTCAACCCACGCCTGGAGAATGTCGGACTGAGCGGGCTGACCTGGTTCGGCGGTAGACATTCCGAGAAAATACACCACGGCCTCCTGATCAGGCCCCATCACTGCCACGGCCTCACCGGAAAGGGATCCGGCACGATAGAACGCCGTCAAGTGCTGACCCTTCCTTTCGGCTACTCCGGTTGGCTCATAGACCAAATCATGCGTAATCGGTTGGGGCATAGCCAGCAAAGCCACGAGGTCCTCTTCGGTCGCCTGACGCATCATGAACACCATGACAAAACCCACGCCGGATTCGGAAAAGCCGATAATCCCCTCGGATTGGTCCGGCCATTGAACCCGCCAGCCGTCGGGAACAACGAATGATGCGCGCCCGTTAGGTAGCCGTACCCGAGTACCGGACTCATACACATGGTCGGCACGCATCTCTTCATACGGAACCACTCTCGTCTCGTTGTCGGGAGGAGTGCATTCCGTCTGGGCTCCGGCCAGCACTTCAACGCCGCTCCAGAGCAGCCACGTGACCAGCGCCAATCGCGATGCATCACCCCGCGAGGACATCACCGGCCTGGGTTTGGCGGCTATACCGAGTCACCCTCCATCGGAGGGCAACTACACACGAGATGGCGATCGCCATAGGCCTCATCAATCCGGCTCACGCTGGGCCAGAACTTATTGGTCCTCACCCAAGGAGTCGGAAACGCCGCTTGCTCACGGCTATACGGCCGAGACCATTCATTCGCCGCGACCACGGAGGCGGTGTGGGGAGCGTTCTTTAATAGATTGTTCGTCCGCGGCTGACGGCCTTCGGCGATATTCTGAATTTCGCCACGAATCGAAATCAGCGCATCGCACAATCGATCAAGCTCCGATTTCGCCTCGCTTTCGGTCGGTTCAATCATGAGCGTGCCGGCCACCGGAAAGGAGACTGTAGGGGCATGGAAGCCATAGTCCATCAACCGTTTCGCAATATCCATCGCTTCGACTCCGGCGCTCTCTTTGAATTGCCGCACATCGAGGATGAATTCGTGTGCCACGAGCCCGGTCGTGCCGGCATACAAAATCGCATAGTGCTTTTCGAGTCGTTTTGCCATGTAGTTGGCATTTAAAATCGCGACTTCCGTGGCTTTGGTTAACCCGTCTCGGCCCATCAAGGCAATGTAAGTCCAGGAGATGGGGAGGATGCTTGCGCTGCCGAACGGCGCGGCGGACACAGGCCCGATAGATTCCCGCCCGCCAACCTTGGTCACCGGATGCCCCGGTAGAAAAGCGACCAAATGCCGTGCCACCCCGATGGGGCCCATGCCTGGCCCCCCGCCGCCGTGCGGGATGCAGAAGGTCTTGTGGAGATTCAGATGACACACGTCGGCTCCGATATCGCCCGGACGGCATAATCCCACCTGTGCATTCATGTTGGCGCCGTCCATGTAGACCTGCCCACCATGCGTATGCACAATCTGACAGATGCGCCGCACTCCCGGTTCAAAAACTCCATGTGTCGAGGGGTAGGTGATCATCAATGCCGACAATCGATCGCGAAACTCAACTGCTTTGCGCTCCAAATCCGTGAGATCGACATTGCCATGGCGGTCGCACGCCACGGCGACGACCGTCATGCCGGCCATGGCGGCGCTGGCCGGGTTCGTGCCATGGGCAGATACCGGGATCAGACAGACATCCCGATGACCTTCGCCTCTGGCATGATGAAACGCGCGGATCACCATCAACCCCGCATACTCCCCTTGCGAGCCGGCGTTGGGTTGCAGCGACACGGCGGCAAAGCCCGTGATCTCGCCCAGCCAAGCTTCGAGTTGCTGAATTAATTCCCGATAGCCGGTGGTTTGGTCTTCCGGCGCAAAGGGGTGAATCTTGGAAAACTCCGGCCACGTGACGGGCACCATTTCGGTGGTCGCATTCAGCTTCATTGTGCAGGAGCCCAAGGGGATCATGGAATGCACCAACGACAGATCCTTGCCTTGGAGCCGATGCAGATAACGCAGCATTTCATGTTCAGAATGATACCGATGGAACACCTCATGTGTCAGATACGGGCTGGTTCGCGCGACCGATTGAGGGAAGCCCGTATCGACCGTGTCCGCCAGTTCCATGATTGTAAACGGCCATTGCTCATGGCCGACAAATACTCCCAGCAGACGGCGGACCTCATCCACGGAGCTGGCTTCGTCAAGTGACAATCCAAGGCTTCCATCCTCATACTGACGGAGGTTGATTTTCTGATCCGCCGCCCGCCGCACAATCTGTTGGCCGCGCACCCCGTCGAGCGGGACGCGGATCGTGTCAAAACACACTTGCGGCCCAACGTCGAACCCCAGCCGTCGCAGGCCTTCGGCCAACATCACCGTGAGTCCGTGCACACGTTCGGCGATCTGACGAAGCCCCTGCGGCCCATGGTACACGGCATACATCCCGGCCATGATGGCCAACAACACCTGGGCGGTGCAGATATTGCTCGTGGCCTTCTCGCGTCGAATATGTTGCTCCCGTGTTTGTAAGGCCAGACGGCAAGCCGGCTGGCCGGTCACGTCCTTTGAAACCCCCACGAGGCGCCCAGGGATTTGCCGTTTGAAGTCTTCCCGGGTGGCCAAGAAGGCCGCATGCGGCCCCCCAAATCCCACCGGAACGCCAAAACGCTGCGACGACCCCACGGCAATGTCGGCTCCGAATTCGCCGGGCGAGCGAAGCAAGGTCAGGGCAAGGAGGTCTGTGGCGACCGCGACGAGCACGCCGGCTTCATGGGCTCGTCCCACCAGCGCACCGTAGTCTCCGACATACCCGTCTGAGGCCGGATACTGCAGCAGTATCCCGCACAATGGGCTTTCGGAGAGTGACAGCGAGGACGCGGCGCCGGTTCGAATGGTGATACCAAGCGGCTCAGCGCGAGTCCTTAGAACGGCGATGGTCTGCGGGTGACAGTCTCGAGAGACGAAGAACTCCTTCCGCTCACGCCCGGCAGCACGTGCGATGGCGACACACATGCCCATCGCCTCCGCCGCGGCCGTGGCTTCATCCAAGAGCGACGCATTGGCCAAAGGCAAGCCGGTCAAATCTGCGACCATCGTTTGGAAGTTCACCAACGCCTCCAAACGACCTTGGGCAATCTCCGCCTGATACGGCGTGTACTGCGTGTACCACCCCGGATTCTCCAAAATGTTTCGTTGGATGACTCCAGGCGTCACACATTCGTAGTACCCCATGCCGATCAGTGACCGCCAGACCTGGTTCCCCGCCGCCATCCTTTTGAGTTCGTCGAGAACCACCTGTTCGCCTCGATTGACGGGGAGAGCCAGCGGCTGACGCAGACGAATGTCTCCGGGAATCGTCGCATCAGCAAGGGCCTCCAAGGACGGCAATCCAAGCGATGCCAGCATCTCTTTGATATCCACTTCGCTGGGACCCAGGTGCCGGGGGATAAAACCATCGGGGGTATGAAGGAAGGTCGACGAGGTCATAGGAATACTTTATCCGTTCCAGGGGGCCTGTGAAAAGTGGACGGAAGAGTATCATGCCATCGGCGCTTTTTCCAAGAATGTTCTCCCCGATGTCGGCAGGCCGCTCACGCCTGTGTATGTCCACATCCTACGCCGGAAGGCTCTGGGCGCACCTGACGCAGCCGCGAACATGGACGAGATCGCGTCGCGCAGGTTTGGTATAATCACCCACTCAATGGGGCGCGTCATGCGGGTCCTCGTCATTGAAGATGAAACGAAAGTCGGTTCCTTTATCAAGCGCGCGCTTGAAGAGGAAAGTTATGCCGTCGATCTCTGCGAGGACGGCGCGAAGGGGCTCGAACTGGCGCTGGCCACCAATTACGACCTGTTGGTCGTCGATGTGATGTTGCCGTCAGTGTCCGGCCTCGACATCCTGAAACATGTGCGGCGGGAGCGCATTCAGACCCCTATTCTGATTCTTTCGGCGCAATCCCAAATCGACCAACGCGTGAAAGGATTGGATGCCGGCGCCGATGATTACTTGACGAAGCCCTTTGCGATCGACGAACTTCTCGCGCGCGTCCGAGCCTTGCTGCGCCGGGGCGCAACCGAGAGTCCGGGCATCCTCCAAGTCGATGATTTGATGCTCAACCCGGCCACGCGCGAAGTGACGCGGGGAGGTCAGCGTATCGATTTGACATTAAAGGAGTATGCCCTGCTGGAATACTTGATGCGACACAGCGGGCGCGTCCTCACACGGCCAATGATTTCAGAGCATGTGTGGAACCACGATTTCGATACCTTCACCAATGTCATCGACGTGTACGTGAACTATCTCCGCAACAAGATTGACCGGGGCCGCCCTCGAAAACTCATTCACACGATCCGTGGCAGCGGATACATGCTGAAGGCGGATTAGGATGACCGTGCCGCCCCCGCGACCGACCCCACACCTTCAACACCGTTCCATGCCAGCGGCTCTCCTCGTTCCGGCCGCGACGGATCCCCGCTCAAAGGGTGGCCCAGGAGGACAGTAATGCCTCTCCGGGTCCGGCTGACGTTGTGGTATGGGAGCGCGTTGGCCATCGTGCTGGTCATCTTTTCGATCGTCCTGTACGCCATTACGGCGCGTAATCTTCGCAATGCCGTCGATCAATCACTGGAGGAAACGGCCACCACCGCGGTGCGGTCGCTGGAGGAGCGTGGATTTCTTCCACTCATTGATGAAGAGGCGTTATTGTCCCAGTTCCCCGAGTTGGCCAGGATCGACAAATTTTTTCAGATCTTTAGTCCTTCGGGGACCATCACCATCCGGTCCCCCAACATCAAACAGCACGAAGTCCCGCTGAGTCGAATGGCCTTGGAAACGACGTTCAAGGGGCAGACGATTTTTGAATCGGCCAGGTATCCGAACGAGCCGCCCTTACGACTGATTACCGTCCCCATTATCTATCGAGGCAACCTCCTCTACATCGTGCAGGTCGGCACGTCGATGGAATCGATCGAAGACACGTTGAGCCGGTTTTTGGTTCTGCTGACAATCGCCGTCCCCATTGCCTTGGCGGTGTCCCTGGCGGGCGGGTGGTTCTTGGCTGGACGGGCCTTGCGGCCCGTCGACGCCATTACGCTCGCCGCCCAGCGCATCGCCGCAGGCGACCTCAGTCAGCGGCTCACGATGTCCACCGCGCCGGACGAAATCGGCCGGCTGGCCGGCACCTTTAACGACATGATCGGTCGCTTGGACGCGTCCTTCCGGCAAATTCGGCAATTCACCAGTGACGCGTCCCATG
This sequence comes from uncultured Nitrospira sp., assembly GCA_964416255.1. GTDB lineage: Bacteria > Nitrospirota > Nitrospiria > Nitrospirales > Nitrospiraceae > Nitrospira_D. The sequence continues at coordinate 6,602 of CAYQDJ010000039.1, read as the reverse complement.
AGCTGCGCACGCCGCTGACCGTCATGAAGGGAGAGACGGAACTGGTTCTACGCCGGCCCAGGCCGCTGGAGGACTACCGGTCCGTGCTCGAAAGCAGCCTCGAAGAAATCGATCGCATGACCCACATCGTCGATGAATTGCTCTTCCTCTCCCGGGCCGACATGGGAGAAGTGAAAATGGAATCCCTGCCGGTCGCGCTGGAATCGCTCGTCGAGGACATCCATCGTCAGGCGACGCTGTTGGGCCAGGAGCGCAACATCGAAGTCGTCCTCGGGACGGTGATGCCGGCCGTCATACAAGGAGATGAGCTGCGTCTTCGCGAGCTGTTACTGAACCTGGTGGAGAACGCCGTCAAGTATTCCCATGGGGACGGCAAGGTGGCGATGGCGCTCATCAATGACGGACACCACGCCCGCCTTTCCGTGACGGATCAGGGAATCGGTATCGCACCGGAAGACCAACAACGGATCTTCAACCGGTTCTTTCGGACGGACAACGCCCGTGCCCATACAAAAAAAGGCACCGGTTTGGGCTTGGCCATCTGCATCTGGATTGCCGAGGCTCACAAGGGACGGGTGGAGGTGGCCAGCGACCGGGGCCACGGCTCCACGTTCACCGTGGTCCTGCCCCTCGCCACTCAGCCCGCTTAGAGTCTTTTAATCCACTGCTAATCCGCTTCTCATCAGCGGTTGTTAGCTTCATGTGGCACACATCGGGGTGCAGTGTGAGGTGTCGGCGTCTACCGTCAACAAGATGACTACGAAGGAGGAAGTGTATGAAGCCACATGTGCATCGAACCGTCGGGTCAGCAATCGGTATCGGCATCCTCGCGAGTGTCCTGGTGTGGAGTGGGCACCTGCCGACATCGTCGTATGCATCCAACGCAGGGTCTCCCGGCGCGACTCCGACCGTGACCGCGCCCGCCGCGCCCACATCCGGGTTTACCGACGTCGCTCGACTGGTCACGCCGGCGGTCGTGAACATCACCACCGTCGTATCGGCAAAGGTGTCGGATGGGAGTTCCGTTCCGGACGAGCTGCGCGACCGGATGGAGGAATTTTTCGGCAAACCGTTTGGGCCCCGCGAACGCGGCCCGCGTCCCGGCGAACCGCGAGGACCTCGAGCCGGAGGGCAAGGATCCGGCGTGATTGTCTCGTCGGACGGGTATATCCTGACGAACAATCATGTGATCGACAACGCCCGTGAGGTGACCGTCACGCTCCCCGACAAGCGGGAGTTCAAAGGAAAGATCGTCGGCACCGATCCCAAGACCGATCTCGCGGTGGTCAAGATCGAGGCCGGGAACTTGCCCACGATTTCCTGGGGGGATGCGTCCAAGCTTCAGGTGGGCGAATACGTCTTGGCCGTCGGGAACCCCTTCGGCTTGAACTCCACGGTCACACTGGGCATCGTGAGCGCTGTCGGCCGCGGTCACATGGGGATCACCCAGTACGAAGACTTTATTCAGACCGATGCCGCGATCAATCCGGGTAATTCGGGGGGCGCCTTGGTCAACACGAAGGGCGAATTGGTCGGCATCAATACTGCGATCTTCTCCCAGACCGGCGGATATCAGGGCGTGGGGTTCGCCGTGTCCACCACAATGGGCAAGCCGATCTATGAGAGCCTGGTCAAGACCGGTAAAGTCGTCCGCGGGTACTTAGGCATCGGCATCCAGGATCTCAATCAGGATCTCGCGAAGTCCTTCGGCATCAAGGACGCCAAAGGCGCCCTTGTCAGCGACGTGAAGGACGACAGCCCGGCCGACCATGCCGGGATCAAGCAAGGCGATGTCATTCTCGAATACCAGGGGACGCCGGTGGAGGATGCCGTGGTCCTGCAACGCCTCGTGACCCGCACTCCGCTCGGGAGCAAGGTGCCGATGAAGGTGAGCCGCGACGGTCGTGAACGGGAGATTACCGCCACGATTGGGGAACAGCCGGACACCGCCAAGATCGCCAAGGCTGAGACGGCCGAGGCCGAGCAGTACGCCTTCGCGGGAGTTGCGGTCCAGGATCTCGACCAACAGACGGCAAAGGAATTGGGCCTCAAGGGGAAGCCGCAGGGGGTCGTCGTGACCGATGTGGAACCGGACAGCAGCGCCGACAAAGCCGGGCTGATGCCGGGCGATGTGATCCGGGAAATCAACCGCCATCCGGTAAAATCCGTGAAGGAGTTTCAGAAGATGTCTTCCGGCGTGAAGAAGGGGGACAATGTGTTGATTCTGATCAACCGGCGCGGCAATTCGTTGTTTCTTTCGGCCAAAGTGTGACCGGCCGATGGACCCATTCCGACAGGGGGACAATGGTCCTCCTGTCGGTCTTCCTCCAGAGTGAATCAACCAACGCACGACTGCGCCAAACCGGTTCGGTCCCCGGCTGACGATAGGAATTAGGAATGTCCTGGGGAACGCCCCTGTCAAGGCAGGATGTGTCCGACCAAATCATAGGTCGTCGCATCGGTGATGGCCACCCTGACGACGGTCCCCGCTGAGGCCGCACCGCGATTGATGTAGACGACCCCGTCGATTTCCGGGGCCAAGCCCTGGTGACGGCTCTCCAGCAGCCAGTCCGTTTCCTCCGACACCCCGTCCACCAGCACGTCGAGCACCGAACCGATCCGGGAGCGGCCGTGCGACTCCGCAATCGACTCCTGAATGCTCAAGAGTTCGTTGCGCCGTTCGTCCATCACTGACCGTTCGACTTTGTCGTCCAGCCCCACTGCCGGTGTATCGTCTTCATCCGAGTATAAGAAGACCGCCACTCGATCGAACTCCGTGTGCGCCACATAGGTTGCGAGTTCCCGAAACGCGGCATCGGTTTCCCCCGGGAACCCCACAATAAACGCCGTGCGAAAGGTGACGCCGGGAATGCGTGCCCGGATCCGCTCGACCAACCGATCGATGCCGGCGCGATCTCCCAGCCGGTGCATGCGTCGGAGCATCTGATCGTTGATGTGTTGAAGCGGCATATCGATGTACTTCGCGATCTTGTCCTCTCCGGCATACAGGTCGAGCAGTTCGTCCGTCACTTGCTGCGGATACAGATAGAACGGGCGAATCCAGTGTAGAGGTTTCACCTTGACGAGTCGACGGAGCAATTGAACCAGCCCCTGGCGCAGGCCTAAATCCACGCCATAGTTGACCGTGTCTTGGGAAATAAGATTCAGTTCCTTGACCCCCTCATCCGCGAGCCGTTGCGCCTCGGCGACGATCGACTCGATCGTCCGGCTGCGCTGCTTGCCCCGCATCAACGGAATGGCGCAAAAGGTGCAATTGCGATTACAGCCTTCGGCGATCTTCAGGTATGCGCTGTGGGGCTTGCCCAGCCTCAGCCGAGGAGCACGTTCGTCGTAGAGATACGGTGGTTGACTGATCCAGAGCCGCTGATGCCGCCGCTTTGGGGTCAATAGGTCCCGGCAAATCTCGGCAATTTTCCCGAATTCGCCGGTCCCGACCACTCCATCCAGCTCGGGCAATTCCTTGAGCAGATCGCCCTGGTACCGCTGCGCGAGGCAGCCGGCGGCGATGAGTACCCGACAGGCACCCGTTTGCTTCAACTGCCCATGTTCCACGATGGTGTTGACCGATTCTTGTTTGGCTTCTTCGATGAACCCGCAGGTATTGATAATGACCACCTCGGCCTTTCGCGGGTCGTTGGTCAGATGAAAGCCGTCCTGAACCAAGGCGCCCAACATGACTTCCGAGTCGACTTGATTCTTTGAGCAACCCAGATTCACGAAGCCAATGCTGGTAGATCGCTTGCTGGAGCGGGCCGTTTGACGCGCCTTCACCGGCGTCGGATGGATGAGCGGGAGCGACATGGACGCAGTCTACGGGAGGGTCGAAAAGGCTGTCAACGAGGCCCTCCGGAGACCTTCATCTGGACACACACCGCGTTCTCTGGTTGTCCTGCCGCACTTGCCCCTCACCATTCCGCTCACGTAGAGTGCGGTTATGATCCGGTCCTTCCGCGGCACCACGCCTACGGTTCCTGCCTCCTGCTTTATCGAAGACACGGCCGTGATCATTGGAGATGTGGTTCTGGGAGATGACTGCAGCGTCTGGTTTCATGCCGTCATCCGCGGCGATGTCCACTCTATTCGCATCGGCCGTCGGACAAACGTGCAGGACCTCTGTATGCTGCATGTCACCCACGAGACACATCCGTTGACCATCGGAAACGAGGTAACCATCGGCCACAACGTGATCCTCCACGGCTGCACGATCGAGAATCGAGTGCTCGTGGGCATGGGAGCCATTGTGATGGATGGCGCGGTGATCGGGGAGGATTCTGTAATCGGGGCCGGCACACTCGTGGTGGAAGGCACGGTGGTGCCGCCGAAGAGCGTCGTGTTAGGCTCGCCGGGCCGTGTCAAACGGCCGGTCACCACGGCGGAAGTCGCCTGGATCAAGCAATCGGCAGACAACTATGTGCACTATGCCCGTCAGTACCTCAGTGATTCGTGAGGAACCAAAACAACCCGTTCAACCATGATCGCGCCTCGCGCCCTTGGCCCCTCTCGTTCCAATCCGGATAAAACAAATGGGGTCTCCGACCAGCGCCGTTGGGTACTTCCGCCGTTCGACTCGATAGGGAATCCTCTTTCGGTGGCACCAATCGGCGATCCAGACCACCTCTTCGATCGAGGTCGTCACCATCCCCGGACGGGTGAGTAGCGGCAGACAACGATCCACGATCGCTTGAACCGTCCGCCGTTCACGTTGGAATTTCACCGGATCGAACGTGACCGGATCGGCACGTCCATAGGACAGCGGCGCCACATGAGGAAACCGTTCCGGGTCGTTCAACACGCTCACGATCCAGAGATGGTCGAAGCGCCCGGTGGCCGCCGTCGCGTCCCGAACGTGAAAAGTCACTGGGAGAGCGGCGCAGGCTTGATTCAAGACCGTGACCTCCGCTCGACGAAGATTATAGGGCTCGACCAGCCGGTTCAGCTCGATCGCCTCCGCGAGCAACGCCGGTAACTCCGCCACGCCGGCACCGACATACAGGCTTCGCCCGTTGGGAGGAAGCTTCCGGACGAGCGTCTCCGCCACCTGGATACCCAAGCACCGACACAACCGACGCTTGGCCTCCCAGAACTCTTCCCCTCCCTCATAACAATAGATGGGACCCAGTCTCTTGTAATTGAGGCGGGTAAAGACCTTTCCGATAAGTGCCTTGGTTTTGCGGCTGAGAGGTCTCGCGGCCATCACGGGTCCTTGAAGGAACCGGCAAGCGCCGAAACCCCGGCTAGAACACCATCGGCGACAGCTGCCATGAAATCGAGATTCAAAGTCTCGAGCCCGTCGGTCGGCTGGTGGTAGTGCGGGTTGCGGAAATTCGCCGTGTCCGTCAGCATGACCGCGGGAAATCCGTGTTCCCAAAAGGCCGTGTGGTCGCTTCGTCGCGTATCGGGCAAGACTTCGCCGTTCCCCGGGACAATCAATGGCAGAATGGGAAGGTACGACGCCATTGCCTGTGCCACCGCTGATGCCAATCGCTGCGACCGCTCGTTGCCGACCACTGCCAGAAAGTTTCCCACGGTGGGGACCGATTGCGGCACCCCGGGAGGAATCCGCTGAGTGCCCTCTTCATTCCGCGCGTACCCCACACATTCCAGAACGATGGCGCCTGCAACGGCCTGTCGCGCAGCCGCCATGCCGGCGGCATAGGACCGGCTGCCCAACAGATTCGCTTCCTCCAAACAGAAGGCGATGAACCGAACCGGGCGTTCCAGCCGGCGGCTCTGCAGCCGACCCGCAACATCCAACAACACGGCCAAGGCGCTGGCGTTGTCGTCGGCGCCCGGCGATCCGGCGACCGTATCGTAATGGGCCGCGACAATGAGCGGAGGGACTCCTGTGCTCGGAACCGTCAGTTCCGCGACGACATTGTCGTAGGTTCCGCCGAAGGCGGGAAAGCGGTGCCGAGACGGCACCAGCCCGAGGGCGCCGAAACGCCCGTGCAGATAGTCGGCTGTCTCGCGCAACGCGGCCGGGGTTGAGTCCGGATGCCGTTCTCCCACGAGATGGCGGAGGTCAGCGGCAAACCGCTCAGAAGGGGCAGACACCCTGATGTTCCATGGAGGGAGTCAAGCTAGGTGACAATCTCGGTACCAATCCCTTTATGCGTGAACACCTCCAGCAAGATGGCATGGGCCACTCGCCCATCGATGATGTGGGCTTTGCCCACGCCGCCGGCCAACGCATCCAGACAGGCGTGAACCTTGGGCAACATCCCTTCGGTAATCGTGCCTCGTTTCACCATCCGTTGGACATCCTTGCGCGACACGGTCGACAGGTGACGCCCGTTGGCATCTCGAATGCCTTTGATATCCGTCATCATCACGAGTTTCTCCGCACGCAGGGCGCCTGCAACCGCACCGGCCACCAGGTCGGCAGTCGCGCGCACTACTGGTGACGAACCAGTGCCGCAGTTGCCCTTCGCAGCTCGACACCCGCTTTGACGAAGGCATTCCGGTTGCCCGCCGCGATGGTGTTGGGCGTCGTATTCCGGGACGGAATCGGCGCGGGACTGAAATCGAAGTTCAACCGGAAGTAGTGCAGTTGTAGAGCGACCTCGTCATCGCCGTCGCGG
>CAYQDJ010000038.1:24224-27764 GCA_964416255.1 uncultured Nitrospira sp. | reverse complement strand
CCTTCGCGGACGTGGTCGCCTACCGGCTCCGTCAGAAGCCCGTGCGCGTCGCCAACGACGCTGACGTGCAGGGGTTCGGTGCGATATCAGGAACCGGTGTCGAATTGGTCGTGACGTTGGGAACCGGCGTGGGAACGTCTCTCTTTGTGGATGGCCGCCTTGTCCCCAATATCGAAATCGGTAAAGACAAATTGAGGAATGCGGCATTGCAGAAAGTCGGCAAGAAAAAATGGAACAAGCGCTTGATCAAATTCATCACGCGCCTGGAAGAGATTTTTCACTTCACAAAACTCTACATCGGCGGCGGCAACTCCCGGGAAGTTGACGTCTCCTTACTTCCTCCCAATGTGACGATCGTCTCAAATCTCAACGGGTTGATCGGGGGTATCGCCCTATGGCGGGACGAGGCAGCAACGCTTACCGCTTCCGCCGTAAAAAGTGAGGACACCGGACGCCTGATCGCCGCCTGACGGGGACTGAAACCTGTGGAAGAGATGAAATGTGGCTGGGGGACTAGGAATCGAACCTAGGTAGCCAGCTCCAAAGGCTGGCGTCCTACCGCTAGACGATCCCCCAGCGCGGTACGGAGTCGGGTGCAGTGGGTATATTGGCTGGGGGACTAGGAATCGAACCTAGGTAGTCAGATCCAGAGACTGACGTCCTACCGCTAGACGATCCCCCAACCAGGGGCCACACTAATATATGCGTCTCCGCCTCGTCAAGGTCGCCGACCGTTGGAGGCCTACTCCTTTAAGGCGGGCATGGCGCGCGCCAGACCTTCTCGAAGCCGAGACAAGGTACGGTTTCGCCCAAGGACTTCCATCACATCAAAAAGACCAGGACTGGCCGTACGGCCGGTCAACGCCACGCGAACAGGCTGTGCCAGATGCCCCATTTTGAGCCCTTCTTCCTCGACCAACGTCTTGAATGTCTGTTCCCATTCCTGTTTGCTGAAGGTGGGCAAGCATTCGAACCGTGTCACCAACTTGGCCAGGACCGGTGCGACCGCCGGCGTCAGGAATTTTTTCGCTGCGTCTGCGTCGATGGCAACCGCTGGCCCGAAGTAGGGCCTGACCCACTCCACCATTTCGACAAGCGTCTTGGTCCGCTCTTTTACCAGGATCACCAACTGCGCCAACCAAGCGGTAGAGACGGCCTTGACCTCTTCGCTCAGGCCCGCGGCCTCGAGGAGCGGAATGAGCGCCTCTGCCACCCGCTCCGGAGGGCTGGTTTTTATGTGCTCGGCATTGAGCCAAAGCAGCTTCTCTGGATTAAACACCGCGGGTGATGTTTGAACATTTTTCCAGGAAAACTTGGAAATCAATTCCCGTCGCTCAAACACCTCTTGATCGCCGTGGGACCACCCAAGACGCACGAGATAATTGACCATTGCCTCTGGAAGGTATCCCATTTCTTTATACGCCATGACCGACGTAGCGCCGTGGCGCTTCGAAAGTCGAGTTTTGTCCGACCCCAAAATCATCGGCAGATGACCGAACTGCGGAACCGAGAATCCCAGCGCCTCAAAAATCGGAATTTGGCGTGGCGTATTGGTTAAATGGTCGTCGCCACGGACCACATGCGTCACACGCATGAGCGCGTCGTCGACCACAACAGAAAAATTATATGTCGGATAGCCGTTGGACCGAACAATAATGAGGTCATCTAGCACCCCATTGTCGAACACGATTTCCCCTTTGATCAGATCATCAACGACGGTTTGCCCCTCGCGTGGCGCTTTGAATCGAAGCGCCGCTTCCCCTGACGAATTGGTGAGATGCAGATCACGACAGCGGCCATCGTAACGGGGCGAGAGGCCCTCCGCTTCGGCTTGTTTGCGTCGCGCGTCCAACTCCTCGGCTGTGCATACGCACCAGTAGGCTCGGTCTGCGTCCAAAAGCGCCATGGCATGACACTGGTACAGCTCCATGCGTTCGGATTGCCGGATCGGACCCTCGTCCCAATCAAGCCCAAGCCAGTTCAATCCATCGAGAATCGCCTGAATCGATTCCTCTGTGGACCGGCTTTGATCGGTGTCCTCGATGCGAAGGATGAACGTACCCTGCTGTTGACGGGCGAACAGCCAGTTAAACAACGCAGTGCGGACGCCACCGATGTGAAGAAAACCGGTCGGACTGGGAGCGAAACGGACACGCACCATTACGGTTTCAACCACAGGGTCAGGCAAGAGTTAGGGGACAATGATTCTGGCTTGAACTCGACACCTATAACATCATCATACACAGTTGTACAGACGGCGCCTCTCTTCCTAGGTGACCGAGTCTTGCTGCTATTGAGGTTCCAACTCCGGCAGGCCGACACTGGCGGTCGACAGATGTCCTGGTCTGCATTTGTACGGTGATGGCGCTATGTGCGCCGCTGAAGGTCGATCTTGTAGAAATAGGGTATGCGCGCAAAGATGACATGGCAACGTGTGTTCAATGTCCCTCTCGAACGAGATTTTTATTGACGGCCGGAATTTCCACGACGACGTCTTTCGTTCCGTTCGGGACACATTGGCATCCCAGCCGCGATTGCAGCGTGGTCATCGGGGCTTCCTCCAACTGATCAAACTCGTCGTCGCTTCCCTCATTACACGTGTCGAGCCCCTGCCTGATGATTACGTGACAGGTCGAGCATGCACAGACCCCTCCGCACACGTGTTCGAGATCCACCCCATGGCTCATAGCGATGTCAAGAATACTTCCCGGCAGCCCCGTCGGCCCATAAGGAATCTTGGCCGGATCAACGGCAACCTTGGTCTCCTCTCCACCGGGGGCGATGAATGTGATGGTGTACGCGGTCTTCGGCAATTCATAGTCGGTTTTTTCGATATAGGGATTTGTTCCGCCCATGAGCAATGTCCCGGTCCTTTCCGTTACGTCCGTCCCTTAATAAGGTTCCAAGGAGTCCTCGGTTGACAGTCCGTAAACCTGCGTGTTATTGTGTACCCGACCAATGTGATCGGAGATCATTATAGTCCCCGATCGAAATGATCGGCAATAGGCCATGCTAAAAATTTCGAAAAAAGCTGATTACGCGCTCATGGCCCTCCAACACATCGCGTCGGTTCAATTCGGCGATGTGACGCCGGGACGAGTGGTCAATACGAAAGAGATCGCCGAGGAATACAACATTCCATTGGAACTCCTTGCAAAGGTTCTCCAGACCTTGGCAAAAAACGGGTTGATCGAAAGCCATAATGGTCCTAAAGGGGGATACCTCCTGGCTCGGAATACACGTGAGATTACCATCGCTCAGATCCTTGAAGGGATCGAAGGTCCCTTGGGGATTACAGACTGTTCGCATGAAAAAGAGGGCGAGCTATGCCTACAACGCGAGCATTGCAACATCCGCACGCCGCTTCTCAAAGTCCAAGATAGCATTTATCAGCTTCTGAACAATATGACCTTGCAAGACATGATGGGCGGCACTCCGCTGATCACGATTCAGTCCCCTACGGCACAAGGAGTCGCACGATGAAGCTTCCGATCTTTCTGGATAACCATTCTACTACTCCGATGGATCCCCGCGTCCTGG
>CAYQDJ010000038.1:0-24214 GCA_964416255.1 uncultured Nitrospira sp. | reverse complement strand
CCGTATTTTGTGGAGAAATTTGGGAACGCCGCCAGCCGCAATCATGCGTTTGGTTGGGCGGCCGAAGAAGCGGTAGAGTCGGCTCGCAAGCAAATCGCGAAGTTGATCAGGGCCGATCCAAAAGAAATCGTCTTCACCAGCGGCGCGACTGAATCCGACAATCTGGCGCTTAAAGGCGTCCTCGAGATGTACAAGGAAAAGGGCACTCATCTGGTCACCTCGTCCACGGAACATCGAGCCGTTCTGGATACCGCCAAATCGCTGGAAGGCAAGGGGTTGGCCACGGTCACCTATTTACCGGTGGACAAACAGGGCCGAGTCAATCCGCAGGACGTACGAAACGCCATCACGGACAAGACGGTTTTGATTTCCGTCATGCTGGCGAACAATGAAATCGGCACGATCAATCCGATCAAAGAAATCGGCAGGATCGCCAAAGAGAAAGGAATCTTGTTCCACTGTGATGCCACGCAAGGAGTGGGCAAAATTCCGGTGGATGTCCAAGAGATGGGCATCGACCTCATGTCGTTCTCCGCGCATAAAATTTATGGGCCAAAAGGGGTGGGTGCTCTCTATGTGCGAAAAAAGAGTCCGCGCGTGCGCCTCGTCGCCCAGATGGACGGAGGCGGCCACGAACGCGGCATGCGATCAGGAACGCTTCCCGTCCCGCTGATCGTAGGGTTTGGGAAAGCCTGTGAAATTTGCGAACAGGAGATGTCGACCGAATCCGCCAGGATCGCGGCCATGCGTGATCGCCTGGAAGCAGGCATCATGCAGTCGCTGGAAGAAAGTTACCTCAATGGTCATCCGACGGATCGGTTGCCCGGCAATCTCAACATTTCGTTTGCCTACGTGGAAGGGGAATCGCTGCTGATGGGCATGAAGGATATCGCGCTCTCTTCGGGATCCGCTTGCACGTCGGCCACACTGGAACCCTCCTATGTGCTTCGCGCACTGGGAGTCGGGACGGAACTGGCGCATTCTTCTATTCGGTTCGGACTTGGCCGTTTCAACACGGACGAGGAAATTGAATACACCATTAAAAAGGTTATTGAGATCGTCACAAAACTGCGCGAAATGTCGCCGCTTTATGAAATGGCTAAGGAAGGCATCGATTTGAAGTCCGTCCAGTGGGCCGCCCACTAACCCGATCAGCCAACGAGGAGGAAGACCATGGCCTATAGTGAAAAAGTCGTCGATCATTTCAATAACCCCCGCAACATGGGGAGTTTAAAGAAGGACGATGCCGACGTGGGGACGGGCATCGTCGGCGCACCGGAGTGCGGGGATGTGATGAAGCTGCAGATCAAGGTGAACAACGACACGATCGTGGATGCCAAGTTTAAGACTTTCGGCTGCGGCTCGGCCATCGCCAGTTCCAGCTTGGCCACCGAATGGCTCAAGGGGAAAACGCTTGAAGAAGCCCAAAACATCAAGAACACCGACATCGTGCAGGAGTTGAACCTACCGCCCGTCAAGATTCACTGCTCAGTACTGGCGGAAGATGCGATCAAGGCCGCCCTGGCTGATTACCAGAAGAAGGCCGAGGGAGAGCCTATAGAGACCAAGTAAGTCCAGGAAGGAGGAGCGTCTGTATGGAGACGACCAATACCGAAACTCAAAATCCAGTGATCACGTTGACGGAGGCGGCGCTGCAGGAGATCAAGCGTCTCATTAACGTCCAGGGCCTCACGGAAGGCGGGCTCCGCCTGGGTGTCAAGGGGGGCGGGTGCTCTGGGTTGAGTTATACCATCAATTTCGACGACAAGATCGGCCAATATGACCAGGTCTATGAGTTTGATGGAGTCAAAGTGATCGTCGACGCCAAAAGCGCCATTTATCTGCAAGGGACGCAGCTCGATTTTCAGAAAGATTTGATGGGCGGTAACTTCAAATTTGTGAACCCAAACGCCAATAAGACATGCGGCTGTGGAGAGTCGTTCTCGGCTTAACATGTCCGCCCGCAACGAATTAACAGGCATGGCCATTGGCCATGCCTGCTTTGTCAGGGCAAGAATCATGGAGCCACGTACACACGGCACAAGTTCCCGTGAACTTCAAATGGCTCGGAGCATGTGCTGGCACTGCCAATCGGAGGTCGCCGGCGAGTATTTTTGTGATCGGTGCGTGAAGGTTCAGCCGGTTTCCAAAGACACGGACTTCTTTACCTGTCTTGGATTTCCACGGCGCCTCACCCTTGATCCTCAGAAATTGGAAGCGAAGTTCTACGAACTGAGCCGCGCCTTTCACCCAGACTTTTATCAGGCCAAGAGCCAAACCGAGCAAGCGATCAGTCTGAGTAATGCCGCGATGCTCAACACCGCCTATCGGACGCTGCGCGATCCCATCCAGCGGGCAGAATATTTGCTCGATCTGGAGGCCGGATCCGTCAAAGAGATCCGCACTTCACCGCCCAGCGACCTGTTTGAAGAAATCCTGGAACTACAGGAAACCTTGGACGCCTTCCGGACAATGGAACGAGGGGATCCCGATGCACAGCCGCTTGTGGCCGAATTGATTAAGGAACGGGCGGCGCTTGAAGAGCGTAAGCTGGAGATGGAACACCAGCTTGTTCAGCTCTTCACGGAGTGGGATGCTCTACAGGACCGCGGGGAGGCGACCGATCAGACCCGCAGCGAACGAGCGCGTCTGTTAAAGCGAATGCGAGAACTCCTTTCCAATCGGACGTACGTCAACCATATCGTCAATGACCTTGTCGCGACCCTCGAGTAACACCCTATGGCACGCATCGTCGGCATCGACCTCGGCACGACTAACTCTCTCATCGCCTATATGCAGGATGCAAAACCCTGCATCATTCCTGGACGTACCGGCCGGGCCATGGTGCCGTCCGTCGTGGCCATGACCGACAACGGCTTAATTGTTGGAGATTCGGCCAAGGAGCACCTGACTCGCAATCCCCAAAGAACCGTGTACTCGATCAAGCGCTTTATGGGGAAAAGTCTGGCGGATGTCCAAGACGAGTTGCGCTACTTTCCCTATTCAGTCACGGAACAGGGCGGAGTCATCCGAATTAAGCTCGGTGAGAAGTCCTATTCGCCCCCACAAATTTCGGCGATGATTCTGAAAGAGCTTAAGCAGCGGGCTGAAGCTTATCTGGGAGAAACCATTTCCAAGGCGGTGATCACTGTCCCCGCCTACTTTAATGATAGCCAGCGCCAGGCGACCAAGGATGCCGGCATGATCGCCGGACTGGAGGTGCTGCGCATTATCAACGAACCGACGGCCGCGTCCCTGGCTTATGGGTTGCAGCAACGCACGCAGGGCACGATAGCCGTATACGATCTGGGTGGAGGCACATTCGATATCTCGCTGCTGAAGCTCCAGAACGGCATCTTTGAAGTGCTCGCGACCAACGGCGATACGCATTTGGGCGGCGACGACTTCGATCGCGTGCTCGTCGACCTCCTGCTCCAGGACATCCGAGAACAACGCGGATTGGATCTGAACGCTTATCCCGAGCAGATGCAAACCGTGAGACTGGCCGTCGAGCGGGCAAAGGTTCGATTGTCGGAGGAAGCCGCCACCGAAATCGTTCTTGATCTGCCGGACGGCGGCGGTCGTTTCGCACGAACCCTCCCACGCCATGAGTTTGAATCGATCACGCAACACCTCGTGGAACGGACCCTGGGCCCATGCCGCCTCGCGTTGAAAGACGCCGGCCTCGCTCCCACGGATATCGATGAGGTGGTCCTCGTCGGCGGAGCCACCCGTATGCCCCTCGTCCGCCAACGCGTCCAAGCCTTGTTCGGCACACAGCCGCACTGTGACCTCAATCCCGACGAAGTGGTCGCGCTGGGAGGGGCCGTGCAAGCCGACATCCTGAGCGGCGGCACGACCGATATGCTGCTGCTTGACGTCACTCCACTCTCGTTGGGTATTGAGACCATGGGCGGGGTCATGAGCGCTTTGATCCGTCGCAACACCACGATTCCCGCCAGCGCAAAAGAGATGTTCACCACCTATGTGGATGGACAAACCGGGGTCGACATCCATATCTTGCAAGGGGAGCGGGAGCTAGTAAAAGATAATCGGAGCCTTGCTCGGTTTCGGCTGAAGATTCCTCCGCTTCCTGCCGGCGTTCCCCGCATTGAAGTCACCTTTTTGATCGATGCCAACGGCATCCTGAACGTCTCGGCGAAGGATGTGCGAACCGGTGATCTCCAATCTCTGGCCGTGAAACCGTCCTACGGACTCACGGACGAGGAGGTGGAGCGGATGATCGGTGAATCGTTCAAGTTTGCCGCCGAGGATCTCAAAGCCCGCCAGTTGATTGAGGCCAGGACGGAAGCCGACGCCATGCTTGCCGCCACCGAAAAAGCCCTCAAATTGGGCGGCCACCTCGTTGACCCGTCGGAGCGGCAGGCGATCGGAGCAGCCGTCGCAGCGCTGAAAGCCGCCACATCCGGGGCCGATCACAAGGCGACGCGCGTCCGCATGGGTGATCTGGAAAAGGCCACTCATCATCTAGCCGAATTGCTGATGGACACCTCCCTCAAGGAAGCCCTGGAAAACAAGAAGCTGTCGGAGATCACCTGATCCGCGTCGACCAAAGGAGCTGCATGGATCTCAAGTGGCAGGACACGGAAGATATCGCAATACGACTGGTGGAGGAGCATCCACACGTGGATCCGCTCGCCGTCAGATTTACCGATCTTCATACCTGGGTTGTGGCGCTGCAGGATTTCCGGGACGATCCTAAGGCATCGAACGAAAAAATCCTTGAATCTATTCAAATGGCCTGGCACGAGGAATATCAGGACTCCAAGAGCTGAGTCGTTGATCCTTTCCCGACTTGCCTCGTCCTACCAGTGTTGAGTCTAGTTCGCTAGTGTCCTTCCGACTGGTCTAGTTCACAAATCGGCGTACCGTCCCCATGGTTACTGACACAAAGGAGGACGGACAATGTTCTGGTGATTCCGGGATTGGTTTAGATGTCAGGTGTCGGGTGTGTGAGCCGTAGCACCTATTAGGACGCCCAGAAGGAGATTCAGAGCCTTCAGCAGGAGGTACGCCAGGAGCGATTCAAGTGGGAAAAGATCGCGGCAACATTGGGAGATCCGCTGAGACAAATGAAGACCTTGTCGGCGCAGTTAGGCTCCTCGGTTGAACGATATGACGTCATGGCGAGGAACTAGAATGATCTGCGCGACGAACTCGTTGCCCTTCGAACCAATCGGGAATTAGAGCGCCAGAAAGGAGCGTGCGGGATGGGGATTGTCCTGGAAGGCCATGTGCCGAGCGCCGGTCCCGTGAGGTAAAGGCATCGCCTAGGGCAACTTGACATCTTCCGACAGAATCGTGATGCCTTCGTGTTTTCGAACTCCTGACTTGGGGACGATCTGTCGGACATAGGTTAGAACATCACCGCGACGCTGTGCCGAATCAACAGCCGCTGAAGGATCGAATGAAAGGTTGAGAGTCGCCGCGTTTCACCGCAAGAGACTCGAAATCTTGACGATCCGCTAAAGCAGACCGTCGCCGATCGGCGTTCCTTCCGGAATCTGATCCAGCTTGTAGAAGTCGGTGGGATCCAGGCGGCGCTGTACCGCCTGCGTCGGCTCGCTTCCTTTGGTGAACATTTCGACGGTGCCTTGCGGAGCTTCAGGGTCTTGGTCGGATTCCAAGAGCCCCGTGGCGGGGTCCACCTTCACAAACATGACCCCGTCTGGTATTTCGAACGGGACGACCGGAAGCTGTGCAAGCGCTTCCTTCATAAAGGCAATCCAAATGGGCAATGCCGCACGAGCTCCGGTTTCGCTCGCGCCCAATGAACGACGGTCATCAAATCCAACGTAAACGCCGGCAACAAGGTTCGGCGTCCCCCCGATAAACCAGGCGTTGACGTACTCATTGGTGGTTCCGGTTTTACCCGCGATCGGACGATTCAAGATTCTTGCGGCTTGTCCGGTGCCTTTCTGGACCACATCTTCCATCATATTGGTGATCAAGTACGCCGTCTCTTTGGTGATCACTTCTTGGGATCCGGGCTCCGTCATGTCGAGGACCTTCCCCGTATTGTCCTGCGTAACTTTGATGGCAAATGGCTCGACTTTGGCCCCCTTGTTCAGGAAGACCCCGTACACTGAAGTCAGTTCCATCAACCCTAATGAGGAAGAGCCCAGTCCCAACGAAAGATCACCGGGCAACGGACTCGTCACTCCAACGGTGCGGGAAAATTCGATGACGTTGCGAATGCCCACTTTGTCGAGCAGCCGGACTGTCGCCAAATTATGAGAGTGGGTCAATGCATCCCGCAGACTCACCAGACCATGAAACTTCCGACCATAGTTTTCAGGTTTCCAAATCTTGTCGTCTTCTTCTTGCTCATAGACGACGGGCGCATCCAAAATTTGGGAGGCGGGACTCATTCCCTGACTCATCGCTGTGGCATAGATCAGTGGCTTGAAGGCGGACCCCGGCTGCCGATGGGCCTGCACCGCTCGGTTGTATTCACTTCGGGCGAAATCATACCCGCCGACCATCGAACGGATCGCGCCGGTGCTCGGATCGATGGCAATCAGCCCTCCTTCCACCACAGGGGTCTGCTCCAACGTGAACCATACCGTGTCCTTGACAAGTTTCTTGACTCCGACTTCGATCACATCTCCGGGTTTCAGGATGGTCTTGAGGTTTGGATTCACGACAACATCCGTCCCTGGATCCGGTCCTTTTAATTGTCGTTTGGCCCAAGCCATATCATCGAAGAGCAGCTGCCCGGTCATCTCCCCTACCTGTACAAGGTAGGCATCCTTCAACAGCTTCACGACGATCCCTTCCCTCGTGTCACCTGCTTTCAACGGATCATCGGGGGATGCGGTCGGAGCCGGCAGGCCTTTAACATCCACCTTGCGTCGAGGCCCCCGCCAACCCTGCCGTTTATCCAGTTCGCGCACACCAGTGGCGAAAGCGGCTTCCGCGGCTTTCTGCATCTCAAGATTCAGAGTGGTAAAGATCTGAAGGCCGCCCTTGTAGACCATCGCTTCACCATACTTGGCCACCAACAACTGCCGCACATATTCCACAAAGTAGGGGGCGAATTGCTCGATGCCCGGCCGATGGAAAATCAATGGTTCGGAAGCAGCGGCTTCCCGTTCGGTCGGAGTGATGAATCCTGCATCTTCCATGCGGGTGAGCACATGTTCCTGGCGCTTCTTGGCCCGTTCATAGGCGGTAAAAGGGGAAAATCGGCTCGGTGACTTAGGGAGACCCGCAAGGAAGGCCGATTCGGCCAACGTGATGCGAGTCACGTCTTTCCCAAAATAGGATTGCGCCGCAGACGCGACGCCATAAGAACCCTGCCCGAAATAGATTTGATTGAGATAAGTTTCAAGAATTTGTTCCTTGCTGGAGACCGCCTCCATCTTGTACGCCAAAATCAATTCGCGCACTTTTCGGTCATACGACCGCTCGGACGAGAGGAACAGCGACCGAGCCAACTGCTGCGTGATCGTACTGGCCCCTTCAACTTTGCGGCCCCCATGGCGGACGTTCGTCCAGGCGGCCCGGAGAATCCCGATGTAGTCCAAACCAGGGTGCTCGAAGAAACGGGCATCTTCCGTGGCGATGACCGCCTGAGTCAGGGTCTGTGGAATATCACGCAGAGGCGTCAAGATACGCCGTTCGATGAAGAATTGTCCGATTGGCTCCCGATTGTCGGCATACACGGTGGTCACGAGGCTGGGCTGATAACTTTGGAGCAGATCCAATGAGGGCAAATCCCTGGAAAAGTGCCAAATGACCCCGGCCGCCGTAGTGACACCCACGAGAGCGAGGATGCCCATCGCCACCACCAGCATCTGCCACCAGGCCCAGCGGCGGCGGGGTCGTTCGTGTATTTCTATGAATCGATCATCGCCTGGCATCTCGGATCGGGACTCCTGAGTGGATTGGAAGCCGCGAGGGTTTGCGAAGCCCACCTTACAATGCAGTCAGCCAAAACTCAAGCAGACGAGGGGTCTTCTCGACCAGTTGAGCAGACGCATTGCCGCGCCATCCCTCTTGGCTCCATCCCAGCCTCCGTGGCGCCTCATGATGCAGTCCCGAGGGAAAGAACCACAGATGTCGCAACGAGGGTTCGCTCGGTAAGATTTGGGATGACTCAATTCGCCTGCTTGTCGGAAAGGAGGTGCATCGGCTATACTGCTCAACGACGCCGTCTTTGTGGGCGTCTTTTTTTTCGCCCAAGAGAAAGACCACCGATGTCACAATTACGCGCTCCCCACGACCGCCGGACTGATATCCGAAACATTGCCATCATCGCTCACGTCGACCACGGCAAGACCACTTTGGTCGATGCCGTTCTCCGCCAAACCCATGTTCATCGAAAAATCGACGACATGGGGGAACGCATTATGGACTCGATGGATCAGGAGCGCGAACGCGGTATTACCATTCGGGCCAAGAATGCCAGCGTCACGTATAAGGGTGTGAAGATCAATATCGTCGATACTCCGGGGCATGCCGACTTCGGGGGAGAAGTCGAACGGACCCTTCGCATGGTCGACGGCGTCCTGATTTTGGTCGACGCCAAGGAAGGGCCGATGCCGCAAACCACCTTCGTGCTGCGGAAAGCTCTCGCACTGGGGCATAAGGCTATCGTCGTGGTCAACAAAATCGATCGCCCCGACGCCGTCGTCGATGACGTCGTCAATCGCACGTTCGATCTCTTCGTCCATCTGGGAGCCACGGACGACCAACTCGATTTTCCTATCGTCTACACTTCGGCCATCAAGGGACTCGCCACCTTGGATGTGAACAAACCCGGCACCGATATCGCACCGCTGTTGGATACGGTCCTGGACCAGATCCCTGCGCCGGCCATTCATGCCGAGTCCCCGCTTCAGATCCTGGTTCTGGCCCTCGTCCAGGATCCCTACAAGGGCAAAATGGGTATCGGCAAGATCCAATCGGGCTCCATCGCCCGCCGCCAGAACGTCTTGGTCCTGGCCAAAGACGGCGTGCAACTTCCCGGCAAGGTATCCGATCTAGCCGTCTACTCAGGGTTAGAACGAGCGGATGTGGAACAGGCGGCGGCAGGAGAAATTGTCGCGGTGGCCGGCCTCGACCAGGTCAGCATCGGCGACACCATCGCCGATGCTGAGCAGCCGATGGCGCTGCCACGCGTCACCATCGATGAGCCGACCGTCCAGATGACCTTTTCCGTCAACAACAGCCCGTTCGCGGGCCGCGAAGGGAAATTCCTCACCTCACGGCACCTACGTGAACGCCTGTTCAAAGAACTTGAAACCAACGTTTCGTTGCGCGTGCATGAAACGGACAGCGCGGACCGCTTTCTGGTGGCCGGCCGTGGAGAACTCCATTTGGGCGTCTTGATCGAACAAATGCGGCGCGAAGGCTATGAGCTGCAGGTTTCCCAACCCGAGGTCATTCTCCATCGCGACGGGGGAGCGGTGACGGAACCCTACGAGGAACTGACCATCCAGGTGCCAGAAATGTATCAAGGCACCGTCATCGAAGAAATCGGCAAACGCCGCGGCGAACTGCGGCACATGCGGCTGATCCATTCCGACGTCGGGTCCAGTGAAATGCATTTGGAATACCACATTCCCACGCGCGGCATTATGGGCTTGAAGAATGTCTTGCTGGCCAAGACGCGTGGCACCATCATCATGCACCATGTTTTCAAAGCCTACGAACCGGCGGAGGAGCGCGACCTCGTCGTAGCACCCCATGGTTCACTCGTCGCGTATGAAGACGGAACGAGTACCGGCTACGCCATTTTCATGACCCAGGAGCGCGGCAGCATGTTCATCGGTCCCGGCGTGGAGGTCTACCGCGGGATGGTGGTGGGTGAGAACAACCGTGACGAAGATTTGGACGTGAACGTGTGCAAAGAAAAGCACCTGTCCAACATGCGGGCCTCCGGTTCCGATGAAGCCTTGGTGCTCACACCACCCCGGGAAATGACCTTGGAATTCGCCTTGGAATATATCGGCCCCGACGAGTTGGTCGAGATCACTCCACAGAATCTGCGGGTCAGGAAGCGGCTGCTGAACCCAGACGATCGCCGCAAGGCCCGCAAGGCGGGAAAGTGACGTGGTGACCCCGCGCCGTTCCCGGTCATGAGAATCCGGAAAAAATCACCCAAGCCTTCTGCCAAACGTCCGCCGCTCTATTTCGTGGGGTATCGAGGAGCCGCGCCGGCCACCGACGAGTTGCAGATGTGGTATGAGCGCGACTACGGAGGTCCGCTCGTGATCCGTCATGAAGAGGGATCTCCGGAATCGTGGCAGGCCACTCACGGACCCTGGTCCACCCATGTCGTCATGCCTTTGCCGTTGACACACGTCGCGGAGGTCATGAAACAATTGACATGGGAACATGAGATCATGGGTGCCGTCGCGCCTTCGTTGGCGTCTCCCAGGGACATGCCCGACATGATTGTCTTTGCGGCGCGCATCGCCCGCGGGTTGACCTTGCTGACCCAGGGGACCGCCTATGATGTCACGACTCAAGTCTACGTGAACCCATCGGACTGGCAACATCGGGTGCTCACCGCCTTCCTTGTCGATGACCATCTCACGATCTGTCATGACGATGTCACCGTTCCCGGCCAAGTCTGGTCCTATTCCCTGGGACTCAGCAAGTTCGGGCTTGATGAAATTGAGACCTTTCATGCCACGGGACTCCCCGACCAGGCGGCGAAGGAACTCCTCTCGGAATCGGCGCACGAAATGGTGCGCATGGGACAATCGCCCAAGGTGGGAAGTGCCTTTCGGCTGCCGGTGCTCGGCCGCACGATTCGCATCGTGAACCACCGGACCGCCGCCCCGGCCGGGCGGATGCTCGGCTTTCGGCAGCTTCAACAGTAACCATTGCGCCTAATTCAGGACGATTAGTCGTCGTCAAACTCGGCATCCACCGAGCGATTCCCGTTCATCATCACCATACACAGGCCGTCTCCGGTGCAGCCGCTGCCCCTCCAGCGCTCGAACTCGGAATTGTTGTCGGCCACAGCCGTGAGGGTGACAAGAGTCCCCACTGCAAAACTGAACAGGCACGTGATCCCACAATCAATGCCAGGCGGGCTGCTGGTCACGGTCCCGGAGCCCGATCCGCTTTTGGTCACCGTCAAGACAGCGAGGTTCGGGTTTGCGTCGAACTGCGCCACCACCGTTTGGTTGTCGCTCAAGACAATGACGCAGGGTGCGGTCCCGACACAACCGCCGCTCCACCCCACGAAGGTCGACCCTTCGGCCGGAGTGGCGGTGAGCGTGACGCTCGTGCCGCTGGCGAAGATGGCCACGCAGGTGGTGCCGCAATCGATGCCTGGTGGCGAGCTGGTGACCACGCCGGTACCCGTCCCGGTGACCACAACCGACAGCGTGCTGGGATTCGCCGGAGGATTGAAGATGGCGGTGACGGTGGTATTGGCAGTCATGGCGACCTGGCAAGATCCTATCCCGTTGCATCCTCCTCCGCTCCATCCACCGAATGTCGAACCCCCGCTCGGAGTGGCGGTGAGTGTAACTATCGTTCCACTCACAAAGTTCGCGTTGCAGGCCGCCGTGCAATTGGTAATGCCGGGCGGGGTACTGTTGACGGCGCCGGTTCCCGTTCCTGCAGTCAGGACTGTGAGAGTCACCGTATTGGGTGGGGCGGTGAACTGAGCCGAAACCGACTGATTTCCATTCATCGGAAGCACACAGGGGTCGATCCCGGCACACGCGCCGCCCCAGCCGGTGAAGGTCCCTCCTCCGGTGGCGGTCGCCGTGAGGGTCACAGGAGTGCCTTCCGGAAATTCCGCAGTGCAGGTGCCGGCACAGTTATTGATCCCGCCCGGGGCGCTGCTCACCGTGCCGGTCCCGGTCCCTTCGGTAGTCACGGTGAGCGTCGCCATGCTCGGCGGAGGAACAAAGGTCGCCGTCACCGTTTGATTGCCGTTCATCACCACGTCACAGGCTCCGGTTCCGCTGCAACCTCCCCCGCTCCATCCGACGAACGTTGCTCCGCCGATCGGAGCGGCAGTGAGCCTCACGACGCTGCCACTGGTAAACGCGAACGAGCAGGTTTCGCCGCAGTTGATTCCAGCGGGACTGCTCGTCACCGTCCCATTGCCCGTTTTCATCACGGAAAGCACGGCGGTCGCCGGCGCGGCAGTAAACTCGGCATTGACCGTTTGATTGCCATTCATCACGAGGGTGCAGGTTTCTGTCCCGCTACAGGCCCCGCTCCACCCGGTGAAGGTGGAGCCTCCGGAGGGAGCGGCTGTCAGCACCACTGGGCTGCCGCTGGCGAAATTGGCCGAACACCCATCACCGCAACTGATTCCGCTTGGATTACTCGTCACCGTCCCGGTTCCGGTTCCGGACTTGGTGACGGTGAGGCTCTCGGTGCTGACGGCCGTCTCGAAGACGGCCGTTACCGTGGCGGTGCCGCTCACCAGGCAGGCTCCGGTGCCGGAACAACCGCCGCCGTTCCATCCGACGAAGGTGGAAAGCGGCGCGGCGGCGGCGCTCAAGCTCACGGAAGTACCGGCATCAAACGGTGCGGCGCACGTCCCGCCGCAATCAATCCCTGGCGGCGACGAAGAGACCGTGCCGCTGCCGGCGCCTTGTTTTTGCACCGTGACGATAAACGTGGGGGCCAGCGTGATTTCCAAATTGTTCGGCTGTCCGGCCACGAGCTCCGTCACTCCGCTGCTTCCAGAAAAAATCTTTCGCCCTTCGGCATCGAATGCCGCCACAGAGATGGTCCGGTTCGGGCCTACCGGAGCTTGGATGCTGATCGGAATCACTTGCCCGCTGGTCGGATCAGAAACCGGAACGGTGACGCTGGGCGGAGTGGGCAGATCAGGCCCAAAAATGTGCACTTGAATGGTCGCGATTTCCGTGACGGCCTGCGCCCAAGCGGGGCTTACGCCGAACATCCAGCGTTCAATGAACGAGACCAGCCGGGAGGCTCGTGACTGGGATGAGCCATGATGATGGTCGAGGATCAGCGTGAGATTCACCGGCACCAGCTCACCCTGCCGGTTCGACTCGGGAGCACAACTCCCCATCATGATCGCCATTGACAGGAGAGCGATCATCATCCAACTCCCGTAGAGTCGATGCCACATCATGTCACCTGCATTCATTCGGTTTGCCCACAGCGATCGATCATGGCAACACGATCGACAGATTCACGGTGGTCGTTGGCCTGACCGCACCTGACACCACGGCGGGCGGGGTGACGGGCGTGATGGGCTGCGGCCACACGGGCAGCATGTAACTGCCTGACGGGGCTTGCCCTCCCAACACCCCGGCCTCTATTCGTGGACTAGTCGGAGACGCCGGCGAGGCCGCCGCAGCCTGACCAAGCCCCACGGCCGCGAGCGCCGCTCGTGGTGACTCGGGCCTGACGCTGTCGGCCAGCACGGTTCCGGACATGGCCGAGGCCAGCGGTTTGACATTGAGATCGATCGGTGTCGGCATGGTCGGCGGCTCGCCGGGAATCGCAACGGAAAATTGCCCGGGCATGACCAGCACGGTCGCGCCACCGGACGTAAATGCCACGTGTCCGCTCTGACCGATATTCGCCACCCCACTTCTGCCTTCTTCTTCATTGAGGGAGCGCCGGGTTGTCGGCGCTCCCTCATTCCACACGACGAAATAGGTGCCTCGGGCTCGAGCCACGGTCGTCCCCGAGTGAATGTCAAACACGGAGTTATCATCCTCAAATCGGCGTCCCACAAGCGCCCGCACGGCACCTCGGCTTAAATGCGCAACGAACGCACGAGTCGAACTGCCGGCACGATAGGTCTGCTCGGTCACTTCCAGACGACTGGCTCCGCCGAGCGTGAGCAGGCTGTCGTCCGTATAGAGAATTTTGCACCGTGCATCGGGTTGGCTTTCGAGAATGGCAAGCGGCCCCACGGGATCATCCGCATGTAGTGGTTTTGGAGCCGTCAACGTCGCCGGTTGCATCGTCACGGTGCCTTGGGTCGCGGTCACGATGCCCACGGCTTCCGGCTCCTCGGCCCCGACCATTAGGGGTACCGCAACCAGCCCGATGATTATCGCCAAGACCCTGGCCTGCATACGTCCCTCCTTAAAAACTGCCACCGACGGTGAGCGACACGATATGCCGGGTATAATCAAAGACCGCCACGTTGGATTGATCCCTCGTAAACGAGTACTGGAATGCCGCCCACAGCCCGGAACCGAGATCGCGGACCGCAGTTCCGGTAAGCAGGAACACATTGTCCGTCCGAACGGTGGTCCCGGTTTCTGAATACGAATTAGGACTATCGTAATTCTGGCGATAGTAATCGAACGCCAAATCCACGGTGGTCGCCGCCATAGGCTGGTAGGCGATTCCGGTGGTAAATCGATGTCCGATGTACGACCAGTCGGCATGGGTGGGCCGCCCGGGAAGCGCTTGCGTCACGTCTTCGCCGCCTGTGCGATCAGTGTCAAAGGTATACCCGACACGCACGTGACCACGGTTCTCCGGCAGCAGCAAATACTGGAGTCCTCCCACCATCCAGTTCACGCCGTCGCGCGTCCTGTTGACCGGGAGCCCAAGGAAGACGCGATCGTCTCGAAAACTTTTGAAGTCCTTGTATTGGTACCGAACGAACGCTTGTGTATAGGTGCGCTCGTGCTCCGACACAGTCAGGGTCGGTTGCAGCGCGTTGGATAACAGATAGGGGTCTCCTCCCACCGTCACGTAATCCAGGATGTACTGCAGGCGCACTTGCATCGCACCAAATCGACGCTGGACATAGAGGGTGGGCGTATGATCCTGCACGTTGAACTCACTCAACCGTGCATGGAGGTTTTGATAGAAGCCGTACCCGGTTCCGACCGTCCAGGTGTCATCCTGGACGAACCGATATTCACCGTACCCGGACAGCACGGTGACAAAATCATCCTTGTGTGAAATTCCAGTGTTACCGCCGGGCGGGGCCACCCCCCCGGGCAGAAGCACGACATTTGAATCATATTGCGCACTGATCGCAAACATGGCATCCCACCGCTTCGCCGTGGAACGGAGGGCCGGCCCCAACGAAGGCGTTCCCCCCCCCTGCGGTGCCAGGGTGGTGGCTTGGACGGCCGATTGAAATGCGGCGGCAGCCTGGTCCGTATTGCCTTGCCGATACAACGCGGCGCCGCGTTGGTACTGAGGATCCTGGGCAAAGTCTGGGTCGAGTTCACCGGCCCGCACAAAATTTTCGGACGATTGATCAAACGAGTCTCGTCCTGCTGCCGCGAGCGCTCGATAATAATAGAGGAGCGGCTCATCTTTGAGCCGTGGCTCCGCCATGGTGAGATTGGCCAGCGCGTCCGTGTACCGCTCTTGATGGTAGAGGGCCATCCCTAATCCGAGGCGGGCCCGGGCGTCTTCGGGATCATGGCGGAGGATTTCTCGAAACCGCTCCTCCGCCGCCTGATACCGCTTGAGGCGGAGCAGGGATTGGCCGAGATAATAGCCCGCCATAGGATCTCCCGGCTTGGCGCGAACGGCCTCTCTGAGATATCGCTCGGCTTCGCTGTACCGGGCGCTGTTGTAGAGGACGATGCCTTTCGAAAGATCGAAGTCATACTCACGGATTTCTTCCTGGCCTTCGGCGCATTCAAGCCACCCGCATGCCAACAGCAGCACGACTGTGCAACACAGCCAGCCGGCCCGGAGCACGCTCGCCGATCGCCGCCAGGCACAACACGATTGGGACCCAGGTGCCGGCGCATCAGGCCCCGGAGAAACACACGTCATTGAGCAGCCATCTCCTCAGGGTTTTGGATAGCGGGCGAGGCCTTAATCAAGAATCAGACCGGGGCAGGGCGGGTGAAACGCTTGGTTTAAAGACCATTTCGACGGATTCAATTGGCAGTGAGGACAATCTGTCCATACCAACCTCGAATTAGGGACAATCTGTCCTTCGCTCCTCTGGCTTAGGTCTTCCGGCCCGTTGACAAGCTTTTCAAGCCCAGGTTACAAGGTTCACAGTCCACAGCGGGGTCCGTGAAGTGAGACCTCTACCCACCTACTCATATATTGCGATGTGTTAAAGGAGGAGCCCAGATGAGCGACGTAGCTTCTGAGATTAAGGCCGGCGACACAGCACCGGATTTCACCTTAAAGGACCAGGACCAGAAGGATGTAAAATTGAGCGATTTTCGGGGAAAGAAGAATGTCGTGCTCTGTTTCTATCCACTGGACTGGAGCCCGGTCTGCCAAGGAGAGAATAAGTGTCTCACGGACGACTTCCCGCAATTTCAAGGAGCCAACGCCGAGGTCTTCGGGATCAGCTGCGACAGTTTTTTCTCGCACAAGGCGTGGGCCGATTCGTTGGACCTGAAGCATCGCCTCCTCGCAGACATGCATCGTACGGTCAGCAAGGCGTATGGCCTCTATTTTGAGCCACTCAATTGCTCCAAGCGGGCGACCGTGATTGTGGACAAGCAGGGCAAGGTCGCCTATGTAAAAGTGCAGGAAATCAAAGTGGCGCGGGATGATAAGGACATTCTCTCGGCCCTCGCCAAGCTGAACTAACCCGCGATAGCTGCGCGCGGAGGCAAACACCAAGCCTCCGCGCCGGCCGTATGCAGGCAATCCACAATGGACGGACCTGTCCTCGACGTCAGCGACGCCAACTACAACGACTTCAGGGACAGTGACGGGGCGATTGTGGCCTACGGTCTTGCCGCCTGCGACCCATGCAACCAGTATGATCCGATCCTGGCAGAAGCCGCCGTTCGGTTTCCCACCATCAAAGTCGGGAAGGCCAAAATGCACGTCCCTGGTCGGTGTCGCGAGATCAAGAGGACGCATGCCTTTGAGACCTATCCCACCACACATTTTTTTTCCAACGGCAAGCTCCTGCTCTCCCGGGAAGGCGTGGTTCCGATGGACGAATTAGCCGCTCTGATCTCCGACTATCTTCTTAAGCAGTAGCTCTCCAAATCCTTGAACTGCTTGACTCGGGTTGAGCATATAGTATGGTGGGAGAAACCGCCGTGAGATGGCCATGTGCGCTGCACCATACCGCGAAGGGCTCGACTCCATGGCTTCCCCGTCACCGCCCCCTGTGCCGCAATACGATGCCCAGACGCTCCTCAATTCTCAGCCCGTCATCGTTTCCGTCATCGATCCCGCCGACCATCGAGTGCAGTTTCAAAACAATGCCGGCCTTGCACAGCTGGGAAACATCGCCGGCTTCGCCTGTTTTGAGAAGATCGCTGGGAACCCCTCACCTTGTGACTTCTGCCGCATGCCGGAGGCCCTAACCTCGAACGCGGTGGTCTCCAGCGAAGTTCCGCTTCCAGGCGACAAGCATCTGCTTGTCCATTGGTCACGAGCGTCGACGGCGGACGGGCAGACCCACGTCATCGAAACCATTGTCGACATCACGGAACACAAGCGCACAGCGCAGGCCTTGCACCAATCGCAAAAAATGGAGGCGGTGGGCCGGCTTGCCGGCGGCATAGCCCACGACTTCAACAATCTGATGATGATCGTCATGGGGCATGCCCAGCGGCTGTTGCAACAATTCGCCTCTCATCCGGCCCGGCCGGAACTGGAGATGATCAGTCAGGCAGGGATGCGGGCTGCCGCGTTAACAAAAAAGCTTCTGACCTTTAGTCGGCGGCAGGTGTTCGAACCAAAAGAACTCTCGGTCGCACACATTCTTCGAGAAATGGAAGACATCCTGCAGCGGCTCATCGGCGAGCAAATCCAGACGGTCACGGTGCTCCATCCCCGCACCGGCCATGTCATGGTTGATCCCGTTCAATTGGAACAAGTGATTATGAACCTGGTGCTCAACGCCAAGGATGCCATGCCCGAGGGCGGGTTGCTGAATATTGAAACGGACAACGCGGAGTTGGACGAGACGTTCGTGAAGAGTCATCCCGGATCGACTGCCGGACCTTATGTCAAAATCATGGTCCAGGATGCGGGGTGCGGCATGAATGCCGACACGTTATTGCACATTTTTGAGCCATTTTTTACCACGAAAGAACCGGGAAAGGGCACGGGGCTCGGCTTGGCCACGGTGTATGGCATTGTCAAACAAAGTCGTGGATACATCGATGTCCAGAGCGAGCCCGGACGCGGGTCACGGTTTACGGTGTACTTGCCCCGGGTTGCTGAGGCAGCCGCTCCATCCGCTGCCGATCAGGTTGAAACCACCTGTGCGCCGCAGCCTGATACTATTCTGGTCGTCGAAGACGACGACAGTATCCGAAAACTGATTGCGACTATTCTAGAAGACCACGGTTACCGCGTCCTGGCCGCAGCCGACGGCCAAGAGGCGCTGCAATGCTTGCAGCGCTTAAAAGGCACGTGTCGATTAATCATTGCCGATGTCATCATGCCGCGCATGACCAACGCCGACCTGGTGGCAGGCGCGAAGGCCCTCCAACCGACTGCTCAGATCCTCTACATCTCCGGTTACGCGGGAGACACCCTCCAGGCCAATGGCCTGGAAGAAGATATGCCCTTTCTTCAGAAACCATTTCTTCCAACGATCCTCATCGAGAAAGTCAAAGACCTCCTACGTTCTTCGTCGTGACCCTCGTCTCTTCCGCCCGGCAGGCGTTGGTCATCCAGTGTATTCAAATGAAAGATCTCGCGACTGCACCAGTCGGACATGCGTGAGTCGCCCAGGAGAAATCCGGCCCGCTAACGCGTGCCAGATCCGCTCGATTAGGCGGCCGCCGGCCACGGCATCGTCGCTTGTCTTCAACAAATCCTGATAATCATGCCGGATCACCCGATCCTCAGCCAATCGATCCAACGCGGCGATGTCGGTCACCATACCTGTCACCGGATCGATGGAGCCGTGAACCGTCACGTAGCAATCCCACTCTCTGGTCTGATGACCGTTCTGGACGGTAGGAAACGAATACCGTCTGGTAATGCTCGCAACATCAAGCCCCCCCGCAGCCGTCAGATCGGCGCAGAGGTCTTCATCTTCCCAGAGGCGAATCGCGTGCAATCTGCCAATGTCCCGTTGCGACTGGAGCCTAGTCCAGAGGACACGGGCGACGTTTTCCGAGGTGGGAACAGACTCCTTAAAATACGGCATGTCAAGATTGAAGTTTTTATGATCAAACTCTTCGATGACGGTCAGGAGGACGTGCTTCAGATCGAACAGATTGATCACCATGCCGGTCTGAAGGTCCACGTCCCCGCAGACGGTCACTTCCAGCAGATAATTATGGCCATGGGCGGGAGGATTGTAGCAGGGTCCGAAGACGGCGCGGTTCCGCGCCTCATCCCACTCCCGCCTAACATAGCGGTGGGCGGCGGCGAACTCAATACGTTTGGTAAGGAAGACCACCGGCATACCTTTAGTCCAGATCCTTCAACCACTCATCTCGCAGAGTCCCAGGGACGAGTGCCTCGGCCTGATACCCCTGGTGCGCGACAGTAATCCGTACGGGCTGGCGCAAGTCCGCAAACATCTCCCGCATGGTCGGAGTAGGGCGAAACCGGATGAAATGGACGGCGCTGATTTTCGTCTCATGACTGTGCCCGCCTTCAAATATCCCATAGGCTCGCTCAGGGCCGGCCACGAGGGCCACTTTGTGTCCCTGATCCAAGCCCATAAAGGTATCGAGCCACTCTTTCATCTTCGCTTCCTCGGTGATTTCAATCAAGAGCGTCGCACTTAATTCGTCCCTCGACGGCAGGAGCGGATTGTACACGTCGAGTTCGTCCTGGATCTTTCCAGGATCGACGATGCGCTCCGCCCTGAGCATTTCCTGCACTTGGAATTGCACGGTCTGACGGTTTTCAAAGACCAGCGTCAGCAAGGGGCCTACGGCAATCCGGCGTCGCTGCTTCAGCGCGATGATACGAGCCCGGATGTCCTCACGCTGTCGTTCATAGTCGACAGACGGGATCACGTCCTGAAGTCGGATCCCTGTCATCGGGTACCTCCCAATGGTGGAGTCATGGTTTGCTCAAGTCCCGTCCGAGTCACGACAAGGGCGGCAGACCGTAGGCATCGCGAACGATCTGAATCGGGTGGCGAGTCGCTCGTCCATCCGCATGCGTCGAGGCGCCGGCCTGGTCGAGCTGCAATCCGGCCAGCGGACAATCCGAGGCCACCACCGCCGCCGGGCGTTCCTCGAGAGCGCGCACGGCTTTTCCGGCAATCTTCATCGATATCGGGAAAAATTCCTTCTTGGCCGACCATGCGCCGTCGTGACCCGAGCATTTTTCGATCACCTCGACCTGTGCGCCGGCGGCTTCCATCAACTCTTTGGATTTGAATCCGATGTTTTGATCCCGGAGGTGGCATGGTATGTGATAGGCCACCCGGCCGGGGCTCTGCACGAAATCGGTAACGAGCCGGCCTTCCTTTTTGAGCCTCATGAGATATTCGCAGACATCGAACGTCCGCTCGGAGACCTGCTTCATCCGGTCGTCTCCGAACAGTTCAGGATATTCCCGTTTTATCATGAGACTGCAGCTTGCCACCGGCACCACGACGTCATAGCCCTGCGCAACCCATCGATGCAATTCGACCACATTGGTCGCAGCCGCCTCTCGAATGGCGTCCGTGTCCCCGACATCGAAATGGGGCATGCCGCAGCAGCGTTGCTCCGGCCGCACGACGTGGACGTGATTTTTCTCCAGCACTTGGACCGTCGCTTTCCCGATATCCGTCGCTTGATAGTCGACCAGGCAACTGGAAAAGAGCGCGACGTGGCGCGCAGCCTGCGATGCCGGCTTGGCTGGCGTATGTCTGTCGAACCACCGAGGAAAGGTATCACGAGAAAAATGGAGCACATGGCGGTCTCGGTGAATCCCAAAGAGCCACTCGCCCAACCGCCGCACGATCGGTCGTTGAAGGAGCCAATTCGTCGCCGGCGCGGTAAGACTACCCACCCGACCGATCAGGTCCGTCTGAACGAGAAGCCAATCCCGCCAGCGCACACCACGCTCCGCCGCCAAACGCTTTTTCCAGGCGATCATCAGCCGAGGAAAATCCAGCGCGTATTGATGCGGGGGCGTATAGGGGCAGTGATTGAAGCAGAGCTTGCAATAGTAGCATTCGTCCACGACTTGATGATGGTCGATGGGGGCCAGTTTGGCCACATGTCCTTCATAGCCGTCGATACGGTCCAGCAATGTCGTGAATGACGGGCACAGATTGAAGCAGCGGCGGCACCCGTCGCAAATTTCATAGATCCGGAGTGTTTCGTGGTCGAGTCGCGCGGGATTGATGGGGTCAGTGAGGGTCAGGCCCTTCATCGTGTTCCTCAAGGAAAAGCAATCAGCGGTCAGCCGTGAAGTGCCCCTCTACTCTGAAACTGACCGCTGAAGGCTGGCCACGTCCGTCGTTCAGCTTTTTAAGCTGTCGAACCCCTTCTGAAAGCGGTTCGCATGTGAGCGTTCGGCCTTCGCCAAGGTTTCGAACCATTCAGCCAATTCGGCAAATCCTTCCTCTCGAGCAGTTTTCGCCATTCCCGGGTACATTTGGGTGTACTCATAGGTTTCCCCTTCGATGGCTGATTTGAGATTCGCCTCCGTATTCCCGATAGGGACCCCCGTGGCAGGATCACCCACTTCCTTGAGAAAGTCCAAGTGGCCGAAGGCATGTCCTGTTTCAGCTTCCGAGGTGTCTCGAAACAAGCCCCCGACGTCGGGATACCCTTCGATATCCGCGCGGCGAGCAAAATACAGATAGCGCCGATTGGCCTGCGATTCTCCTGCAAACGCATGTTTGAGATTTTCATGACTCTTGGTACCCTGTAAAGTCTTGCCCATCGTTCTCCTCCTCTGTCATACGATTGATCTGTTTCGAACCGGCCACCCGGGCGTCACAGGGATAACATAGCTATTGCCGTAGGATCAACGTCTTCCAAAGGCACGATTGCGGTGATGGCGTGAGGGACCGCATCGAGTGCCCGACCGAAACGACGCGGCAAGCCGGGTGCTTCTCACTCCGGCCGATGCGGGAGTCGTGGCAGGGGGTCGACGATGTCCGGGTCAGCCGGGTACAATCGGCCTAACTGATCAATGAGCGGTCCTGCAGCCGGCGAACTGTCTCTGGTCGGTTCGCTGACAGGATGATCCCACGTGATCGTCGTAATGCCCGCTTCCATCAATAGGGAGCGAATCATGGAGACGCAGGCCTCCAAGGTAAGTTCCGTTCCAGTCCGGAGATCGAGCACCCGGTGGGCAGAGTCCGCCGGAGGGGGCTCCGTATGAATCAGCGCCCAGCACCGATCAAAGATCGTTCGGCGAAGCTCTGACGGAATATTTATCGTTTCAATGTTCGCTGTGCATAAGGCGGTGACGAAAAGCACGAATTGGAGATCGGGCATACCCGGGTGGTCAATATCAAGCGATTGCATAGATGACATTATCGACGGAGACTCTGGGCGAGTCAATGAGATGGGGCCACACGCGAAGGATGCGCAGCTATGGTAACCATTGTCCTCACCGGGCAACTACAAACCGCGGACGGAGAACGTGATCTCGCGTGCGAGATTGCGACGCCACTTTCCGTTCGTCAACTGATTCAACGACAAGGATTTCAGTTGCGACACTTGCTTCAGCTCATCAGGGAAAAGAAGGTGCTCGTGACGATCAACAAAAAGATCGCGAGCGAGGATTCGATGGTTCACGACGGCGATGCTATTCGTCTGGTTGGCCACGATGGAATGGGCGGCAGCGGCCTCGGTCCCTCCCACCTCTAGCATCAGATCCGTCTCAATAGGCGCACCCTGCTCGATGCCCAAGAGGAATAAAAAAGGCCGAGCCCCGGGAAGGGGCCCGGCCTGCCTCTCCTGTTCATCAGCGGATGAGGCTGGAGGCCTCAGGCGCTGCGGCCGGCGGTGGACAGAATCCTTCTTACTTCTTTCCGAGGATTGCGTCCTTCGCCACTTTGGCCACACGGAACTTCACCACACGCTTGGCCGGAATTTTGATCTCTTCACCGGTCTGAGGGTTGCGGCCGATGCGGGCCTTGCGGTTCGCCAGTTTGAGTTTGCCGATGCCGGGCACCGTGAACACATTTTTGGCTTCGCGATAGGCCAGCGCGGCCAGATCATCGAGAATCTGCACGGCACCCTTTTTCGTGATTCCTGCCTTTCCAGCCAGGTGATCCGCAATCTGCGACTTGGTCATTGATTTTGCCATTCGAGAACCTCCTTGAAGATAGGGATAATAGGAACTCCATACTCCTACTGCACACGCTAATCACATGCCCCGACTGGATGTCAGCAAACATGGCGACACTGAGCACTCCGCAAAAACCCGCGAGAGTGTAGCCAAGAGTCCCCAGGCTGTCAACGAGAAAAATGCAGGCCTGGCGTGGGGAAAAGCGGAAGTGCCCTCTTGAGGTTTGAGAAGACCTGACGGTACAGTAGTGGCATTGCTCACACTATGAGGCGGTGCTCGGATATGATGCCCGGGCCGACGGAAAGGACTACCATGGGGAAAGAGCTACCGATTCTTCCGGCGAGCGTACAGCCGTCGGCAACCGAACAGCCTGAAAGCTTTACGTATTCGCGCGTCTTCTGCCAGAAAGAAAACTCTCCTCCCCTCCGACTCTTGATCGACTTTTTGAAGGCCCGCGGGCAGACGCCAATCGTCCCATCCAACTTGGACGAGACCGCACTGGATGAATGGGCCTGGGTGCAGGTGTCGATGGGGTACGACCGAGAGCGCAAGCCCATTCATCTCTTTTGTCTTCGAGACCGAGGCAGTTACCAAGATGTGTACGAGCAAGAACGACGTCAGTTCTTGGATTTGCTTACTGCGTACGACGATGTTGAATCCCAGCTGGTGCGGGAATATGTCACGCGTTCGCGGTTTATTCTGACAACCCGTTTTCTCGAACAAGACATGACGGAGAAAGGCTACGACTTTAATGGCTGGATCCTGGAATTTTACCAGGAGCAATGCAACGGTATCGTGCAAATCGACAACCAGGGCTTCTACTCTCCCAAGGGCGAACTCATCGTCGACATGTCGGTTGCTGTGGAAGATTGAGGTGCCGGACGATTCGAACAGAGTCTCGCCGGCATCCGCCCTCTCTGCAAAAACAACGGACTGGTTTGAGCGAGCCAGCGCCTCTCTGCTTGATAGTCTGCCCTGCCGAACGGGCTGTCATCGCTGTTGTCTCGGCCTCTTTCCCGTCACACTTCTCGATCGACAAGCCCTGCAAGACGGACTGCGCAGCCTTCCATTGGATCAACGCCAGACCATTGAAGAAACCGCC
>CAYQDJ010000037.1:13383-28618 GCA_964416255.1 uncultured Nitrospira sp. | reverse complement strand
CTTGGCCCGGTTCAAAACAATACACGTCGCAGAAGAACCGCTCGGTCTGAACAACGGTGTTCTTCTTCATCTTCTCTTGGCTGAACTGTTGGTACTCCTTTAGCTCAATGACCTTCATTCACACTCCTCCCATTTGATGCAGCACGACTCGGCATAAATGTACGAGACAACACCGCTTCCCTGCCAAGACTGCTCCTATGAAACGACGCCGAAGTATAGTCTTCACGCCGTCCAAAGTCACGATCAGCAGTGGGTGCATCGCAGGCGTCGGGGGAAGTCCACCCGAGCCCTGCCATCACAGGAGTGAAAAGAATCTAGGGCAGGTATTCGCCGCCGACCCAGGCAGGGAGGCCATCATCGCGGCGCAGTCGCATTGCTTCTTCACGGCGGTCGTTGAAAATTTGCGCGGCGACGAATACAGGCTGACCGGCGATAGTTTCGTACGATCCCCGGACTTCAACTTCGCGCCCGACATTGAGATCGAAAAGATGCCGGTTCTCCTCCATGAACCATGATGGTCCAAGATGGACTGGAACAACCTCGTCGCGGGTCGTTTTGAGGTGCACTCGAGAAAAAGTGGCATTGTCTTTGAGCGTCACAGTATCTGTTTCCTTAATGACGCCGCGTATCGTCTCGGCACGCTGCTCATGGTAAAGCCGACCGGATTCGTCCACGGATTGATAGGGGACTTCTTGATCTACGAGAACCGTGATCGACGATGGACCGTGATCCAATGCCAGCGGGAACCACAACACCATCATTGCAATGACCATTTCCCCCTCCTAGTGACTACTCGCATCACCCAACCTCAAAACAACTGCAAGGGGAATGCCTTCTCCAGGGCATCCCACAACCCTGAACGACGAGCCCCAGCTCAATAGGGCGTACACCCGATTCTGGACAGTCTGTCTTAAAGACGGACAGCTCGTCTCTCCACAGAATAGAGAGACGGATACTTCATGACTCCGGTCACCCTTTGACCACAGGGGCGGCTTTCGGATAGGCTCTTGTTGCTCTTCGCCAAGGAGGCGTCATGAACCGCTTCGAACGACGGCGCCACTACAAAACGCGCGGGTCAACCGGTTCCGACCCCCATGGCTTCACCATCCGCTCCTACCTCGATGAGGGAACGCGACATCATCAGGCGGGGCGTTTCTCGGAGGCCGAACGGGCGTACCGCCTTGCGTTGGAGGTGGTCCCGAACCATCCGGAAGCCCTTCACCTTCTTGGCCTCCTCGCGTATCGCCTCAATCAGTTTGATCGGGCAAGGAGCCTCATCACCCAGGCCATCCAAGAGCAGCCCGACCAGGCGCTGTACTGGTTTAACTTGGGCGTGGTGACACAACGAAGCGGCACACGGGACGAGGCCCTCGAAGCCTATGAGCGTGCGGTAACCCTCAATCCCAAGTATGTGGAAGCCTGGATCAATCGCGGGAACGTCCAGAAGGATCTTGGTCGCTTCGATCTGGCCGTGGAGTCCTATCAAACGGCGTTAACCTTGAACGCGGCCCATGCCGACACTCACAACAATTTGGGCGTGGTGCTCAAGGAACAACACAAGCTCCCGGATGCCATTGCCCGCTACCGTGAGGCACTCCGTCTCAAGCCCACCCACCTTGAGGCATTGAACAATCTCGGCCTCGCCCTCTTGGAGACAGATGCCGTGAATGAGGGGACTGCCTCGTTTGAACAGGCCTTGAGAGTCGACCCGAGCTACGGCAAAGCGCTCTACAATTTGGGAATCGCTTGCATCTGGAAGGGGGACCATGTGCGCGCCATTGACTGCCTGGCGCGAACCGCTCATGCGAAACACAACCATGGGCGAACCGTCGCGGAATCCGTCGTCTACCGGTCTCGGCTCAAACATGACATTGAACAACTGCGGTACTTGCTTGGCCGGCATCTCTTGGGCCCGGAACAGGTCGGATATCTTCGGGCTCTTGAGCGGACAGAGACTGCCTTGGCCCATCAATACCCCGAACGGAATCGTTGTCCCATCGAACCGGGACAGATCGAATCCATTGCGCCCTCCTTCAATCGATTCCTCCATCTGGCACCCTGTGATCGCATCAACGGCGGCGCGTTGAGGGCCGATTTGGAGGTGCGCGCGGTGGAGGACCGCTACTTCGAGAAACAACCGGCTGTGACCTCTATTGATGGCCTCCTCAACGAAGAGGCCCTCCGATCGCTGCGGCAATTTTGCTGGGAATCGACGATCTGGAAGAAAGACTATGAGAACGGGTATCTTGGAGCCTTTCTTGGAGACGGGTTTGCCACACCCCTCTTATTGCAGATTGCCGAGGAACTCCGGCTTACCTTCCCGCGAATCTTCCAACACCATCACCTCACGCAAGCATGGGCGTTCAAGCAAGATCACGCGCGGCGGGGCTTGAATATCCATGCGGACGCAGCCGCCGTCAACGTGAATTTCTGGATCACGCCGGACGAAGCCAATTTGGATCCTGAGAAGGGCGGGCTGGTGGTCTACGACAAGGAGGCGCCGCGCGACTGGAACTTCGCCGCCTACAACAGCGAGCAGAATCGGCCGAAGATCATGGCGTGGTTGAGACAAGCAGGCGCGGAAGCGATCCGAATCCCCTATCGGGCGAACCGTGCGGTGGTGTTTAACTCCGACCTGTTTCACGAAAGCGATGACATTGCGTTCAAAGACGAATACCTGCATCGACGCATCAACATTACACTTCTCTTTGGCTATCGGTACCAGGCATCCCACGGGGTGATCAGCTGACTTTTCGCAGCCAATCGGTCCTTCCCATCTCTGATGGCTGGTCCAACACCGCGGCCATCACCCCTTGAATCTGTCGACGGATGTCCGCGGCCGCCACTCTCATGGCCACTCCAACGCTGATGAGGATCAACACGAAGATCGGGGCCATCAACCGCGCAGTGTCGGTAAGCCGCGCCATCGGAGACGGGAGCCTGATCGCGCCCTCGGACCGCGAAAATACCAGCATCGCCCAGGCCAAGATATCCCCTTGATCTTTTAATGGCGCGACGATGACCCAGACGGGCTGGCCGGCTTGGTCGACCGCTGCTTGCACGATCTGGCGCTGCTGCCCTTTCCAGGCCAACCAGGTGCCGTCTCGCAATTGTTGCCCAACTTGCACATTATTCTTGGCCGCGAGCACCACATTGTCTCGACTGACGAGCAAGAAATCCCGCAAGTTCTCGCTGTCCAGGCCGGTGTTGACCAATTCCTGCAGACGCCCCACATCCTGAATCACATGGCGGCTGAGCGCTCCGAGCACACGACCGGCGGCCAACGCCTGTTGCTTCCCCGCCTCTTGAGCCGCCTGCTCCAAAGTCTGCGCATGGAGACGGTCATGGCGGTTCAAGGTGTAGTATAGGACGCTGCCGATGATAAGAGTCGTCACTGTACTGATCAGAAGCGTGAGGAGAACGGTCTGAGTCAGGGAGCGGCGATCGGATGCGGTATTCATCGAGCCGGTTTCTCCAGGGTGATGCGATCGCAGGACAATTTGGTTGTCGATAGCCTGATCCAGCGGCTATCCTAACAAATTACTCGCCAGCTGCAATTGTTTCGTGGAAACGCTCTCGGCAGGGCCACGCATAAGAATGGCGGCACGCCACTTACCAGGGCTTGCGCGCAGAAGGGGGCGTTCCTAATTCCTTCACCAGCCGCTGCAGTTGAGCCCATTCTTCTGGAATCAAACTCACAAATTCCAGCCCGAACGTGCCGTCTCGGCACCAACGCACTACCGCTTCCTGCACATGGATGGACGGCGCGTGGCTTGAGACGTCAATGCGTACGTTCAGTGTCGTGCCCGGCTTGACCGTGCTCACACTCACAATGCGGCAGCCCCGGATAGACAAATCGACCAGCGTTCCTTCGCCTGACACGAGGTTGGCGGAGCGAAACGAACTCTGAAACTGGACGGGGAAGCGGGGATGTTGACGCTGTTCCACAGAGGCGCTCTTCAAACCGATCGAACCTTCGGCTAGCCCTTTATATTGCCGATCGGGTGCAATTCCGCCACTGTTTTTGTGATTCCCGCTCGCTGCACGGAGTCCACGACCTCGGCGATATTTTTGTAGGCAAATCCTCCCTCTTCGGCCAACCCGGACATCGACACCGCTCGAACGAGGATCCCGCGCTCCTTCATCTGCCGCTGCAGCACGTCACCACGCACTGTTTTTTTGGCTTTGGCCCGTGACATGGTCCGCCCGGATCCATGCATGGTCGAGGCGAACGTCTCCCGCATCGCGCCCTCCGTGCCAACCAGAAGAT
Source organism: uncultured Nitrospira sp. (assembly GCA_964416255.1). Lineage (GTDB taxonomy): Bacteria > Nitrospirota > Nitrospiria > Nitrospirales > Nitrospiraceae > Nitrospira_D. The sequence goes on along the minus strand of CAYQDJ010000037.1, from coordinate 24,348 downwards.
ACGATCCGGTTTCCATCGAACCCCCGCAGATCACCGGCTGCCCGATTGCTCGAAACCGCGGTGGGAGATCGAGGCTCCCAGGTCCCAGAGCACGCGTCGCTCCTTTTCGGTGAACCAGCAACTCGCCCTCGGGAAATCGCTCGACCTTGGCAATGTTGTGCGCCACGTCATACACCACTTCCATACCCAGTTCCTCAGGCGATCGCCCGAACACCACGGCGAACGCTTCGCGAATTTGGTGGGTGATCGCCTGTCGATTGGCGAAGGCGGCGTTGCCCGCACAGTTCATGGCCCCGAAATAGTCCTGCCCTTCCTGGGAGTGAAACGGAGCACAGGCTAGTTGGGCATCCTTGACGCTGATGCCGTAACGGCGCATGGCTTTCTCGAACACTTTAAGATAATCGCTCGCCACTTGATGTCCGAATCCTCGCGACCCGCAATGCACCATCACCACGATCTGATCGTGCCCGGTGATCCCCAACGCCGCCGCTCGCTCAGGATCGAAGATGCGATCATGCGAGGCGACCTGCACTTCAAGATAGTGATTGCCCGAACCCAGTGTCCCCAATTGATTGATCCCCCGGGTGACCGCATGGTCGCTGACTTTGGCCGGATTAGCCCCTGGCAGGCATCCGCCCTCCTCAATCCGTTCCAGATCCTGGTGCCAGCCATACCCTTGCTCGATACACCATTGCGCCCCATGGATCATGACCCGTTCAAACGAGTCTCGATTCAACCGCACAGATCCGCTGGACCCGACACCGGCGGGTACGCGCCGGAACAACTCGGTAAGCAGCCGTTCGAGCCGAGGCTGAACCTCCTCCCGCGTGAGATCGGTGCGGATCAGCCGCATCCCGCAGTTCACATCGTAGCCAACCCCGCCGGGGCTTATGATGCCCGAATGCACATCGAAGGCAGCGACGCCGCCGATGGGAAATCCGTAACCCCAATGGCCGTCCGGCATGCAGAGCGCATAGCGCCGGATGCCTGGAAGACAGGCGACGTTCGTCACCTGCTCAAACACGCCTTCATCCATCGCTTCCAAAATGGCGGGCGTGGCATAGATCCGAGCCGGCACCAACATCCCGCTTTTCTCCGACGGCGCAATCTCCCATACCTCGTCGGAAATCCTGTTGACCGTCATCTGCGTATGGAGATTCATGGAATCGTGAGTCTGTTTAATCGGTTGTCTCATTGCGTGATCGGCTGGTCGATCCGGCCGCCACTGGCTCCGCTCGACCATCCCACTCGTGGAGCGCGCTCACCCGCACCTTACACATCCAGGACCACCCGCGTGTTCCAGCGCCCGTTCTGCTCACACACGCGATACAAGTGCTTGGTCACGCCCTTGACGTCGTTTCTTAATTCTTGCGTCGCGGAGCCGACCGGCTCTCCAACCAGCCTGGCCTCCAATGTCCAGATCCCGCCGTGATTGTGACAAATATTGACCTGGGAGTTGGAGAACACCACGCCGGCGGCATCCTTCCAGTACACGATATCGGACAGCCAATCAAACAGGAGTTCAGCCACATCCTCCTCCTGTCGACCAATGGTCCGCGACCAGGTGTCGCCAATGGTGAAGGGATTCGCGAGCGCTGCCAACAGCGCGTCCGTGGCAGCCTGAAACAACTCCCCGAGGGTATCTGCTGTCGCTTCAAATGCGAGATCGGCCACTGCGACATCGTCCAGATAGACGTAAGAATAGGCCATGGCCACCAGAAGGAATGAGCGAAACCAGGAAGCGCACCGACCGGCAAGGAGGTTATCCGAGTTCGAATGCTTTGGAAAAGTTCGTGAGGTTGCGGCAGCCGTCTTTTGTTACCAATACCATGTCCTCGATCCGCACCGCGCCCAAGCCTGGATAGTACAGGCCCGGTTCAACCGTGACCACATGCCCTTCCTGCAGGAGGGAACCGGTACGGCTGATGCGTGGGGCTTCATGGATATCGAGGCCCACCCCATGGCCCGTGCCGTGAAAGTAGCCCTGCATACGCCCGTTCACCAGCCCCGTTTTGTAGCCGGCCTTCTCAAATCGGGTGCAAATGCCTTGATGGATCTTCATGCCGTCGGCCCCATCCTTGATGTGCTCAATCGCTTCTTCTTGGGCGTCCTTGACGGTTTGATACAGACGCTTCAGTTCGAGACTGACCGTACCGCGTATCACCGTTCGAGACATATCGGCATAATATCGACTGGTCGCCGAGCGCGGGAACACGTCGAAGATGATGCTGCGGTCGGCCGGCAACGGCCCCGATCCCTCATGATGCGGATCGCAGGCCTGCTCGCCTCCCGCCACGATCGTATGCTGTGCGATACAATCTCGCTCCATCAACTTGACATTGATGAGTTTTTTAATCCGCTCGGAAGTCACACACTCACCATCCAACCATAACAGACGATCTCGAATGGTGGCCTGCCGTAGCACCGCATGCGCCGCCGCAACCGCCTCTTCCGTGGCCCGCTGGGCGGCTTCGATGTGACACACTTCGTCGGCGGTCTTTACCATGCGTTGTTCATAAAATGGATCGCGTTTGGGCTTCAGACTGTACCCCAACTCTTGGAGCCGAGTGGCGTAAACGAAGGGGAAATTTGCCGGCACGAGGACCTGACGGATCTTCGCCTCTTTTAGAACCAGATGCACGATGTCGACGGTGGTGGGGTCCTTCATCCCCTGCTTTTTCGCGCGATCTTCAAGCTCCGAATACGAAAGGATGCGATCCGCCGTCGATTGGGTTTTCGCGCGATCCATTTCCAAATCGCTCATCACCAGCACACGCTCTCCCTTGAGTTCCAGGTAAATGAACGGGTCCGGGGCAATAAATCGGGTGACATAATACAGGTTGGAGTCCAGTTCACTGGCGGCAATGAACAACGTGGCGACCTCGGGAGACTGCGGGGCGGTCCGTTTCATGGGTGAGTCAGCGAAGCGTTAGCGCCTTGAGGGGGTCATGGACTGAATAGCCACAGTCGGATGCTAGCATTGAGGTCGGAGATCGGTCAAGGCGTGACCGGTATGATCTCCGGATCCAGCGGAGCCTCAGATCCGCCGGCCCTGTCTTCCTCGGGCATCATCAGATCAAACGGCAACGTGAGCGTGTTTTTCAGCACGTCGACCGCCAGCTGCGCCAAGCCGGTCAAACCGGTGGCGAACGATTTCATCGGCAGATACGTGACCTCCGGATCTTCCACCGCTCCCTTGATGGCGAACATCGCCGTAGCCAGGCCCTTCCGATCGCCCGCAAATATTCGCCCGAACAACGGAATCGTTTTCAGGAATTGGGAATACGACCCGAACGGACTGACCGCCACAACCGCATCGAGCTGGTCCGTCGGCAAATCATAGTTGCCGGCAGAGGTTATTTTGAGAATCGGTGTGTCGATAATCATATTCTCCGTTTGGAACAATCCGTTTTCGACTCTGACCGTCGCGGCAATCCTATTATACGGCAAGCCTTCCTTCTCCAGTTCCACCTTTCCTTGAAGCACGGCCGGAAGATTCAACAAGCTGATGATTTTCCAGACCGCCCGCTCTTTTGATTTGAGAATCCGCCCATTCTCGAGTAAGACCTCCGCTTTCCCGTTCAACGTCGGATATACACCATGCGGATTGCGCCCATGGGCTCGCAGACTGCCGCTCAGCCGCATATAGCCGGTGATGCCGTGAATGCTTGAATTGGTGAGCCGCAGGAGGTCCGTCACCTGCAGGCCGGTGGCTCGGACGGACATTTCGACATCGGCCGGCGCCTGCTTCGGAAGATGCACCACCAAGCGGCCGGCCACATGCCCGTTCGTCGAGTCGCCGGCGAGCCGATCGACATCCAGCACTCCATCTTGGATGGTGACGCGCGCCGATACCGCACCGAACTTGAGATGTTTGTAATAGCCGCGCGCCACCGCAGCCGAAACAGTCACCTGACTGGTCGCGGCCAGTGTTTCGAGGAACTCTCGGATCGGGGAGCGCTCGCCTTTGGGAATGAGCAGATCGAGGTCCAATTGATTGGACTCGATCTTCCCCAAAATGACGGGCTTGGTCGTCCAGTTTCGCAACGTCGCATCGAATGCCACATCACTGTCCCGGATGCGGAAGGACAACCGCTTGATCTCGGCGCCGTTGCGGACCAGTTTGATTCGTGCGTAGAGATCCTGCACGTGGCCGTCCACGCCCTTGGCCAGCAGCAATCCATTGGTGAGGGCGATCCAGCCCGTAATCCTCCATCCTCGCCAATCCGTATCTTTGCCTTTCATATCCAGCGAGACCTCGAGATTGCCTGCTTCAAATCCGCCCTTGGCGATCCATTCGGGCACATGCGACAGCGACAGGGTGCCGGTTGAAAGCGCGGCATCAATGCTGAAGCGCTTGCCCACCTGCACCGCGCCTTTAATTGGAATCCGCATCGACGGCAGGATCAATTCCAACCGGTCGAGCGTCAAGCCGCTGGACGTTGCCAGCTTCCCTTCAAACTCAACCGTGGTCAGCGCGCCGATCGGTTTTTCGATCCAACCCGGCAACGTCACTTTTGACTCGTCGAGCACCACGGTGCCTCGGAAATGAGGCGTCTCGGCGGGACCAGTCAAGGCCACGGCGGTATTGAGCAGGCCTTCAAGGATTCCGGCGGGAAGCGCCGCACCCGGCATCAGACGAGCCACATGGGCCGCATCGCCATAGGCCCGGACGACCACCTCTTGAAAGGTGCTGGCCACTCCTCCCGTCATCGTCCCCTGCACTTGGATCAGCGTATCTCCCAAATGTCCGCTCACCTGTTCAAACTGCGTATTGCCTTCCGCCAGAACAAACCGTCCCTGCAGACCGGTCAGCCGCTCCGGCAACGCTGGGTGATTGAGGCTGACGTACCGCGCCACAATCTCTCCGCCGGCAAAGGTGATGTCGTCGGGCCGATTGAGGGGACCGACCAGACGAAAGGTCGGCTGCGCCATCCCTTCCACCTCGCGAATCCCGGCGAGGAACCCGCTCATCCGTTCGGCCTTGACGGTCTTCGCCAGAAAGGGGACCAACTGGGACGCCGCCATGTTGCCCTTGATTTCCAATTCCAGCCAGGGGCCGGCTTCGAGAAAGGAGACCATCGCTTTCCCATCCGTCATGTGGATAGCCCCATAGAGTCCGGTAATGTTGGTCACGCGCAGACGACCGGTCTCCACCACCACCACCGCCGACAGGTTCTTGCTTGGGACGCGGTCGGTTCCCAGCACGGCCTGTCCATCTTCCACACGGAATTCTCCCGTCATCGACAATTGGGGGACGACGATCGCCGAGCCGGTCACGGTGGCGCGCATGACCTGGACTTTTCCGTCAATCCGGTAGTCCGCAAGGATGGCTGGAATGTTCGGGTGAATCCATTCGGCCGGGATCGCTTTCAAGAGTTGCGGCAGCGCGACGGTCGAGCTGCTGAATGTCACGGCAAAGGTGGGTTGCGGCGTTAGGAGACCCGCCAGATTGGCACTCCCCGCCAGGGTGATCTCGTTGAGGCGTGAGGTCATGTCGGAAAGCACCATGTCGTATCCCGCGAGGCCCGGCATGATTCGAACCGTACTCTGCACATTGAGGACACCCTCGAGGTACTTGGGCACGGGACGGGGTCCAAGAAAGTCCGCCGCTTCGCGGACATCGAGGCCGGCCGCTTCAATGCGCCCATCAAACTGAAAGACCGACGACGGCCCGCCCACCTCCTCCGCACCCAACGACACCGGCTTCTCAGATCGTCGCACCGTGCCGTCGAGGGAGATTGCGCCGGCGCCCTGCGGCGATTGGTGTGCAGCCGACACATGTACCTCCGCCATTCCTCGGTCCGCTCGAATCAGCAATCCGGCATCCAGGTGTTCCAAGGTGATGGACCTCGCTCCGTCCGGCCTCCCGGCATCCGTCACCGTGACCCTCCCATTCACAATCGTGGCTTGGCGAATCATGAAAGCTTTGGCCGCCATTTGGAAAGTCCGCTGGTCCGTCGCCGCCTGATCGTCGGAGTCCAGGACGTTCCAGCGTCCAGCTGCGTTGCGCCGCAGTGTAAGATTCGGCTCTTCGATCACCAGCCGTTTGCCCACCACCTGTTTTTTCAGCAGGGGAATGAGTCGCAACACCATATCCACCCGTTTTGCCGTGAATATGGTGTCATCGGAGTTTGGATCGTGGATCGCGACTTCGGACAATTCCACTCTGATACGGGGAAAGAGCACAAACTTGACGCGATGCACCTGGATTTTTCGCCCAAGGCTTTCCTGGAGCTGGTGGAGCACAAAATTCTTGAGGTAGTCCTCTCCAGTCAGGGACGACGAAAACAGCAGGAAGGAGACTCCACAAACAAGAACGGCGAGAACGAGTACCAACCCGATTCGAAATACAGACACTCCTCCCCCTTCATGATCAATGTCTTGGCGCATCTTACCGGATGCCTTCCATGAAATCCACCAACTGGCTGAAACGCAAAGGGAATTTTCACTCGCAGGTTTCTCACATGATCAGTAGGAAAAGAAAGACGGCGCTGGTTTCTGGCCTGCTCTCCCTCTTATATTCCCGGCCGCATGGCCAAGCATCGACCACCCGCCCTCAAACGCCCGCCCGCTGGCTCACTCTTGGCCTGCTGTTTTGCATCAGCGTCGTGGCCTACATCGACCGCGTTAACATTTCGGGCCCGGCACGACACATGATGCCGGTGCTGGGACTCCGGCCCTCGCCCCGGTGTCGCCACTGGTCCACCAGTTCGGCATGCTGGGCTCCCTGGTGCTGGTCCGTTTCCTACTCGGTGTCGGAGAAGCGGTCGCGCTTCTCCCCTTTAATCGAGCCGTCACGAACTGGTCGGCGGAATCGGGACCGGAGCTGCGCTCACGCCTCCACTGACCGCCCGAGACGACCGCGCCGCAACGTCAACGCTCTTGCCTCCCACAGAAGCCCCCTGCTAGATTCAGCCGCTATGACCATCCAATTTCAGAAAAAAGATCCCCGTGCGACGATCGTCACAAAGTTTGGAGAGATCAAGATCCGCTTCTATCCGGATGACGCGCCGCGTCATGTGGAGAATTTTGTGAACCTCGTCAAGATGGGGTTTTATGACGGCACGACGTTCCACCGTGTGGTGCCCGGCTTCCTGGTCCAGGGAGGCGATCCCTTGAGCAAAAACTCTGATCGCACACTCCATGGCACCGGCGGCCCCGGATACTTTCTTTCCCCCGAGCCGAATGATCGCCCGCACAAACGGGGAGCCGTCTCAATGGCCAAAATGCCGCGGGAGAGCAACAGCACTCGTGACTTCAACGACAACGGTTCGCAGTTCTTTATTTGCGTCGGCGACAACAGCGGACTGGATCGGCGCTACACCGTCTTCGGGGAGGTCTTTCGCGGGATAGACGTCATCGACAGAATTGTCGCCGCCGCGAGAGATCAAGCCGATAATCCCCTCGATCCGATTACCATGACCGTCACGGTCAAAGAATGACGTTCTGAGACAGTGCTCCAAATCAATCGTCGCCCCTTAGATCCCCCCGCTAGCGCCCGCGCTCATGCACAAGGAAGACTCCTAGTTGGTTAACCTCCGCATGATGCGGCAGAATGAGCGTATGAAAGTCGCTCGACTTATCTGGCCGTGCACAATGCTGGCTTTGTTGGGACCATGGACCGCCGGTGCAGCCACGCGGTTCAGCGATTTCAGCGGGGAACCTATGCAACGACATCATAGTCGAATGATGGAGTCTCCTCTTGACCGTTTCCCAAGCCTATTGGGAATGTCCTTCTGGCCGTTCAATCCCTACTACTACGCGCCCCCTTCTCTGACAGTGGTGAATGTCGAGATCCACCTGCAGGCCCCCGAGCAGCCGCCTCCCGTCGCCGAGAAACCACGATCTCCAAAGTTCTGGACAAACCAGTGCGGGATCTTTATCGAGATCGAAGCGAGTGGCACAAATCTCATCGATGTAGAAAACAAGCCATGTTAAGCGATGTACCGTTCAGCGTAGAGTGTGGCAGTATTGTTCAAGCTGAAGAGCGAAGACGAGGAATTCATCCCCTCCCTCTTGCCGATACTGTTCCTTCGGCACGCGCGCCTGGCGCTCTTTCCTGAGCCGTTCACACGCCTTTCGTTCTGCCCGATCAATTTGAGGTCGCAAACGAGTCTGGTCTTCGAGAGAGCGTCCGGCCAAGCTTTCCTGCATCTGTTTTAGGGAGAGATAGTGCGCGAACAGGTTTGGCTCAGGAGGTTCCGGCTGCTCCGGTTGGACCTCGCCAAGGGTCGCGACGGGAGCGAGCAAGAGCAGACACAGAATGAGCAGGTTCATGTCAGTCCCTTTCATGCCAGACGTATTCCCTGATGAGCCGGAATCTCATTGATCAATTTGAAGTTCGTCCGCACAGCGGCCACGGATTCCCCACATTGCTCGATCGATCCCTCTCCGACCGGTCCAAGCCATTTGTCCGCCCGCTCCAAATAGGAAATGCGATAGGGGTCAATACCCATAATCCGACAGCACGTCGCGTCGACGGCGGGGAGGTTGGTGCCCATCACGAGAACACCCGCCCTCTTGGGATCGCCCATGATTGGCCCATCGCCCTCCATGCCCACAATCCCATCAACGATCGCGAAGTGCGGTTGTAATGTGGCGGTGATGTCCAAGATCGAATTTTCAATTCCGGCATGATGAAGCACATTCTTAGGCCACCCATAATAGATACCCGGCATCACGCCGAAGAGATTCTTCATGGAAAGAGTCGCGCCGGCCCAGTGATGGGTTTTCATCTTCGCCACCGACACAATCCAATCCACGGCGTTGAAGAGCGCCGGGAAGGTCAAGGTTTTCAACTTGGATTGCCGGCTCAGGTTTGGCACCGTCTCGCCGGTGAGGTAATTCAAATCATGAAACACAATGTGATCTTCCGTCAGCACATCCGCCAATCCGGATTCTTCATAGACCGCGAGGGTATCACGCCGATGGCCGGGACCCTCGGCGACCATGACCGTCGCTGCGCCCAGATGAAGAAATGCCTCAATCGCCCCACGTAGGACGAGTGGATGGGTATTGATGTGCGGCGCTCCCGACGCCGTTTCAACTAAATTGGGCTTCAGGAGTATGCGCTTGCCCTTGAATTCCTCAGGAACGATCGCTAGCGCCCGAACCCCCCTTCTGATGACGTCTGCTATATCAGCCTGATAATGGCCTACTTTCGCCACAAATGTTCGAGCCTGTTGCGGCATGCGCAGGTATCGTCTGGGAACGACGAGTGAGCCGGCGCCAATGATGATCCCCGCCGCGCCTGCCAACAGGACGTCGCGGCGCGTGATGCCTCCGGCCGAGCGCTCAACTATGGGATTCGGCATGGTCCTCCTACGGAGTCAGGACGGAAGCCTCGCGCGCCTGCGGGAGCAGTGCGATCCTTGCGTCCGACTCTCCGGCCACTCCTCCCAGCAGGAGGAGACAGAGTGACGAGGTATCGTATTCGCCATAGCGAGATTGGTTTGCCACACACCGCGCAACCAACTCCGGGCTATTCGACGGCCGTCGACCCCAAGCGGCAAGACCGAGCAAAGCCCACCCCAACGAGATGGGCGTACGGAGTCGATCGACTTCGTCCTGAAGATACGAAAGGCTCTTTGCGACTTGGTTCTCCTCAATCACCCCGGCCAATCCGGTCACCGCAGCACCGGTGCTTTCCGGCATCGGACGCAGTTCTCGTCCAAACACCAAGGTATTGCCATAATTCCATCCCCCGTGCGGGAGTTGGCGATTCAACACCATGCGAACCGCTTCGAGGACACGTGGATGACGGGTCTGTCCCGACGCCTTCAAGGCCAGGAGCGCCAACGCGGTCGGTTCGATCCAGGAGTGAGTCCCCATGATCCAGGGCCAGCCGCGGAGCGTCGTATCATGCGCGAGCGGATCATCGGGCTTCTTGGGGTAGTGATTCCCTGTCGTGTCCACCAGGAACTGCAGGGCCTGCTGCCGCGGAACGTGATACGCGGGAGCGCCGGTCCAGGCGAGAATGGCAAGCGCAGTCGGCCACTGGCCGTCCGGATGGCTCGGACTCAGCAGAATGCGCCCGTCCGAACCTTGATCCTGCGCGAGCCGTCCTCGATGAAGGTCAAGCCCCTGATGTCCATCGCATGCCGCCAGCGCCATGATGCCCCAGGCGGTCGCATCGGCGCGATACCGGGATCCTGGACGATCCGCGAAACCTCCCTCGGAAAGCCGCCGTTGCGCGAGAACCCCGCACAAAGCCGCCGTAAGGGGCAGAGATGGCATTGAAGGATCGCGCTTAATGTTGTCCTGTCATCGCCGGGAACAGCACCCGGACCATTCTGATGCAGGCTGGGCCGATCGTCACGATGAACATGCTCGGAAAAATAAAGAAGATCAGCGGCAGCAAAAGCTTCACGGGTAATTTGGCAGCCAATTCTTCCGCCTTCAACCGCCGCGTTGTCCGCATGGCATCCGCATGAACGCGTAGCGCTTGGCCGATACTCGTGCCGAATCGATCCGTCTGCACGAGAAGGGCCACCAGGTTTCTGACCTCCTCGAGGTTGGTACGATGCGCCAAGTTCCTGAGGGCTTCCTGCCGGGGAACGCCTGTGCGCAATTCAAGCGACAGGATATTCAGTTCATCGCCCAAAGCAGGGTGCCCCTGCTTGACTTCCTCTCCTACTCGCGCAATCGCCTGATCCAGCCCCAACCCGGCCTCCACGCAAACCACCATCAAATCCAACGCGTCGGGAATAGCCCGCTGAAGGGCATCCTGTCGTCCGGCTATGGCCCGCTTGAGCCAGAGTGATGGAGCATAATAGCCGCACGCGGCAGCCAGCACATAATAAAACAGCAAAACTGTAATCGCGGGAAACCCAAGCAGTTTCGCAGGAATGGCGGCCACCGAGGCGACGAGTTCGGGGAGCGAGGTCGCGACGGCGAGCAGCGTGACGCCGAGGAAGGTCTGGTCGATGCCGGTCTGCGGCGCGATGCTCCTCGCCGACAATG
>CAYQDJ010000037.1:0-13373 GCA_964416255.1 uncultured Nitrospira sp. | reverse complement strand
CAGCTTCGTGCCGGTGAACAAAATAGGCACCTTCGCACTCCTGTATCCGGCATTAACCAGGAGACGCTTCGTTGTCCGAGCTTCCTCAGCGTTGGAAGATTGATTGAATTTCGCAAACCATTCCAACAGCGCGTGTAACTGCACTCGAGCTTCCTGTGCCAGCCCGTCGTCACCGGCCTCTTCCTCAGGCGTTCCGTGACGGCCGTTTGCCCGGCGCCGCCAGGTCTGAAGCGCTTCCCGCGAATTCACATATAGGAACAGGGCCGAGCAGGCCAGAAGGACGGCTAGAAACGTAAACAACGCCGCAACGAGCGGAAAATCCATAGCTCTCTCCTTACACTTTAATGGACACCATACGTTTCATGACGGCCGCCCCCAACACCATCATGATGCTGCCCACGGTGGCGAGGTTCTGTCCCATAGGGTCGGTAAACAGCAAGCCCATATACTCGGGATTCATTTTGAAGAGCAGTAGCCCGACTATGAGAGGCAGGCCGAACAACACGATCGCCGACATGCGCCCTTCGGCAGACAGGGCCTTGACGCGCAGCTGTAATTCAAACCGCTTGCGAATGAGCGTTGCCAGCGAATCAATGATCTCCGCCAGATTTCCGCCGGTCTCGCGTTGGACCAAGACCGACGTGACAAAAAACCGTACATCGACGCAATCCACCCGTTCGGTCATGTTTTGAAGGGCTTGGGGAAGGGCGACGCCCATGGACACCTCGTCGAAGACGCGGCGAAACTCTTTGCCGATCGGATCGGCCGCTTCGTCACCGACGAGTTTCAATCCGACTGAGAATGCATGCCCGGCCCGCAAGGCTCGTGAAACCAACTCCAGCGCTTCGGGCAGCTGACGTTCGAATAATGCAAGCCGTTGCACTTTCAGCCAATACAGATACCCGTATGGAAGCGCCCCGAGCGCGGCGGCAGCGACCAACGCGAACATGAGGGTCTGGTGCATCGATAAGGCGAACACCAACATGCCCATCGCCAACAGTGGTGTCGCCAGCACGAACACGCCCAAGGGCAGGCGGCAATCGGCTTGCTGATGAAGCACGCGGAGCGGCTGCATGCGCTTGGCTGTTTTAAGAATCTCGTTCAGCCATGGGATATCGCTGAGCAAATCCTTGCGGATAATGTCCAGTTGAACGGCTGCCTCCGGCTTTCCCCATTGTTGGAGCCGTTCAACCGCTCGGTCCGTGCCGCGCGGAGTCATGAACCGATAAGCGGCCGCACAGGCATACAAAAACACCAGGATGGTTGCGAAAATGCCGAGTCCAATCAGCGCGATCAACATTCGTACACCTTTTGCGGGTCAAACAGATCGGATGGAAGAGCAATCCCTTTGGCAAGCAGCCGTTCGGCAAATTTAGGGCGGACACCGGTCGCCTTGAACCGGCCTTTGACCCTTCGATTCTCGTCGAGCCCTGTCTGTTGAAAGGTAAACAGCTCCTGCAGCGTAATCAGATCGCCTTCCATGCCGACGACTTCTTGGAGGCTGATCAATTTCCTCGTTCCATCGGATAATCGTGCAATCTGCACGATCACATCGAGAGCCGACGAGACGTAATGACGCATCGCTTTCCCCGACAGATTCAGACCGGCCATCGACACCAAGGTCTCAATTCTGGTGAGGGCATCACGGCAGGAATTGGCGTGGACCGTCGTCAACGATCCATCATGGCCCGTATTCATCGCTTGCAGCATATCGAGACTCTCGGCCCCACGAACCTCGCCCAGGATGATACGGTCGGGACGCATGCGAAGGGCATTCTTCACCAGCTCTCGCTGGGCGATCTCGCCCTTGCCTTCAATATTGGCAGGTCGTGTCTCCAGACGCACGACATGGTCCTGGCGCAATTGAAGTTCCGCCGCGTCTTCGATCGTCACGATTCGCTCATTATTCGGAATGAACCCCGACAACACATTCAACAACGTCGTCTTTCCTGATCCGGTTCCTCCTGAAATCAGAACATTCAGCCGAGCCTGCACGATTGCCTTCAACAACTCACCGATCTCCGGCGTCAGCGACCGCTTCTCGACTAGGTGGTAGAGTTGCAATGGATCTCTGCTGAACTTTCTGATCGACAGCGAGGGACCATCGATGGCCAACGGCGGAATAATGGCATTGACACGTGATCCGTCCGCAAGGCGAGCATCCACCATCGGGACTGACTCGTCGATTCGGCGCCCCACGCGCGACACAATTCGTTCAATGATCTTTTTGAGATGGGCGTCGTCTTTGAAACGCACGGGGGTGAGTTCAAGGCGGCCTGATCGCTCGACAAACACCTGCTTATGCCCGTTGACCAGAATGTCGTTGACGGTGGTATCAGCGAGCAACGGCTCCAACGGCCCCAATCCCAGCACCTCGTGCAGAATATCTTGGATAATTTGTGCCCGTTCCCGTTGATTCAGCGGCACCGATTCTTGTTGCACCAATTGCTCAATCAGCTTCGTCAACTGTTCCGTCACCGCTGCGATCGACATGGTCCCAATGGCGGTCAGGTCAAGCAGATCAATCACCCGCTGATGAAGCCGGTCCTTGAGCTCGTGATAGTGCGCGCCCTGCTCGGCGGTTCCAGTGCCTGGTTGCATCGTCAGCATGATGTCTTTGTGCTCCTTCCCTATGTGGATCAGTTCCCCGGCCCAGCGTCACACCACCGACGGCTTGCGTCCCGTTTCCAGCTTGAGTCCGGCTATGCACCGTCCCAACAACGACGATTTCTTGTCCCTGCTCGCCTCCGTCGTCGTGCGCGCCTCGGCGGTCTGGTCGGCAATGAGTCGTTCCGTGCCCCGGAGGTACCACTGTCCGATCGATGAGCGGGAGGCCATGATGGTCAGCGGCTTCCCATGATCCAGCGCCTCGCTGGCGGTGCGGTAGTCGTTGGGGATCAGCCCGGCCATGGAAGTCCCAAGCATGGCTTCCGTCTCGTTGAGCAGCTCCTTCTGATCCTTCGTGTACCGGTTGACCACGACACCGATTTTTCCTGAGGGATACTGGGCCAACCGCAGCACCTCGAGCAGGCGCTTGGTCCGCCGGATTACCGGCAAGGACAGGGTGGTCACGACGATCACCTGGTCGGCGCTGTCCAACGCTTCCCGCACGGCAGGCTCCAACACATGTCCGCAGTCGACGAAGACATGCCGATGCATGGACCGCAACAGCGAAACCATCCGCATCGTGCTCCCGGGGGCTTGGTCGATCGTGTCGAACCCTTCGTAACCGGAAGCGAGCAGGTGGACGCCGGAGGCATGGCCCCGCAAGGTGCTGCGCAGGATCGTCTCATCGAGCCGCGACACATCGGTCGCCAACTGCTTCAATCCCTGCCCGGCCTTCAGATCGAGGAACAATCCCAGATCCCCGTTATGGAGATCCAAGTCCACCAATGCGACCGGCTCCTGACTGCGGGCCTGTTGCACCGAGACCGCGAGATTCGTGACCACGGTGCTGGTACCGACGCCGCCGCGGGCGCCGATCACGCACACGACTTTCCCGGCGTCTGCGGCGGCCTCTGCAGCTTTGCCGCGGAACCGCTCTTCGAACCGCGCGAGCGACGGTTCCACTTCCTGTCTTGTGAGCGGCTGCCGCAGAAACTCTTTCACCCCGAGCCGAAACGCCTCGAGGATTAATTGCGGATCGGTCTGCGACGAGGTGAGAAACACCTCAAGCGTGGGAGCCCCGCTGAGCAAGTCCCGGATGTGTGCAAACGTCTGGTGAGGACGAAATTCATCCAATTCCAGCAGAAGAATGTCCGAAGAGCCGGTTCCCTGTCCCTTCGTCACGAGATAGTCCCGGCGGCCGGACACGATCTCCTCGAACGTCCGCCGGGATGCTTCATCTCGACAGTTGATCGACACCGTTATCAATCGCGCCATGCAGACCGTCCTCCTCTTTAACTGCTCTAACTGCTTACTCAACGAGACCGGGCAATGTGGTGAACACACCGAAGCCAGGTCCCCCTCCCGTACCTCCCCCTTCGAAAAGGGGACATTGCACATTGCCCGTAATGGTATGGTTGGGAGCACCCTGGACATTCGTAATGCGCATGTTGGCGTATCCGACAATGGGTATCGCCCCGCTGGGATTACAACTATTGCCTTGATAGACTGGCACCAGCGCATCCCAATAGGCGTTCGAGCCTCGCCGGACATCGAACAGATTGACGAGAGCGTTCCATGTTGGATTGCTCAAGGTCCCGTTCGTGAAATTCACCTGGGTCACACCAGCCGTTGTTTCTGGGGTCGTGTAACTCCCATCAGCTAACCCATTAATGATGTTCCGCATGGCATTGTCGTTCGATGGAGAGACATCGAAGGTCGTAAATCCCGCGCAAGACTGGGGAGTTCCGTTGCTTGGGTACAGCATGATCGAGTCGCCGCAGCCAAACTGGCTGAAGAATAGCTCGGAAATAGCCAGCGGCAAGTCCAGCGCGCCAGGTGCCGTGGCCCCGATCGGCGTCAGTTCTGCCGTTGCGACGGCGCTGACATTCACACTGGTCAAGCCCACCACACTTCCCAGAAACGTGCTGATTGGGCCGTTGGCGGAGCCATCGCGCCTCGTCGTAACCCGGACGGACCTCGGTTGAATAATCGTAGGCGTGAACGTCTTGCTCGCCGCATTCCAGAGCCCGATCTGGATATCGCCGGCATCCACCGTCACGTTCACTCCCGCAGCCGCATTGAGTACGCTCGTCTGCTGCGCCGCAGCAATGACCGCCGCGGCCGCTCCCCCTGAAAGCGAATAGTTGTCCATTTCCGCAGGAGTCAACCCTTCGTACACAATTCCCAAGGCCCGGGCGCCGGCTAAGGCAGCGGCGTCCGCGGCGTTTTGCAGCTCATTTCTGGCCACCAAGGCATGGCCGATGTCGATCGCGGCTGCAGCCATGGCCAGCAAGACGACCATCGTCACGGCAACCATCACGGCAGCGGCCCCTCGGGAGTTCTGCAACGGCTTGATCAACGGTATCGCAAGCATGTTCCTTATCATTCTGTCCCTCGCTTCAATCGACCCGATCGTCATTCATGGCGCATGACTGTTTGCCCAGTGAGAACGAGCGGGCTGGGCAGCCCCACCATGGTCGGAATATAGGGAATCAACCAGGGATAGTTGTAGGTAGCCGTGACCATGAGGGTGGCGGGATTGGCGCCTCCTGCGCCGGCGACATTGAAGGTCACATCCGCGGGGTTAATCCCCGTCCCTGTGAGATAATTGGTGGCAATCGCCGTAATCTCCCCCCCGGACGGCTTGGGAAAGGTTTGCACGATTCCGGCTCTCGCCCCTTCCCTGCTGGCATTGGTGATCACCTCGCGGCTGTACATGATCATCCCGAATTCGATGATGCCAAACAGGATCGTTAAGAGCACAGGCAATAGAAGCGCAAACTCCGCCGCAACCGCTCCACGTTCTGTTTTCCTGTCCATGATCAAGTCCTCGTTCCGCTACTTCGTCTGGACACCGCTGGTGACAATCGATTTATCGAATCCTGCATCCGGCTTCTCAAAACCCTTTCGATAGGTCTCCATCGCCGTGGCATTTACTCTGCCATCCTGACCCTCGACCGGATCGAGTTGCTCGCCGGCCATCGGATTCAACACCTGTTTAGCCAGCGCATCCTGATAGGCCGTTCCCCAATTGGGGCTGATCGTCGTCGGTGCACAGGCTCCGACGACCAGGCCGACACTCAACATCGCCAGGACCCCTTTGATCATGTTCATCGCAATCTCCTTGCTCGCGGAATGAGCCTCGGTGAAGGCCCGTTTCGTTTAGGGAACGATATGTCCGACCTGTCCTTCCATGGAACGGTTCCGGCTCACCCGGTTGGAAAGCACCTCCGCCGCAGGAGACCGCTGCCCCGCTTTGCCTCCAAATCCGCCCTTTTCGGAGAAACCGAGGAGATAGAACTCGAAATCATTCGGTTCCGTGTAATAGTCCGTCGGCAAGGTCTGCGCCGTCATATCCAGCGGCTTCACCAAGTGTGGGGTGACGATGATGAGCAATTCGGTCTCGTTCTTCTGGAATGAACTGCTCCGGAACAGGGCTCCGATGATGGGCAACTCGCCCAGGAACGGAAACTTCTTGACCGATTCGCGCACGTTGTCGCGCATCAATCCGCCGATCGCGAAACTCTGCCCATCGGCCAATTCGATCGTGGTCGCAGCACGTCTGGTCGAAATTGCCGGCACCAGGAACCCCTGCGTGCGGAGCGCGTTCTGAAAATCCAATTCCGAGACTTCCGGTGCCACGTTCAGACTGATGTGCTTGCTGCTCATGATATTTGGGGTAAACACCAGCCCAACACCGAACTTCTTGAACTGAATGGTCACGAGGCCGAACGCCTGCGGAACCGGTATTGGGAACTCACCGCCAGCCAGAAAAGCCGCCTCCTGCCCGTTCAGTGCCACGAGCGTGGGCTTGGCCAACACCTTCACCAAATTTTCTTCCTTGAGGGCGTCGACAAATCCCGTCCATGAAACCGAGCCCGTGTTGAATCCAAAGAGCCCGCTGATCGACGGAGTGACGATCTGCGCACCGGTTTCCATGATCTGGGTAAGTTGACCCAATAGACTGATACCAAAACTTTCTGGTGCTACCATGGAGAAATTAATGCCCAACCGACGGATCAACTCCCGGTTCATTTCCGCCACTCGCACTTCCAACATGACCTGTTGCACGCCGCCGACCTGGAGCGAGTTAATGACTTTCTTGGGAGCATAGGCTTCGGCGATGCTCAGAGCACGTGACAGGTTGTTCGCATTGGAAGCGGTGCCGGACAAGGTAATGTGATCATGGCTGGCGGTCACGAGGATCCCTTTCTCCTCCGGCAGAGCCACATGGATATTTTCCTTGAGACGTGCAAGATCCGGGGCGATCACGACGTCATACATGCCCATCATCTTCCCGCCCTCGTTCCACAGCGTCAGATTGGTGACGCCGGTCGCCTTGCCCGTGAGATAGATCTGGGTGGGTGAAAGAACGACCGTATCCGCGACGTCCGGATTGGCCAGCGACGCCCGCTTGATGGCGACCGGCAAGTCCAAGACCTTCGACTTGCCCGCCGTGAGTTCCAATTTCTGAATGTCGCGCTGTTCCATCGCGCTGCTTGAAGCCGCAACGGCCGCCGGTTCCTCGCCGGAGGCGGCTGAGCCTCCAAAGACGCCGATCACCAACCCCATTGCCACAACCACATCACGGTGTTTCATCGACATGCTCCTTCAACGTCTGATTGCCAATCATCCATCCGCTCACCTTTGATTGCTCAAAACTTCACGGAACCAACGGACGTCCCTTTGATCACTTCCACTGTCACCGTCTGCACATCCGGCGCTGGATTGCCGATCGGCTCGGGGTACACCTTGAGAAAATTCAAAACCTTCTTCGGCGCATAGGCTTCCGCTACCGACAACACCTGATTGAGGCGTCCTTCACTCGAGACCGTCCCTGAAATCGCCACATGGTCGTGTGTCCCTTTGAGATGCAGATTCGTTTCGTCCGGCAATAACTCGACCAGTTGCTGCTTCAGGCGCGCCAGGTCGACCCCCACGTCGAGATCATAGACGGCAAGCACCTGATCGTCCTTCCCCCACAACGTCAGGTTGGTCGAGCCAAAGCCCTTCCCCGTGACATAGATCTGCCGCGGGCTCAACACGATCGCATCGGCGATCTGGGGATCGGCCAACGAGGCGCGCTTGATGGCCACCGGCATGTCGACAACCGTGGATTTGCCCACGACGAGGCTTACTTGCTGGGCTTCCCGCGTTGAATGAGTTGACTGCACCACACCATCACTTGCTGCCGCCGCCACCGGAGTCGTCATCCATGCGCCTGCGATCAGCATCCCGCCGATCATGTGATAGCCGAAATACATTCCCTGCTTGAACGTCTTCATATCGTGCCTCCGTGAACCTAAAACTTGACTTCCTTCCGGACATCCCCTTTGATGACTTCGATGCGCACCACTCCGTCGTTCTCACCAGCAGGCTTTGCCACCTGTTTCGGCCGGTACGAACTGAGGAGCGACCCGACGCTGGCGCCTTTCGTCAACACCCGCTCGCTGTTCAGCGGATTGCGCAAGGCGAGCCGCAACTTGCCCTGCGTTGAGGCCAAGGCCAGCTTTTCCGCGTCATCCACGTCGACTTCGACCGTGATGACCTGCACCGGTTTCGGCTCCTCGTCTTTTCCCCTCCGCTCCATCTGCGTGCCGGCCGCCAAGACTTTCACGTTCTCCAGAATCATCTTGGAAATGGAGTGCCCTTGTTTCCCGGGCGTCGGCTCGATCGTCACCATGACATCGACGCGATCCGCCGGCTTGATGAAGCCGGCCACCCCGATGACGTCATCGACTTTCACGGACATGGCACGCTTATTGGGATCCGTCACGGCCGCCACCCCACCCGTGGTCGCACCGACCGGCGCGAGCTTGGACTCCAAGACCAATTCGTTCCGCTTCACTTCGACCAAGAGCACGCGGTCCTTGACAGGGTCCATGCTGGTAAAATGGCCTTCCGGTACCGCACCGGAAGGAAACTCCATCAATTGCATCATTTCCGGAGTCAACTTGGTTCCCCAAGGAAGGTCCGCGTTCACCGCCAATACCTGAACGTTCTTGGTCGCCGGGAGAGGCGCCGCCAGCAGGCGGTTCTTCTCATTCTGTAACCACGAGAACACCAGAACGCTGGTCACCAACCCCAGCACGAGTGCGAGTCCAAAGAACACCAGAGGCCGATACCGCTTCATTGCCTCTCCTCCTCATTTGTCCCGACGACGCCAATCATGGTTGCTATCGCTCTCTTCTGCTTCATTGCCTCTCGGATAACCTTAGCCGATTCTGTCCCGATGCCTACCCAACGAAGGGGTGGAGTCCCAATTGAAAAAGTAGGGTGCCGCCCGCTATGGCGAACCCATAACGCAGCCGGAACGGTAACGTCAGCTCCTGGGCCCACGCCTTTCCTCCAGTCAGCCAAGCTGTCTTAAATGATCCGGCCAGCTTGCGCCCGGTCAACATCCATCCCCACTGCCACGCCATCGCCCCGAGCGCATACAGGCCGCCAACCAGTATGGCGAGCACCCCTGAGGCGAGCGCGCCGGAAGGCCCGATCATGGCACCGACCGCCGCCATCAATTTCACATCCCCAGCCCCGATCGAGCCGGAGATATAAAGGAGCAGAAACAGTCCCAAACCAACGCTCAAGCCAAGCAGGCTGAACACTAATCCCTCAAAGCCGCCCAGCCACAGATGGACGACCGGTGCCGCGGCCGCAGCCGGGAATGTCAGCCAGTTGGGAATGCGCGAGGATCGAAAATCGGTATACATCGCCCCGGCGAGGACTGCGGTCAGAGGCAGATGAATCATGTATTCAATCATGGTCACTGTGGTCTTTTATCTTGAGACTGCTGTTCTGTTGATCTCGTCCTCTGCTCGGCGATGATCCGGTTGGCGCGAGAGCGGCCAACCGGATCCACCGGAGTTCATGACAGCCTTGTCTTAGCTGCCACCGCCAGGCTGAATCACAGCCGCGGCTTGATTGATGGCGTTGCTCACGTTCGTTCCGAGCAACTGCACGGCACCGACAATGCCAAGCGTGATTATCGCCAGCAACAGCGCATATTCAGCCGCCGAGGCGCCTTCTTCTTCCTTCACGAACCGACGAATTGCGTTCATCATGATGTTCACCTTTCTCTGTGTAACGTGAAATGTGTTGAGATAGATTTCTGCACGTCCGGCTGGTCCAATGTTCATTCTGCGACGATTGCCCTAAATTCTTTCACCTCCTTCGCCAGGCTAATCGCACCAGGGAGCCGCTTGCGCATTGCCCACGGGTCATTGCAAAGCAACGGCCAAAAGCATGACGATGCCAAACGCCTGTAAATGCAGGCCAACCAGCGTGTACAAGCCCGTACCTGCGGCTCCTCAGCCGCAGAACGAGCGCCCCAATAGCCTCTTTCCTGCGGCACTTCCACCGCAGACGACAGGCCGCAAACCGTCGAAGGGATTTAGAAGATAAGAGTGGCTTCGAAGGACGCCGGCAAAACTCCAATTTGCTTTGACCATCCGGACCGCTTCACGTAAACATCATCGACAAGAAGCATGACTGTAGTGAGGAATGGGGGGAGCCTTGATGCCGATTTCAACGCCTATGACCGCTCACCTCATGGTCGGACTCCTGGTAGGCGGATTGGCGGTTGGAGGTTGTTCCGGTTCGAAGGACGGCGCCTCGTCGTCATTCGACATGGCCGAATATCGCAAGGTCATGGATCGCCAAAAACATGAGCAGGCAACCATGGATCAGGTAGAGCAGCCGGCGCGCGACATGACGCCGGATGAATACGAGCAAGCCGGGGATGCCGATCTCCAACGCCGCAACTTCCCCATGGCCAGCGTCCATTATGGCAAGGCGCTGAAAGGCGACCCGACTCGGAACGGCGTACGCATGAAACTGGGAGGGGTATTTCTTCAACAAGGGCTTTTGGATCCGGCACTGACCCAGTTCCAAGATGTGAACACTCGCGAGCCTCGCTCCGCCTCGGCGCACGAAGGCATAGGCCATGTCTATTTGTTGCAAGGCAAGCTGCGCGAGTCCGAGGAGTCGCTCAAGAAATCGATCGAGCTCGATTCGTCTCGCTGGCTCTCACATAACCTGCTCGGCCTGGTCTACGACCAGCAACAACGACACGGCGACGCCATCACGGCCTATCAAGCGGCGCTGGCTCTCCGACCTCGAGACCCGGCGGTCTTAAACAACCTCGGCCTTGCGTATGCCTTGAGCGGAAACCAGGATGCCGCGATCCAAACGTATGAACAAGCCATGGCGGCCGGTTCCACCTCCACAAAATTGTATAACAACCTCGGCATTGCCTACGCTCAGGGGCAGCGATACGCCGAGGCCTTGGAAGCCTTCAAGAAGGCAACGGACGAGCCCCGAGCCTACAACAATCTCGGCATCGCGCTGCTCAGCATGGGACACAGGAAGCAGGCGGCCGCCTGTTTCGAAAAGGCGATTGAACTGAACCCTCAGTATTACGAGAAAGCCGTAGAGAACCTTCGACAGGCACGTCAGGGCTCAAATGAGTCCCGTATGGAGGCGGTCTCCTGTCCGTGAGCCTCATAGGTCAGGTCGCGGCGATGGAGAAAGGTTTGAAGTGCCTGCTGCCGCTCTTGGTTGAGCCCATACACTTTGAATGCTGACGGCTCCCCCCTGGTCGTAACCCAGCCTCGCTCTTCAAGGTACTCAAGAGCCGCCATGACCCGAACCCTGTCCGGGGAGGCGCCATCGACCCGCAGCCACCACGTGCTGATTCCCGTTGCCGTATCTTTGGCTTGCGGATGGGAACACCAGTAGCCCAGGATCATCCACGCAAGGATATTGTTCGGTTCACGGTCTTGTTTGTCCACGGTCCTGATCTCAGCAAATCGTGGACCAGGCCGGGGCACCAGCTCAAATGCGAGTATTTTGAGACATTTGATACATGGGGACGGCCAAGGCTGCGGCGCTGTGTCCGCAGGAAACTCAATACTTATGCGGCAGAATAGACCCGCCGGTCCAAACCATGCTTTTGGAGCAGCCGTTGGAACGCCCGGCGCTCCTTCTGAGCCGCTCTGGCCGCCTTCGAGATGTTTCCATGATGGCTCGTCAGCAGCTCGGATAAGTAGGCTCGCTCGAACTCCTCGATGACCTTCTCTTTCATCTCCTGAAAACTAATGTCTGTTGAAAGGAGACCCCGAGAAACCAAGGTCATGGTCGGTCCTACCTGAGCCTCAGGTTCACTCATGGGGAGGTCGATATCGTGGGAGTCGAGAAGGTCGCCCGCCGCCATGGCAATGGCCCGCTGGATGACCCCTTCCAATTCTCGAACATTACCCGGCCAGGCATAGCCCAACAGTTTGGACTTGGCCGACTGGGTGAGCAGCATGCCGCTTCGACCGAGCTCAGTTTCGTAGATGCCGATAAAATGCTTCGCCAACAAGAGGATGTCCTCTTTCCGTTCACGGAGCGATGGAAGCACGACCGATAAGACGTTGAGACGGTAGAACAGATCTTCCCTGAATTTGCCGTTTCCAACTAGAAACCGCAAATCCGTGTTCGTGGCTGCAATGATCTTGACGTTTACTTTGTGGCTCCGCGTCGCGCCCAACGGCCGAAACTCTTGATCCTGGAGCACCCGCAGCAACTTGCTTTGGACCGTCACGTTGAGCGAATTGATTTCGTCCAGGAACAAGGTCCCGCCGTCCGCCTCATGGAACAAACCCTCTTTCTCGAGAAGAGCGCCGGTAAATGCACCCCTGGTATGGCCGAAAAGCTCGTTTTCGATCAAATGATCTGGAAGGGCGGCACAGTTGACGGGCACAAAGGGCTTCCCTCGTCGTTGGCTCGTGTAGTGGATGGCACGAGCAAACAGCTCTTTTCCGGTTCCGGTTTCGCCCGAGATCAACACAGTCGCCCGTGAAGCGCTCAGAATTGGAATCATTCCCGTGGCTTGAAGAAACGACTTACTGGTCCCGATGAGTGCCGAATCCTCACGCTGCATCAAATCCTCCTTGACACGTAGTGATAACACTATGGGGTATTCTTGCCTCAGGTACCTATTCCCCAGGTGGGGGAGGCATCTCCCTCTTTTGACGATGACCCTTGTCGTCCATTCCCTCCGTCCGCCCGCTTTTATCAGGCGCCTTCAGAAGGGAAAGTACACTTCCACTCCGCCGTACAGGCCGTTCTGGAAGACTTGCGTATATTGGTAGCCGCCCTTTAGGGTGAGCCAAAACCGCTCGATCGGCACCTGTACGAGCGGACCGGTCTGGACCGCATAGAAATCCTTGTTCCCCATGCCCGCCAGATCCCATCCAAGATAGGTCATGCAACAGCCTTGATCGGTCGTATAGGCGAGCACAGTCTGTCTCACACGTCCAAAGAAGAATCCGTCGATATCGGTATACGACGCGATGGCGTGGAAGGCCCCTTGCGCCCCCCAACGGAAGGCCTCCACTTGACCATACACGCCGAGCTGATCTTCGTGGACCCGTGAGCCGATCCTGGGCTCTTCCTGCTTCCAACGAAATTGCGGTCCCACCATGCCGAGCCAGGTCCAGGCCCCGGTTGTATATTTCAGTCCTAATGAGGGGGTGACGAATTGAAGGTCCGCATCCCGGACTTGGCCATTATCCTTGAAGGAGTAGCCAACTCCCGCGCCGAAGACCTGGAAAAACGGTTGCAGCCCGTTTCGTTCGGCCATTAAGGGAGCGCGAACACCCAGGTAGCCGAAATACTGACCTTGGTGATCGATCTGATACCCGGTGAACACATCTCCCCCTAAGACCGGGCTAGAACAGACCAGACTTATGACCACTGTTGCCAGCCAGATTGCACGAGTGCGC